>DASVGI010000062.1:0-20599 GCA_036379595.1 Casimicrobiaceae bacterium | reverse complement strand
CTGCCGCCGACGAACGCGACATCGGCTGCGGCGTAGTAGGCGACGAGCTCACCCAGCGTATCGCCCAGGAGCACCTGCGTCGCAGCGGGGATCTGCGTCGCGGCGAGGACCTGCGTTGCGGCGGGTACTTGCGTCGCGGCGGGGATCTGCGACGCGCCGCTGCGGCGGACGAACGCGATGCCGCGCTCGGCGAGGAGCGCCGCGACGGCATCGAAGCGCTGCGGGTGGCGCGGCACGATCGCAAGCAGGGTCCCCGGCGGCAGCGTCGACGCACGTTTGCGCCACGTGTCGACGATCATCGCTTCCTCGTTCTCGCGCGTCGATGCCGCGACGATCACCGGGCGATCGACTCCGATCAGTGCGCGCAGCGCGCGGCCGCGCTCGCGCATCTGCGGCGGAACTTCGGCATCGAACTTGAGATTGCCGGTGACGACGACCTCACGCGCGCCGAGCGCGCGCAGCCGCGCGGCATCGGTGTCGCTTTGCGCCGCGACGCCGGCGAGCGACCCGATCAGCGGTCGCGAGAGGAGGGCGACCCTCGCGTAACCCGCTGCGGAGCGCGCGGACATCCTCGCGTTGACGAGAAAGAGCGGCACCTCCGATCGCGCCGCAAGCGCGGCGAGGTTCGGCCACAGCTCGGTCTCGACGAGAAGTCCCGCGCGCGGCCGGAAGTGCGCGAGGAAGCGGCGCATCGCAAAGGGCAGGTCGTAGGGGAGCCACGCCTGCGTCACGCGTCCGTCGAACAGCGCATGGCCGGTCTCGCGCCCGGTCGCCGTCGTATGCGTGAGGAGGATCGGCGGTGGTGGGTCGAGCGATGCGAGGCGGCGCACGAGCGGCGCGATCACCCGCGTTTCGCCCATCGATACCGCGTGAATCCAGATCGGACTCGCGCTTTCCGGCGCGCGCACGTGGTGGGCATGCCGGTAGAAGCCGAAGCGCTCGCCCACGTGCGCGCGATATCCGGGCTCGCGTCGGCCGCGCCAGGCGAGGCGGACGAGCACCCACGGCAGCGCGATCCACCCGAGCAGCGTGTAGAGGAAACGCGCCAGGCGTTCAAGCATAGCCCTAGTCCGGCGCGGTCTCGAGAAGCGTGCCTGCGGCGGCGATCACGCTCTCGCGCGACGGCGGCGCGCCGGCATCGCCGAGGTCGATCGCGTGTGGACCGGCGCAGGCAACGCCATGGCGGCCCGGATCGGTCGCGCAGAAGATCGCGAGCGTCGGCGTTCCCAGCGCGGCGGAAAGATGCGTGAAGCCGGTGTCGACGCCGACGGCGAGCTCGCTCCTGGCGAGCATCGCCGCCACCTCGGGCACAGCGAGGCGCGGTGGCACCACGGCGAGGTCGAAACCGGCGGCGAGGCGCCGGCTGCGCGCCTCCTCGCCCGCGTCGCCCCACGGCAGCACGCAAGCGTAGCCGGCACCCTCGCAGCGCTCGATCAGCGCGCGCCAGTCGCCCTCGGCCCAGAGCTTTTCCGCGCGGCTCGTTCCGTGCAACAGCACCACGTACGGACGCGAAGGCATCGCGCGCGACGACGCCGGCGGCGCGAGCTTCCACGCGGGCAGCCCTTCGACGCTGTAGCCGAGCGCGGCGCCGGCGAGCGCACGAACGCGCGCGACGAAATGGAGCTTGCGGGAAACGCGATGGTGGAAATCGTCTCCGAGCGTTGCGAGCGGCTCACGGATGCTCGCGCGGTCGAAGCCGTGGCGCGGTCCGCGCGCGAGCCGCGCGATCAGCGCGCCCTTTACCTGCTCCTGCAGGTCGAGGATCGCCGCATAGCGCGTGCTGCGCAGGCTGTGGACGAATCCGCGCATCTCGCGCCACGTGCGGGCGGCCAGCGGCGCGCCGCGCCACCGTCGCAGGTTGAACGGCACCACCGCGCGGACCTCGGTGCACATCGCGACGAGCGGTGCGAACCCCGGCTCGGCGACCCAGTCGACGGCGAGCTCGGGTCGGTTGCGCCGGATGTCGGTCGCGACCGCGAGTGCGTAGACGATGTCGCCGAGCGACGAGGGACGCACGACGAGCACGGCTGGCGACTCGACGTCGGCCGCACTCATGCGCAGCACTTAGCGGAAGTCGCCTTGCCCCCGGCGCGGACCACGTAAAATCGCGCGAGCTTCGAGACCCCTCTCATGCCCGCAACCCTTCCCCTGTCGATGATCGTGATCACGCGCGACGCCGAGGACGACATCGCCGAATGCCTCGCTTCCGCGGCGTTCGCGGCCGAGTCGGTGGTGGTCGATTCGGGCAGCGCTGATCATACCGTAGACGTCGCGAAAAGCCGCGGCGCCCGGGTGCTGCAGCGCGTGTGGACGGGCTTCGGGCCGCAGAAGCAGTTCGGCGTCGACGCGGCGTCGCACGACTGGGTGCTCTGCCTCGATGCCGACGAGCGCGTGACGCCTGCGCTTGCGCGCTCGCTCGAAGCGCTGTTCGCGCGCAGCGAGCCGAGTCACGCCGCGTACGAGGTCGCGCGACGCAACCGCTTCCTCGGCCGCTGGCTCGCGCACGGCGAAGGCTATCCGGATCGCATCGTGCGCCTGTTCGACCGCCGCCGCGCACGCTGGAGCAGCGACGCGGTGCACGAGCACGTCGTCGTGTCCGGTTCCGTCGGAAGGCTCGACGGCGATCTCCTCCACCTGTCGGCGGAATCGATCGAGCGCTACATCGAGAAGCAGAACCGGTACACGACGCTGCAGGCGGATCTTCTGCACGCGCGCGGTGCGCGCAGCCCGGCGCCGGCGATGTTCTTCTCGCCGCTCGTTCGCTTCGCCAGGAACTACATCGTGAGGCTCGGCTTCCTCGACGGCACGGCCGGCTTCGCGCACAGCGCGATCGGCGCGTTCGCGAGCTTCATGAAGCACGTCAAGCTGCGCGCGCTCGAGCGCGATGCGGCGGCGCCCGTCGCGGCCGACGAGCAACACCGATGACCACGGTGCCCCCCGTCGCCGACGAGCAACGCCGATGAGTGCGGAATCGATCAGCGCGACGTCGATGAGCGCGGCGCCGATCTCCGGACGGGTGCTCGTGACCGGCGCGGCCGGCTTCATCGGCATGCACGTGGCGCGGGCGTTCCTCGCCTCGGGTGCCGCGGTCACCGGCATCGACAATTTCGATCCGTACTACGACGTGTCGCTGAAGCGCGCCCGGTTGGGCGAGCTCGCCGGGGATCCGCGGTTCGCGTTCGCCGAGGTCGACCTGGCGGATCCTGTCGCCTGTGCGGTGCTCTTCGAGCGCGGCGGCTTCGATCGTGTCGTGCATCTTGCGGCGCAGCCCGGCGTGCGCCATTCGCTCGAACACCCCGAGGCCTACGTGCGCAACAACCTCGTCGCGTTCGGTCACGTGCTCGAAGGCTGCCGGCGTCACCGCGTCGCGCATCTCGTGTTCGCGTCGTCGTCGTCGGTCTACGGGGCGAACCACACGTTGCCGTTCTCCGAGGACCAGCGCGTCGACCACCCGGTGAGCCTCTACGCGGCGACGAAGTGCGCGAACGAGCTGATGGCGTACAGCTACAGCCATCTCTACGCACTGCCCGCAACGGGCCTGCGCTTCTTCACCGTGTACGGGCCGTGGGGGCGCCCCGACCAGGCGCCGATGCTGTTCGCGCGCGCGATTCTCGCGGGCGAGCCGATCCGGCTCTTCAACGCCGGCAGGATGCAGCGCGACTTCACCTACGTCGACGACATCGTCGAAGGCGTCGTCCGCGTGACCGCACGTGTGCCTGCGCCCGACGACGACTCCGCCCCGTTCGCGATCTACAACATCGGCAACCATCGCGCGGTCGAGCTCGGGACCTTCGTCGAAACGCTCGAGCGACTCCTCGGCCGCAAGGCGATTCGCACATTGATGCCGATGCAGCCCGGCGACGTTCCGGCAACCTTCGCGTCGATCGATCGCCTGCGCGAGGCGACCGGCTTCGCCCCGACGACATCGCTCGACGACGGGCTCGCGCGCTTCGTCGCGTGGTACCGTGACTACTATCGGGTCTCTCCATGATCCTCGTCACCGGCGGCGCCGGATTCATCGGCTCCAACTTCATCCTCGACTGGCTCGCTGCGAGCGACGAGGGTGTGGTGAATCTCGACAAGCTGACCTACGCGGGCAATCTCGAAAGCCTCGCGACGCTGGCGGGAGACGCGCGGCACGTCTTCGTGCGCGGCGACATCGCCGACGCGACGCTGGTCTCGAGCCTGCTCGCGCAGCACCGCCCGCGGGCGATCGTCAACTTCGCCGCCGAATCGCACGTCGATCGCTCGATCCGCGGGCCGCGCGCGTTCGTCGACACCAACGTGACCGGCACGCTCGAGCTCCTCGAATGCGTGCGCCGCTGGTGGGAGGGGCTCGCCGGCGACGAGCGTACCGAATTCCGCTTCCTGCACGTGTCGACCGACGAGGTCTACGGCTCGCTCGGCCCCACCGATCCGCCGTTCTCCGAATCGACTGCGTTCGCGCCGAACAGCCCGTATGCCGCGTCGAAGGCGGGCTCCGATCACCTGGTCCGCGCGTGGCACCATACCTACGGCCTCCCGGTGCTGACGACGCATTGCTCGAACAACTACGGACCCCGCCAGTTTCCGGAAAAGCTCGTTCCGCTGATGATCCTCAATGCGCTCGCCGGGAAGCCGCTTCCGGTGTACGGAGACGGGCAGAACGTGCGCGATTGGCTCTACGTCGGCGACCATTGCGGCGCGCTGCGCGCCGTGCTCGCGCGCGGCCGTCCCGGCGAGACGTACGCGATCGGTGGTCGCGCCGAGATGCGCAACGTCGACGTCGTGCAAACGCTCTGCCGCATCCTCGAAGCGCGGCGACCCGGCCGCGACTACGCGGCGCAGATCACGTTCGTCGCCGATCGCCCCGGACACGACCGGCGCTACGCGATCGATGCATCGAAGCTCGCGCGCGAGCTCGGCTGGAAGCCCGACGAGACGTTCGAGACCGGGATCGCGCGCACCGTCGACTGGTACGTCGCGAACGAGCGCTGGATCGCCAGCGTGCAAAGCGACGAGTATCGACGCTGGATCGATCTGCACTACGCGTGAGGCCCCGATGAGCCGCAAGGGAATCATTCTCGCCGGAGGCTCGGGGACGCGCCTCCATCCGGTGACGCAGGTGGTGTCGAAGCAGCTCCTGCCGGTATACGACAAGCCGATGATCTACTATCCCTTGTCGACGCTGATGCTCGCCGGCATCCGCGACATCCTGCTCATCTCCACGCCCGAGGACACGCCGCGCTTCGCGCAGCTCCTGGGCGACGGCAGCCGCTGGGGTCTCGCGTTCTCGTATGCGGTGCAGCCGGCGCCGGAAGGGCTCGCGCAGGCGTTCGTGATCGGCGCAGAGTTCATCGCCGGCGGCGATTCGGTGCTGGTGCTCGGCGACAACATCTTCTACGGCCACGACCTGCAGCCGCAGCTCCTCCGCGCTTCGGCGACGACGCGCGGCGCCACCGTGTTCGCGTACCCGGTGTCCGATCCGACGCGCTACGGCGTCGCCGAGTTCGATACTGACGGACGCATCGTCGGCATCGAGGAGAAGCCCTCCGCGCCCCGCTCGCGCTACGCCGTCACCGGTCTCTACTTCTACGATCATCGCGTCGCCGACATCGCGAAGAGCCTCGCGCCTTCCGCGCGCGGCGAGCTCGAGATCACCGACGTCAACCGGCGCTACCTCGAATGGGGCGAGCTCGAGTGCGAGGTGATGGGCCGCGGCATGGCGTGGCTCGACACCGGAACGCACGAGACGCTGCTCGAAGCCTCACAGTACATCGAGACGATCGAGCGCCGCCAGGGGCTGAAGATCGCGTGCCCCGAGGAGATCGCGTGGCGGCAGGGCTACATCGACGCTGCCGCGCTCGAGCGGCTCGGCTCGGCGATGGCGAAGAACGGCTACGGGCGCTACCTGCTCGGCCTCCTCGACGACCGGGTGCTCCGCTGATGCGGGTGACGCCGAGCGCACTTCCCGACGTTCTCGTCGTCGAGCCGCAGGTTCACGGCGACGCGCGCGGATTCTTTTTCGAGAGCTGGAACCGGCGCGCGTTCGCCGAAGCCGGGATCGACGCCGACTTCGTGCAGGACAATCACTCGCGCTCGATGCGCGGCGTGCTGCGCGGGCTCCATTACCAGATCGAGCATGCGCAGGGAAAGCTCGTCCGCGTCACCGAGGGTGCGGTGCTCGACGTCGCCGTCGATCTGCGCCGGAGCTCGTCGACGTTCGGTCGTCATATCGCGATCGAGCTCTCCTCGGCGAACCGGCGCATGCTGTGGATCCCTCCGGGCTACGCGCACGGATTCGTCGTCGTATCGGAGGTTGCCGAGTTTCTCTACAAGACGACCGACTACTGGTATCCGGAGCACGAGCGCACGCTGCTCTGGAGCGATCCGGCGCTGGCGATCGCGTGGCCCGCGGCCATCACACCGGTGCTCGCCCCGCGCGACGCGGCTGGTTCGCCGCTCGCCCGCGCCGATTGCTATCCGTGAGCGCCGCAGGCGCGACGGCCGCGGGCGCGACGGCCACAGGCGCGACGCGCACCGTCCTCCCGCGGATCCTCGTCACCGGAGCAGCGGGACAGCTCGGCAGCGAGCTCGCGCGCACGCTCGCTCCGCTCGGCGAGGTGACGGCACTCGATCGCGCCGGTCTCGATCTCGCGCACCCCGACGAGATCGTATCGATCGTGCGTCGTATCGCTCCGGCGATCATCGTGAACGCCGGCGCCTACACCGCCGTCGACCGCGCCGAAGCCGAGCCGGATGCGGCGTATGCGGTCAACGCGCGCGCGCCGGGCATCCTCGCCGACGAGGCGAAGCGCCTCGACGCGCTCCTCATTCACTATTCGACCGACTACGTGTTCGACGGCGCGAGCCCTGAGCCGCGCGACGAATCCGCGCCGACCGGCCCGCTCAACGTGTATGGCGCGAGCAAGCTCGACGGCGAGCGTGCCGTCGCTGCAGCCGGTGGCCATGCGCTCGTCTTTCGCACGAGCTGGGTCTATGCGGCGACCGGCAGGAATTTCCTGACGACAATCGAGCGCCTCGCGCGCGAGCGCGACGAGCTTCGCATCGTCGACGATCAGCACGGCACGCCCAACTGGAGCCGTGAGCTCGCGCGCGCGACGGCGAGGCTCATCGCGCAGGGCGTGCCCTGGCTTGCCGAGCGGTCCGGGCTCTATCACCTTTCTGCGCAGGGTGCGACGACGTGGCTCGGCTTCGCGCGCGCGATCCTCGGCGACGCCACGCGCGTGCGTCTCGTGCCGATTACGAGCGCGGAACATGCCGCGGCCGCACGCAGACCCGCGTGGGGGATTCTCGACACATGTCGCTTCACGGCGACGTTCGGCTTCGAGCTACCGCACTGGCTCGACACGCTGCGCGAATGCCTGCACAGTCGCGGGGAACCGTCGACGCGCGCGTGAGGTCCATCGCACTCGGCGTAAAGGGCGCGGACCGCAATCTTTCGTAACGTTTGCAACGCGCGCGAGCGCGCTGCGCTCACGCGCAAGAGGGGAGTCACGAATGAATCGATGCGCAGGAAGCGGGCGAAGCCTTGCCCGAGGTGCAGCGACGATCGCGCTCGCGCTCGCGACGATCGCGCTCGGAGCGGGAACGGTCAGCGCGGCCGGTACCGCACCAATCACTGCGGCCGGCACCGCACCCATCACTGCGGTGCCGCCGGCGACGCTGCATGCGAAGGCCGGGAAGAAGGCGGCTCCTGTGCAGCTTCTCCTGTCGCCGGACGCGCGCGCACGGACGATCGAGCTGCCGGCGCCAACGGCGGCCGAGCGTGCGCTCGTGCGTGCGCGCAATCAGCCCGCGGCGCCAGGCGCTTCCCGGCAGACGCACCCGAAGGCGCTGGCGATCGCCTTTCCGCGCGACGTCCCCGCGGGCTCGCGCGAGATCGCACTCGACACGCTCGCGTGGACGACGCTCGCCGACGGCACCCGCGCGGCACGCGTCGCGATCGTCTCGCCGGAAGCGCTCGCCCTGCGCGTCGCGCTGACCCTCGGCGCGACCGATCCGGGCGTCTCGCTGCGTTTCACGGGAAGCGGCGCGGGGTCGGCGGTGTTCGGCCCCGTTCCGGCCAACGCGGTGGCTGCCGCGACGGCGCGCTTCGGCCGATTCTGGACGCCGGTGCTCACCGGCGATCGCGCGACGATCGAGATTGCCGTCGAGCCCGGCGCGAGCATCGCCGGCATCGTACTCGGCGTCGTCGGCGTGTCGCACCAGCTCGTCGCGCCGGCGAACCTCGAGAAGCTCGGCACCAAGGATCTGTTGCAGATCGGAGCCGCGGGAAGCTGCGAAATCGATCTCGCCTGCGTGAGCCCGTCGTCAGCAGCGCTGAACGACGAGGCGGCGGCCGTCGCGGTGATGGATTTCACGCAGACCGACGGCTACGGCTATCTCTGCACCGGCCAGCTTCTCAACGACTCGGTCGCGAGCAATACGCCGTACTTCTTCACCGCCAATCACTGCATCGACTCGGCCTATGCGGCGCAGACGTTGAACACCTACTGGTTCTTTCAGGCCGCGACCTGCGGCAGCACGTCGACGCCGCCGTACGTCCAGCTCGCGGCGGGCGCGATGCTGCTCGCGCGGAGCGAAGATTTCGACTGGGCGCTCGTGCGCCTCAACGAGGATCCGCCGCAGGGCGCGCGCTTCGCCGCGTGGCGCGCCGAGCCGATCGCGGCGTCGACGCCGATCTCGGTACTGCATCATCCCGAGGGCGATCTCCTGAAATGGAGCGAAGGTGCGACGCAGGGTTACAACCAGTACAGCGACGGCTCGAGCTTCGCGGCGGTCGGATATGCGCAGGGCTCCACCGAAGCAGGGTCGAGCGGAGCGGGGCTTCTCACCTGGTTCGCGCCCGGCCGCTATTACGAGGTCCGCGGCGGGCTGTTCCAGGGCGACGCGTCCTGCCAGAACCCGCAGGGCACCGACGATTACTCGCGCCTCGACACGATGCTGCCGCTGACGCGCCAATACCTGACCCCGGGAACGCTTCCCGGCGCCAGCGAGGCGGTGGTGGTCGAGTTCTACAACGCGAGCCTGCAGCACTATTTCATGACGATGAATCCGCCCGAGATCAACGACCTCGACACCGGCGTGCACCCCGGATGGGAGCGAACCGGGCTGCGCTTCCTCGCTTATTCGGCGCCGGTTCCGGGATCGAGCCCGGTGTGTCGCTTCTATCGCACACCCGGATTCGGCGATTCGCACTTCTATTCGGCGAGTCCGGCCGAATGCCAGGCGGTGCTCGCCAACCCCACGAAATTTCCGGGCTGGACCTACGAGAGCGGCGCGGTGTTCTACGTCGCGCTCCCCGATCCGGTGTCGGGCGCATGTCCGACGGGTGACGTTCCGGTATGGCGCTTCTTCAACCAGGTCACCACGAACCACCGCTACACCGCCGATCGCACGACCCGCGACGCGATGCGCGCCGATCCCGCGACGTGGGTCGAGGAGGGCTACGGACCCGACCAGGTGATCATGTGCGCGCCGGCAGGAACCTGACGCGGCGCAAGCGATCGCTGCGCCCGCGCCGCGCCGAAGTCGGCGGAGCGCGGTGCGAGTCTCAGCGCAGCCCGGCCGCGTACTGTGCGACAGCCTGCATCTCGTCGTCGGTCATTCGCGACGCGATCGTGAACATCACGTGGCCGTTGACGTCCTTGCCTTCCTTGTCGTTGCCGCGGGTGCCGGCCTTGAACGCCTTCAACTGGGCGAGCAGGTATTCCGCGTGCTGCCCGCCGAGGCGCGGGTAATTCTTCGGCACGCCTGCGCCGTCGGGTGAATGGCATGCCGCGCAGGCGGGAACGCCGGACTCCTGATTGCCGCCGCGCCAGAGGCGCTGCCCGGCCTTGACGAGGTCGATGTTGGTCGCCGCGGCGCCTTTCAGCGGCTGCTTCGAGAAATAGTCACCGAGCGCGATCATGTCGGCTTCGGAGAGCGATGCCGACATCGGCTGCATGATCGCGTTCGTGCGCAGGCCGGACTTGAAGTGCGCGAGTTGCAGGGTGATATAGTCGGCGCCCTGGGCGGCGAGATTCGGATTGGCCGGCACGGTGCTGTTGCCTTCGGGCCCGTGGCACGCTGCGCAGACGGTCGTCGCAGTCTGCTGCGCCTTCTTGAGATCAGGTGCGGCGGCGGGCGCAGCCTCCTGGGCGGATGCAGCGGCGGCGTACAGCACGGCCACCGCCATGACGGCACAGAGCCGGTTGCGGGTCATGGGCAAAGCTCCATTCTTCGATTCGTTGTGCAAGTCCGCCCGAAATCCGTGGTGAAGCTCGTGCGGGCGAAGCCATCGGCATCGATGGCTAAACTATCTATTCTAGCGAAACGTCCCGTCACGGCGAAGGCCCGGACTGCATCGACGCGGTCCGCTGCCGCGCCGGCGCTCCTTGTCGGCGCCACGTTCGAGACCGGTGCCGTCGCGGCGGAACAGTTTCCTGGATCCGGGGAGCGCGAGATCGCGTTCGCCGGGCGCTCGAATGCCGGGAAGTCGAGCGCCATCAATGCGCTCGCGCGACACCGCGGTCTTGCGCGCGCGAGCCGGGAGCCCGGAAGAACGCGCGAGATCAACTTCTTCCGGCTGCGCGGCGGCGCGTGGGTCGCGGACCTCCCGGGGTACGGTTACGCCGCCGTGCCGGACACGCTGAAGCGGGGTTGGCAGGAGCTGCTTTGGACGTATGTAAGTGCTCGCACTCAACTCGTCGGGCTGGTGCTCGTGGCCGATGCGCGCCGCGGCCTCTCCGAGCTCGATCGCCGCTTGCTCGATAGCTATCTGCCAAGTGGCCGTCCCGCGCTGATTCTCGCCACGAAGATGGACAAGCTCGGGTCCTCGGCGCGCCGTGCGGCGGCCGCGACCATCCTTGCGCAGGCACGTCTCGACCACCCGACCGGCGGTGGACGCATTACCGTCGTCGCCTTTTCGGCGACACAACCGTTGGGGATCGAAGCCGCCGATGCGGTGCTGGCAGAATGGATTGCGTGAACCGAGTGGACCGCTCGAGCACAACGGACCGCGTGAGCGCAAAAAGAAAAGGCCCCGCGGTCAAGGGGAGTGACCTGGGGCCTCGAAACGCCGACACCAGCGAAGCTGGCGTCGGCACCCGCTCAGGGAGGAAAGCGGGAGACGTAAACCGTCCGTTGGTGAGACCCGCGCCGCGACGTCGAGTTCCGTCGCGGCAGCATCCGTGCCGGAGAATGCGATGACGACAAGCTTTGCCGGGGCCTTTCCCCGGACCCGCATGCGGCGCATGCGCCGCCATGATTTTTCCCGGCGCCTCGCGCGCGAGACGCGGCTTGCCGCCGACGATTTCATCTATCCGGTCTTCGTCAGCGAGGGCAGCCGCCACGCCGAGCCCGTGGCGTCGCTTCCCGGCGTGTCGCGCAAATCGATCGACCTCGTTCTCGCCGACGCCGAGCGCTGCGTCGCGCTCGGTGTGCCGGCCATTGCGCTGTTCCCGGTCGTCCCGGCCGAGCTCAAATCGGACGACGCCGCCGCCGCATTCGACGATGCGGGGCTCGTCCCGCGCACGGTCCGCGCGCTGAAATCGCGCTTTCCGGAGCTCGGCGTCGTCACCGACGTGGCGCTCGATCCCTACACCCGCCACGGGCAGGACGGGCTGATCGATGCGAGCGGCTACGTCGTCAACGACGAGACCGTCGCGGCGCTCGTGAAGCAGGCGCTTTGCCACGCGCGGGCGGGCGTCGACATCGTCGCGCCGTCGGACATGATGGACGGGCGCATCGGCGCGCTGCGCCAGGCGCTCGACGATGCGCGTCATCTCGACGTGCGCATCCTCGCCTACTCGGCGAAATACGCATCGGCGTTCTACGGCCCGTTCCGCGACGCGGTCGGCTCGGCAACGAGCCTCGGCGGCGGCGACAAGTACTCGTACCAGATGGACCCCGCCAACGGCGACGAGGCGCTGCGCGAGGCGTTCCTCGATATCGGCGAAGGCGCCGACATGGTGATGGTGAAGCCCGGCCTGCCGTATCTCGACATCCTCTGGCGCGTCAAGGAGGCGTTCGGGATGCCGACCGCGGTCTATCAGGTCTCCGGCGAATACGCGATGCTGAAGGCGGCTGCGCAGGCCGGCTGGATCGACGAGCGCGCGTGCGTGCTGGAGACGTTGACGTCGATGAAGCGCGCCGGCGCCGACGCGATCCTCACCTACTTCGCGCTCGACGCGGCGGAGTGGCTGCGGCGCTAGCGGCGGAGCAGCGCTTCGACCGCCTCGGCGTCGAGCGACGGTCGCGGACGGCCGCCGCCGCGACCGTGGGGGCGCTGACGCGCCACCGCGGGCGTCAGCACGACGAGGCGAACCGAGCCTCCCGGCGCATCGATGGCGAGTTCGGCGCCCCCGTTCGTTCCCGACGGCGCCACGCGGTAGACGACGCCGTGGTTGATGAGCGCAAGCTCGACCGCCTTGGCGTCGTCGGCGACGAGCTCGATGCGGATCTCGTTGTGGTCACCGGCCCAGCCGGCGGCGACGCCGCCGGTGAGCCGCGGTGACCACGCCGCGAGATCGCGCATCCAGCGCAGCGCCTCGCCGCGCATTCGCGCGAGCCCCTCGGCCTGGCTCGCGCCGCCGAACAGCGATTGATGTGCGGCGAGCGCGTCCTCGATCTCGTCGTCGGCGGGAAGTGCGGCGCGCGCATCGAGCATCAGCTGGTGCGCGGCCTTGCGCTTCGCGAGCGACCAGTCGGAAATGCCGTGCTCGAGGATGAGCCGCGCCGCGACCGCGGCGATCCGCGCCCGGTCGCGCGCCTCCTCGCGTCCGCCGGTGCGCCGGGGCATCAGAAGAGCTGGTTACGCACGTCCCGCGCGGCGGGGCCGGGCGCGGGACCGGGGACGCTCGCGGCGCTCGGGTTTCCGGGAACGCCAACTGCGCCGGCTCCGCCGACTCCACCGGGAACCGCGACCGGCGCGAGCGCGTCCTGCGCGGGCCGGGGCGTGAACTCGGCCATGAACCAGTCGGTCATCGGGCTCGAATCGTCGCGAAGACCGGTGTCGGGATTGATGTGGACCGAAACGACGCCCGTAGGAGGCGTCGGCACGACCTGCGGTACACCCTTCAAAGCGCTGCGCATGTAGGCGATCCAGATCGGCAGCGCGGCATGACTGCCGGTCTCGTTGGTGCCGAGCGTCTTCGGCTGATCGAAGCCGATCCACGCGATGCCGACTTTGGCGGCGTCGTAGCCGCAGAACCACGCGTCGACGTTGTCGTTGGTGGTCCCGGTCTTGCCCGCGAGGTCGTTGCGGTTCAGGACCTTCGCCCGCACGCCGGTTCCATACGCGATCACATCGTGCAGCAGCGACGTCATGATGAACGCGTTGCGCGGATCGATCGCGAGCTTCGCGTCGTTGCCTGCAACGGCCGGCGTCGGCTGTGACAGCACGTCGCCGCGCTCGTCGACGATCTTCGAGATCAGGTACGGAGTGATCCGATAGCCGCCGTTCGCGAACACCGAGTAGGCGGTCGCCATCTGCAGCGGCGTCGCCGATCCGGCGCCGAGGCCCATCGTCAGGTACGCCGGGTGGAGCTTCGGATCGAAGCCGAAGCGCGCGATGTAGTCCTGCGCGTACTGCGGGCCGATCGCCTGCAGGATGCGGATCGTCACGAGGTTCTTCGACTTCGCGAGCGCGACGCGCAACCGCATCGGCCCTTCGAACTTGCCGTCGTAGTTCTTCGGCTCCCACGCCTCGCCGCCGGCCTTGTCGGCCGGCACGAAGAACGGCGCATCGTTGATGATCGTCGCCGGCGTGAAGCCCTTTTCGAGCGCCGCCGAATAGATGAACGGCTTGAACGCCGAGCCCGGCTGGCGATACGCCTGCGTCACGTGGTTGAACTTGCTGCGGTCGAAGTCGAAGCCGCCGACGAGCGCGAGGATCGCTCCGTCGGTGGGGCGCACCGAGATGAACGCCGCCTCGGCCTGCGGGATCTGCGTGATCGCGTAGTTCCCCTTGTCGTCGCGGATCACGTGGATGACCGCGCCGGCGCGAATCTGCTGATTCGCCGGGGTGCGCGGCGACAGCGCCTTCTGCGCGAACTTGAGCCCCGCACCGGTGATATCGGCGTCGTCGCCGCTCGAAAGCGTCACCTGCACGTCCTGCGGCGTCGCCTTGCGCACGACCGCGGTCAGGATATCGTCGCTGTCGGGGTGGTCCTCGAACACGCGGTCGAGGGCCTGCTCCTCCTGGTCAGGATCGGACGGCAGGCTGACGTAGGCGTCGGGACCGCGATAACCGTGCCGCTCGTCGTACTCCATGACGCCGTGGCGCACCGCCGCCCAGGCGGCGTCCTGGTCGGCTCTGCGGATCGTCGTCACGACGGTGATCCCGCGCGTGTAGGCCTGGTCGCCGTAGGCGTCGTAGACGACCTGACGCGCCATCTCGGCGACGTACTCGGCGTGCACGGGGAATTCCGAGCGCGCGTTCTGGGCTGCCTGACGGGTCGGCAATGGCGCGCTTTGTGCTTGCCGCCATTGGTCGTCATTGATGTAGTGCAGATCATGCATCCGCCGAAGCACATACTGCTGGCGCGCCTTCGCCCTGCGCGGATTGCTGATCGGGTTGTACGCCGACGGCGCCTTCGGCAATCCCGCCAGCATTGCCGCTTCGGGCAGCGTGATCTCGGAAAGCGGAACGCCGAAGTAGGTCTGTGCCGCGGCCGCAAATCCGTACGCGCGCTGGCCGAGGTAGATCTGGTTGATGTAGAGCTCGAGGATCTGGTCCTTGGTGAAGTTGGCTTCGATCTTGTAGGCGAGGAGCGCCTCCCTGAGCTTCCGCGACATCGTCTTCTCGCGGGTGAGGAAGAAATTGCGCGCCACCTGCATCGTGATCGTGCCCGCCCCCTGCTGCGTGGCGCCCGCGGTGACGTTCGACACGGCCGCCCGAATGACGCTCAAATAGTCGACGCCGCCGTGTTGATAGAAGCGCTCGTCCTCGGCGGCCAAAATGGCGTGTTTCATGACATCCGGGACCTCGGCGATGTGCACGATCGCGCGCCGTTCCTCTCCGAATTCGCCGAGCAGGATGCCGTCGGCCGAGACCACGCGCAGCGGGATCTTCGGCTGGTAGTCGGAGAGCGCCCCGAGAGACGGGAGGGTCGGCCAGAGCAGGGCCACGACGAAGCCGCCGAGCAGGGCGCCGACGACCCCCAGGCCGACGAGAACCGACGCGGTATAGACGAGCCAGCGTTTTAGCACAGAGGAATA
Source organism: Casimicrobiaceae bacterium (assembly GCA_036379595.1). GTDB lineage: Bacteria > Pseudomonadota > Gammaproteobacteria > Burkholderiales > Casimicrobiaceae > VBCG01. Next base: position 5,395 of record DASVGI010000062.1, on the reverse strand, counting down.
AAACTTACGTTTGGGGCCGGGTTACCGGCCTGGATATAGGCGAACATGCAACACTCGCAGGCCAAAAACAAAACAATTTGACAATAGTTACACTTGCTGCCAGAGTTTAATGTAGATTATCAGCAACGGGACTCCCTTGGAAGCCATGCTTGCCGATCAACTCTCGTCCGCGTTCGACGTGTTCAAAACCAGGTCGCCGGCGCTCCTGGGTGTCGATATTGCCTCGACCTCGATCAAGATGGTCGAGCTCGCCGACGCGGGGAAGGGGCTCTACCGGCTCGAGCGCTACGTGATCGAGCCGATCCCCCGCGACGTGGTCACCGACGGCAACGTGGTCAACGTCGAGCTTGCCGGCGACGCGCTGAAGCGGGCCTGGAAGCGTCTCGGCAGCCGGCTCCGCAACGTCGCCCTTGCCCTTCCCGCCGCCATGGTGATCACGAAGAAGATCATCGTGGCCGCCGGCCAGCGCGAGGAGGACCTCGAGCTCACCGTCGAGGCCGAGGCCAATCAATATATCCCGTTCGCGCTCGATGAGGTCAACCTCGATTTCCAGGAGCTCGGGCCCGCGCCGAACAACCCCGACGAAGTCGAGGTGCTGATCGCCGCCTCGCGCAAGGAGAAGGTCGAGGACCGCGTCGCGGCCGCCGAGCTCGCCGGACTCAAGGTCCGCGTCATGGACGTCGAGTCCTACGCGACGCAGGCCGCCTACAAGCTGATCACGCCGTCGCTGCCGGCCAACGGGCGCGATCAGAACGTCGCGCTCGTCGACATCGGCGCGCATGTCACCCATTTCTACGTGCTGCGCAACGACGAGATCCTGTTCTCGCGCGACCAGGCGTTCGGCGGCAACCAGCTCACCCAGGACATCCAGCGGGCATTCAACCTGTCGGCCGACGAGGCCGAATCGGCGCGCCGGAATCAAGGGCTGCCGGAGAACTACGACCGCGACGTCCAGCAACCGTTCATGGAATCGCTCGCGCTCGAAGTCACGCGCGCGCTGCAGTTCTTCTTCACGTCGACGTCGTACAACCAGGTCGACCAGATCATCCTCGGCGGCGGCTGCGCGCTGCTGCCGGGGCTCGACGATCTGATCGCGAAGCGCGCCGGCGTGGCGACGCTGGTCGCCAATCCGTTCGCGTCGATGCGCGTGTCGGAGCGCATCCGGCCGCGCCAGCTCGCCCAGGAGGCACCGATGCTGATGATCGCCTCGGGGCTCGCGCTGCGCAGCTTCGAGTAAGGGGGCGATCGATGCGCATCAACCTGCTGCCCCACCGCGAGCTCGCGCGCCAGGCGCGGCAGCGGCAGTTCGTCACGCTGGCGATCGCGACGGTCATCGCCGGCATCATCATCGGCGGGCTCGTTCACCTGATCCTCGCGGCGCGCATCGATGATCAGGTCGCGCGGAACACGCTCTTGAAGACGCGCATCGCCGAGCTCGACCGCCAGATCAGCGAGATCGACAAGCTGAAGGACCAGATCGCGCAGGTCCTGGCGAGAAAGCAGGTGGTCGAGACGCTGCAGTCGAACCGCAACGAGGCCGTGCATCTCCTTGACCAGCTCGTGCGGCAGCTCCCCGAGGGCACCTACCTGCGCTCGGTGAAGCAGGTCGGCGACAAGGTCACGATCGTCGGCTACGCGCAGTCGAATGCGCGGGTGTCGACGCTGATGCGCAACATCGACGGCTCGCCGTGGCTCGAGAAGCCTGAGCTGGTCGAGATCAAGCTCGTCACGATGCCCGGTCCGCGCAAGGACGAGGTCGTTCACACGAACCAGTTCACGCTCAACTTTCACATGAAGCACGTCCAGCCGGCGACGCTGTCGGCGGGTGCTCCGGCCAGAGGAGCGCCGGTGAAGGCAGCGGCGGCGAAGGGGGCGCGGCCATGACGCTCGACGATTTTCGCCGGCTCAATCTGCGCGAGGTCGGCAAGTGGCCGCTGGGGCCGCGCATCGTGGTGCTGCTCGCGCTCCTGATTGTGATCCTCGCGCTCGCCGCCTGGTTCGACTGGAAGGACCAGTACGACCGGCTGACTGCGGCGCAGCAGGACGAGGTCCGCCTGAAGGCGCAGTTCGTCGAGAAGAAGGCGAAGGCGATCAACTACGACCTCTACGTCCAGCAGCTCGCCGAGGTCAACCAGGCGTTCGGTGCGCTCGTGAAGCAGCTCCCGAACAAGTCCGAGATCGACGCGCTGCTGACCGACATCAACCAGGCGGGCCTCGGCCGCGGCCTGCAGTTCGACCTCTTCCGGCCGGCGCCGCAGGAGAAGATGGCCGACTTCTACGCGGAGCTGCCGATCAACATCAAGATCACCGGCAACTACCACGACATCGGCGCGTTCGCGAGCGACGTCGCCGCGCTGCCGCGAATCGTGACGCTGAACGACCTCTCGATCGCCAACGAGAAGGGCACGCTCAGCATGGAAGCGGTGGCCAAGACGTTCCGCTATCTCGACGAGGACGAGATCGCGAAGCAGCGCGCGCTCGCGCGCGAAGCGAAGCAGAAGGGGCGCCGATGAGCCGGACTACGGGAACGAGTCGCGCTTACGGAACGAGCGGCGTCGTTCGGACGAGTCGCATCGTTCGGACGAGTCGCATCGTCGTCGTCGCGTTCGCCGCGTGTGCGCTCGTCGCCGGCTGCGGCGGTGAGAGCCGGCAGGACCTCGTCAACTGGATGGCCGCACAGGGCAAGGGTGTGCGCGGCCATCTCGAGCCGATTCCGCAGATCAAGCCCTACGAGCCGTTCACCTACAACGATTTCGACCTTCCCGATCCGTTCAAGCCGCGCAAGGTCGAGCCGGCGAAGACCCAGAGCAAGCTCGCCCCCGACCTCACGCGTCGCAAGGAGCCGCTCGAAGCGTATCCGCTCGAGTCGCTGTCGATGGTCGGCACGATCGAGCGCGGCAAGACGCACTACGCGCTGGTGCGCACACCCGAGCACGACATCTACCAGGTGCACGACGGCAACCACATCGGGCAGGACTACGGCGTGATCGTCGGCATCACCGATTCCGAGATCAAGCTGAAAGAGCTCGTCCAGGACGGCTCGGGCGACTGGTCCGAGCGCACGAGCACGCTGAACCTGCTGCAGGCTGACCAGAAGACACAGGAGAAGAAATGAACGCCAATCGCGCCGGTTGCAGGGCGGAGAGGAGCGTCCGCGCGCTGCACGTGTGGATCGCCCGTCTCGCCGGGGTGCTTGCGCTGGCCGTCGCCGGCGTCGCGCTCGGCCAGACCGCGAACAGCATCGAGCAGGTGTCGGTGACGCGCGGCGCCTCGGGCAATACCATCGTCCGCTTCACGCTGAAGAGCGCGCCGTCCAATCCTCCGGCGGGCTTTGCGGTGGTGAGCCCGCCGCGGATCGCGCTCGACTTCATGGACACGACGAGCGCGCTGCCGTCGAACCAGCGCGCGATCGACGATCCGGCATTGCGCAGCCTCCAGTTCGTCGAAGCCGGAGGTCGCACGCGCGTCGTGTTCAACCTCAACAAGCCGCAGAGCTACGAGACGAAGGTCGAAGGCAACGCGGTCGTGGTGACGCTTTCCGACAACGCCGCAGCCGTGGCGGCTGCGGGTGCCGCTCCCGCGAAGGTGCAGCGCTTTGCCGAGGCCGCGCCGTCGACCGAGCCACACGCGCTGCGCGACGTCGATTTCCGCCGCGGCGCCAACGGTGAAGGCCGCGTGATCGTCGACCTCGCCGACAACACGACCGGCATCGACATCCGCCAGCAGGGTCGGCAGCTCATCGTCGACTTCCAGAAGACCGCGGTGCCGAAGAACCTCGAACGGCGGATGGACGTCGGCGACTTCAACACGCCGGTCGTCACCGTCGACACGTTCCCGCAGAACGGCAACGCGCGGATGGTGATCGAGCCGCGCGGCATCTGGGAATACTCGGCATACCAGGCCGACAACCGCTTCATCGTCGAGGTGAAGCCGGTGCAGGAGGATCCGAACAAGCTCGTGCAGGGCGGCCGCGGCCGCTACAAGGGCGAGAAGCTGTCGCTCAACTTCCAGAACATCGACGTGCGCTCGGTGCTGCAGGTGATCGCCGACTTCACCGGCCTCAACATCGTCACCAGCGACACCGTCACCGGCAACCTGACGCTGCGCTTGAAGGACGTCCCCTGGGACCAGGCACTCGACATCATCATGCAGACCAAGGGCCTCGACATGCGCAAGAACGGCAACATCGTTCTGATCGCGCCGCGCGAGGAGCTCGCGCTGAAGGAGAAGCAGCAGCTCGAGTCGCAATCGCAGATCAACGAGCTCGAGCCGCTGCAGACCGAGACGTTCCAGTTGAACTACGCTCGCGCCTCCGACATCCTCAACATCATCAACTCGACGCGTCCGGGAGCGACCGGTGCTGAGGCCGGCGGGCGCTTCCTTTCCAAGCGCGGCACCGCGTTCGTCGATCCGCGTACCAATATCCTGTTCGTCACCGACATCGCGAGCCGGTTGGAAGAGGTGCGCAGCATCATCCACAAGATCGACACCGCCGTGCGGCAGGTGCAGATCGAGGCGCGCATCGTCATCGCCGACGACACATTCAGCCGCTCGCTCGGCGTGCGCCTCGGCCAGCAGACGGGCGCCACGTTTGGCAACGGCCGCTACGCGTTCGGCAGTTCAGGGAGCCTCGCACCGGTAGCGAACACGTCGGGCAGCACGTCCGCCGGGACGAGCCCGATCCCGTTCGAGATCGCGTCGGGCCTGAAGCCACCGGGCTTCTCCGATCTCGGCAACCTCAACGTCAACCTGCCGGCGATCGTCGCCAGCGGAACGCCCGCATCGCTCGCGCTCACGCTGATCAACCTCGGCAGCGGCAACCTGCTCAATCTCGAGCTGCAGGCGCTCGAAGCCGACAATCGCGGCAAGGTCGTGTCGAGCCCGCGCATCGTCACCTCGGACAACCAGAAGGCGTCGATCTCGCAGGGCACGCAGATTCCCTACACGACCGGCGGCGGCGGCTCGAGCCAGACCGCGCAAACCTCGTTCAAGGACGCGGTGCTCTCGCTCGACGTCACGCCGCAGATCACTCCCGACAACCGCGTGATCATGTACGTCGAGATCCACAAGGACAGCGTCGGGCAGAACGTCCCGCAGGCCGGCGGCGGCTTCGCGCCGGCGATCGATACGAAGCGGATCACGACGACGATCGCCGTCAACAACGGCGACACCGCGGTCATCGGCGGCATCTACGAAGAGACGGTCACCAACACGGTCAGCAAGGTACCGTTCCTCGGCGACATTCCGGTCGCTGGGAACCTCTTCAAGTCCACGCTGAAGTCGGCCGAGAAGACCGAGCTCCTGATCTTCCTCACGCCGCGGATCGTCAAGGACTCGATCACCGCGGTCCGGTAAGAGGTTGGGGTCAGGTCTTGCCTTTTGCCTGTAGGCTTGG
>DASVGI010000061.1:0-31814 GCA_036379595.1 Casimicrobiaceae bacterium | reverse complement strand
GGAGACAGCGGCGCGTTCAGTGCGCGGCTTTCCGACGGTACGACGCTGGACGCAGGCGCGGCAATTCTCGCGACCGGCTTCACGCATTTCGATTCGATCAACAAGCCCGAATGGGGCTTCGGCACTTTCCCCGACGTCGTCACGACCACGCAGGTCGAGCAGATGATCTCGTCGGGACGCGGCGTGCGCTGCCCATCCGACGGGCGCAAGCCCGAGCGCGTCGCGATCCTCCTCTGCGTCGGCTCGCGCGACCGGCAGATCGGGCGCGAATGGTGCTCGAAGATCTGCTGCACGGTGTCGTGCAACATCGCGATGGAGATCCGCGAAGCGCTGCCCGACTGTCACGTGTACATCTACTACATGGACATCCGCACGTTCGGCCTCTACGAGACCAACTACTACTGGAAGAGCCAGGAGGAGTTCAAGGTCAAGTACATCAAGGCGCGGATCGCGGAGGTCACGTCCGACGGGCATCGGCTGATCGTCAAGGGCGAGGACACGCTGGTGAAGCGCCCGATCACCATTCCGTTCGACATGGTCGTGCACGCGATCGGCATGGATCCGAATATCGACAACAGGACAATCGCGTCGGTGTTCGGCATCGACCTGCAGGCGCAGGGCTTCATCGGCCGCGCGAGCGCGTACATGACGCAGGGCGAGACATCGCGTCCGGGGGTCTTCGTCGCCGGTGCGGCGACCGGTCCCGAGACGATCGACGACTCGATCGCGCAGGGTCGCGCGGCGGCGATTGCCGCGTACGCGCTCGCGCAGCGCTCGCGCGCTCCGGCGCACGCGGCGTAATGGGATTCGACGCGCGATGAAGTTCGGCATGACGCTCACGTCCCGGTCTGTCGACGCAGCGGCGCCGCGCCCGGTGCTCGAGCTCTCGGGCCCGAAGCTCAAAATCGCGTTCGAATCGCTGGTCGTGCGCAGCGACGACTTCGGGGGCGTCGAGCGCTACGTCGACGCGCTGAAGCTGAAGACGACACTATTCGCGCAATCGCTCGGCGGCGGCCGCGCGGAGAGCGTCGATGCGAAGACGCTGCGCCAGCTCCTGTCGCTGCTCGCGACCGTGCGCCGGCGCATCGGCCGCTGGCTCGACGGCGAAGGCGTGGCGACGCTGCGCGAGCGCATCGCAAGCCTCCTCGACCGCGCTGCCGACACCGCGCATACCGACCGCGCGCTCGCCGAATTCTGTGGCACCTGGCCCGACGATCGGGAGCACCGCTGGGTGCGCGATCTCGGCGCCGAGATCCTGCACAACACCGATCCCGAGCGCTTTCCGCTGATGTGCCGCTGGGTGTGGGACCGGCGCAGCAACACGGGCGTGCTGCGCGAGCTCTGGCACGCCGAGGACGTCGACCGCATCACGATCCCGGTGCCCGACGGCTACGACACCTTCGTCGTGCTGCGCGAGGAGCTGTCGCAGTACCTGTCGACCAACGGCGTCTACCGCGATGTGCTGCAGTACGTCGACCTCCTGACCGCGCAGGTCTACGCCGAGTACATCTCCGAGCAGGCCGGAAGCTACCTGCGGACCGATTTCCAGGGCCCCGAGGACCCGATGCTGCACACGCGCCGGATGCTCGGCCTCGACGTCGCACCCGGTGGCCGCTCGAAGCTCAAGGCGTTCGACGGGCACGCGGAGCTCGCCGAGCCGCCGCGCCTCGCCGGCTGACCGATCAACGCACCGCACTCCGACGATGCCGATCCACGAGAAATCCCTGATCCGCCCCGAGCAGATCCGCTATCACGACAAGCTGGTGCTGGACGGCATCGACGTGTCGGGGCACTGGAGCCTGTTCGTCGAGCCGCGCGTCGTCACCGACTACAACGAGCGACTGCAGGACGAGATCGCAGCACTCCCCGGCGGCGAGCACATCCATCGCTGCTGGCAATGCGGCTCGTGCACCAATTCGTGCACGGTCAACGCCGTCAATCCGGATTTCAACCCGCGCTTCTGGATCTACCTGATCCGGATGGGAATGGAATCCGAGCTCCTGCGCGACAAGGAGATCATCTGGCAGTGCGTCTCGTGCAACAAGTGCACCTATGCCTGCCCGCGCGACGTGTTTCCCGAGGGCGTGATGAAGGCGACCTCGCACTGGCTCGAGCTCAAGGGACACACGCCGCAGTCGAAGTCGTCGATGTTCGACGCCGAGTTCACCGAGCAGGTCGTCGCGACCGGCAAGATCGAGGAAGGGCGGATCATCCGCGGCTTCTTCAAGCGCAGCGGACAGCCGCTGCTGCAGCCCTGGCTCGTCGAGATGGCGAAGCGCCTCGCCCGCCATCTGCCGATCCGGATGGGCTTCCTGATGGGCATCGCCGCGCTCATCCGGCCGCGCACGAGCGGCTGGGGCAAGGCGAAGGCGGCACTCGAGGATTACATCGCCGGGCAGGAAGGCGCGCATCGGCGCGCGCTGGGGCTGGACGGGAAGGTCGAGCTCGCGCAAAGCCAGGCCCACGCGGCACCGGGAGCGAAGGGATGATGGAAGCGGACGATCGCAAGGAGCGCTACCGCAAGGTCGCGTACTACCCGGGCTGCGCGCTCGAAGGCACCGGGCACGCGTACAACCGGTCGACGAAGGCCGTCGGCAAGGCGCTCGGGCTCGAGCTCGACGAGGTGCCGAACTGGAACTGCTGCGGCGCGATGGAAGTGAAGAACGTCGACCCGAAGGTGCAGACCTACCTGTCGTCGCGCGTGATGGCGATCGCCGCGAACGAGATGCACGCGGGCGTCGTGATGGCACCGTGCAACGGCTGCTACCACAACCTCAAGAAGGCCGAGTACGACCTCGCCCACGACAGCGCATCGCGCGAGACGGTCGGCGCCATCTCGGCGAAGGCCGGCCACGCCCCCTACAAGGCCGGGCAGGTCGAGACGATCCACGCGCTCGACTGGATCATGCACGGCATCGGCGAGGACGAGCTCCGCAAACGCGTGTCGAATTCGCTGCGCGGGCTCAGGATCGCGAACTATTACGGCTGCATGTACACGCGGCCGCGCCACATCTTTCCCGAGAAGGACAAGGGCCCGGGCAGCGATTCGACGTTGAAGCCGCACTTCATGGACGATCTCCTCGAAGCGGCCGGTGCGGTGAACGTCGATTTCCCGCTGAAAACCGCGTGCTGCGGCGGCGCCCATACGCTGTCCGACAGCGACCTGTCGACGAAGCTCGTGCTGAACATCCTGCGCGCGGCCGAGGAGGCGGGCGCCGACGTGATCGCCACCGAATGCCCGACCTGCCACTCGGGGCTCGAGATGCACCAGGTGCGCGCCGAGAAGGTGCTGGGCGAGAAGACGTCGGTGAAGATGCTCTACTTCACCCAGCTCCTCGGCATCGCGCTCGGACTGAGTCCGCGGCAGGTCGGCGTCCAGGAGAACGTCTCCGACGGGCTCGAGGCGCTGAAGGCGAGGGGCATCGCGTGAGCGTTGCCGCGCCAGAGCGATCCGCCCTGGGCGGCGATCCGGGTGTTGCGCTGGTCGACGCGGTCGAGGCGCGGCTTGCCGACATCGGTGCGCTGTCCGACGATCGCGACGCCGCGGACGCGCTCCTTGCGCTCGCCGAGGACGTGCTCGCCGATTGGGCCGCCGCCCGCGGCGAGGTGCCGACCCGTGCGACGCGCGAAGGCTTCCGCCTGCTCGCGCTCCACCGCCAGGGTGCGCAGGACGAGCCGAGCTTCAATGCGTGCCGCGAGACCTGCCGCGAGATCGCCTGGCACTACAATCTTCTGCGTCCTGCCGACAGCGGTGACGCGTTGCCGGCCGGTGAGGCCGCCCGCACGCGCAGGATGATGGGGCTGCTCGTACACCACCTCGCGCTCTTCGTCGGCGGTAAAATGCACTCCGCGCGCGTCGGCGAGTTCTGCTGCGCGTCGCGGCCGCTTCGCCAGGAAGACTGACGCGGCGCCGAACAATACAACGCCGAACAGGGCAACGCCCGAGAGGACCTCCCATGCCAGACGTGCGCGGATGCCATCTCCCCGACGATCTCCTCTACGACGTCGAGAACCATATCTGGTTTCGCGAGCGCCCTGATGGCAACGTCACGCTCGGGATGACGACGGTGGCGACGGCGATGGCCGGTCAGCTGGTCGCGTTCACGCCGAAGAAGGCGGGCAAGGCCGTGCAGGCCGGCAAGTCCTGCGCGACCGTCGAGTCGGGCAAGTGGGTCGGCCCCGCGAAGTCGGCGGCCGCGGGCGAAATCGTCGAGATCAACGACGCGCTGGTCAACAAGCCCTCGCTCGCCAACGACGACCCGTATAACGCGGGCTGGCTGATCGTGCTGAAGCCCGACGACTGGGCGAGCGCCAAGGGGACGCTGGTTCCCGGGAGCGCGGTCGCCGCACCGTACGAAGCGAAGATGGCGGCTGACGGCTTCGCCGGCTGCGCCGCGAAGCCGTGAGCGTCGTCGTCACCCCGATTCCGCGCGCCGGGAACGGGCTGCGAACCAGGACCCGTCTGCGCAGTGGAACGGCGGCGGACGTCGCACGCCGCAGCGAAGCGCCATCGCTGTCGGATCTGCAGCGCAGCGCATTGCGCGCGGCGAGGCTAATGAAGGCGATGTCCAATCCCGCCAGGCTCGTCATCCTCTGTCAGCTTGCCGATGGCGAGCGCTCGGTCGGCGACCTCGAGCGTGCGGTCGGCCTGTCCCAGTCGGGTATTTCACAGCACCTCGCCGTGTTGCGGCGCGAACGCGTCGTGTCGTACCGGCGCGTTCGCCAGACCGTCCTCTACGCCCTCGCGAGCGACGATGTCGTCGCGCTGATGTCGACGCTGCACGCAGTGTTCTGCGGGTCCGGCGCGAAGACGAAACGCGCCAGGCCGGGCTGACCTCCGCACCGGCCATCATCCGGCCGGCATCGACCGATTCCGGCTCTGCCCCGCGGCGCCGGCGATCGCGCGCCAATCCTCATGGCGCGCGCGCCAGCCGAGCACGCGCTCGGCACGCGCGCAGTCGACGGTGAGCGAGCGCTCGATGCCGCGATGCCAGCCGGGCTCGCCTCCCCAGCGCGCGAGCACCCAGGCGAGTGCCAGCATCGCTCGCGCGACGCCGGGCGCGATCGCCGGAGCGTGCGGATGCCGCGCCAGCGCGAGATCGCGCAGCGCGAACGCCGACGGAGCGGCGAGGTTGAACGCGCCTGAGGCATCTGACGCATTCGACGCTTGCGGCAAACGCGACGCTCGGGAGGGCCCCCCGCACGCACGCTGAAGAGCAAGCATGATTGCGTCCGCGACGTCGTCCTCGTGGACGCACTGGAAGCGCGGCTGTGGATCAGGAACACGCAGGTAGCACGGTGCGGCGAACAGCCGGCGGAGGAGCGGCTGCGCGTTCGGGCCGAGGATCGCGACCGGGCGCAGCACGACCGCCGACGGCAGCTCGCGCGCGATCCACGCCTCGACCTCGGCTTTCTGCTCGGCGTAGCGGAAGCCGGGAAGCGGCGCGAGCGGAGCTGATTCGGCGAGATCCTCGCCGTTCCCGTAGATCGCGGCCGAAGAGAGGTGGACGATCGCCGGCACGCGACGCTCGAGCGCCGCGGCGAGAAGCGCCTTCGTCGCATCGACGTTGGTCGCGCGCATCGCTTCGATGCGCGTGCGCCCGCGCAGCAGCACCGCGGCAAGGTTGACGAGCGCAGCGGCGCCGTCGAGATGCCCGTGCGTTGCGGCATCGCCGATGTCGCCGATTACGGGTACGAGCTTCGGATGGCCGAAGCCGATCCGCACGCGATCGATCGCGACGACGCGCTCGATCGCAGGATCCGCGCAGAGCCGCGGCAGCAGCACGCGCGCGAGCCGTCCCGCGGCGCCCGTCACGACGACGCGCATCGGACCCGACACGACGGTGCGCACCGCGCGCGTATCGGCTGTGCGCTCGTTCATCGCTCAGGGCGAACCGAGCGCAGGCAGCACGTGCTCAGCGATGCAGGCGAGCGATTCGCGCACGATTTCGGTCGGCAGTGCGCCGGCACCGATCGCGCACAAGAGATGCGTGACGCCGGCGTCGCGGTAGCGCCGGATTCGCGCGAGGCATTCTGCGGGTGAGCCGGCGACGGTGAGACCGGCGAGATCGAGCAGCCGCGGACGCGCTCCGAAGCGCGCGAGGCGCCGGAAGCGCCCGATCTCGCGGAGCTCTTCGTAACCGGGAACGAGCCGTTCGAGCACCGGCGCCGTGACGCGCAGGAGCTCGCCGTAGAACCACCTGAACGCCGGCGCGGCAAGGCGCCTCGCGCGCGCGCCATCCTCGAGACAGAGCATGCCGACGGACATGCCGATGCGCATCGGCTTCTCGTCGCGCCACGCCGCGCGGTAGCGTTCGAGATCCGCCGCGACCATGAACCACGGCTTGAACGGTCCCGCGAGCACGCCGAGTCCCTCGCGCGCGGCCCAGGTGAAGCTTTCCGGGCTCACCGCCGCGGTCCACAGCGGCGGATGTGGTCGCTGCACCGGTTGCGGCACGATCCGCACACCATCGGGGACGGATCCGCTACGCTCGAAACGGACCGGCGCTCCGCTGCCGGCGGCGCGAATGACCGCGAGCGAGCGCTCGACGAGCGTACGGCTTTCGGCCATGTCGACGCCGAACACCGCAAACTCCTGCGGCGAGAAGCCGCGGCCGACGCCGACTTCGAGGCGGCCTTCGGAAAGCAGGTCAAGCGTCGCGATGCGCTCGGCGACGTGCACTGGATGGTGATACGGAAGCGGAATCACCCCGAGACCGAGGCGCAGGCGCGATGTGCGCCGCGCGAGCGCGGCGAGCACGAGCTCCGGCTTCGACGAATGCGAGTAGCCGGGCATGAAGTGATGCTCGGTCAGCCAGACGCCGTGAAAGCCGAGACGGTCGGCGAGCTCGATCTCGTCGAGCGCATCCGCATAGGTGCGCGCCTCGCTGCGCCCCGAGCCGGGCGCAATCGGAAGCTCATAGAAAAGGTCGATCTTCAGAAGCTGTCTCCGCGCGGCTGCGACGCCTGGCTGCGACGCCCGGCTGCGGCGATTGTATGATCAGTGCGGTCGCCGCTCGCGCGAACGCCTCGCGCAACCTGACACGTGCACGCTGCCGCTCCCGACACCGCAAACCCCGAAGCTGCCGCCCGGCTCGACGACGGCGCGTACGTCGATCCGATCCCGACGATCGACTGGGGCGCCGTCGACCATGCCTGCTGGTGGATTCCGCCGGGCGCACTGTCGCTCGCGACGGTGCCGGCGTACGAGATGCAGCCGCTCGCCGTGCGGCGCCGGGTCTCGCATTTCGAGTATCTGCATCTCGTGCAGACCGGGCTGCTGCTCGAAGCATTCTTCGTCGAGCGGCTCGCGATTCTCGCCGAGCGCACGCGCGACCCCGACGCGCGAAGCGCATGCCTGCGCGAGATCCGCGAGGAAGCGGGTCACAGCCTGATGTTCGTCGAACTGCTGCGGCGAAGCGACGGCGAGCCAGCGTCCCCCGGAGCCGGTGTCCGCGTCGCCCGCTCGCTCGCGCGCAGGCTCGACCCCGCGTCGGCGCTCTTCTGGGCGATGACGATGATCGGCGAGGAGCTTCCGGCGCGCCTCACCCGCGCCGTCGAGGCGGGGCCGGAGGAGGTGACGATGAGCCGCGTCGTCATCGCGATGGCGCGTGTCCACGGCGCCGACGAGGCCGGGCACGCGGCATTCGCGCGAGAGCGCTGCGCGGCGGCCACCGCGCGTCTGCCGGCGTGGCGGCGCACCGCCCTATCAGCCGTGCTCGCTCTCTGGGTCGCCGCGTTCGAGCGCTACCTCTTCTACCCGCCGGCGACGCTCTACGCGCGCGCCGGTCTCGTCCCGGGCGCGGCGTGGCGCGCCCGCGCGCACGCCAATCCGGTGCGCCGCGCGCTCGTCGCGCGGCTCACCGCGCCGTCGGTCGCGTTCCTGCGCGGACTCGGGTGGACGCTTCGCGAACCCCGTCAGAAGTGATGCGCCCACTGGACGCCCAGCGACCATTCGTACATCTGGATCTTTTCCTGCATCGACGCCGGCGCTCCCGTCAGTGCCGAAATGATCGGGTTGAACAGGCTGGGCCCTGAGACGTTGTTGTTGAACGCGTACATGAACGCGCCGGTGACGTCGTTCTGCGCGTCCACCTTGTAGGTCGCGCCCAGCGTCGCGTGATCCTTGACCACGCCGGGGGCCAGGATGTTGAAGGTCACGTCCTGCGGCTCGATCGGGTTGTCGCTGTGGTTGTAGCCGGCGCGAAGGGTCCACTGGTCGTTGAGCTTGTACTGGACGCCGAGCTTCACGACGTTCACGTCCTGCCAGCCGAATCCGGCGCCGTTCGAGCCGCCGAGGCACGCCGACCTGCTACCCATGAAGCATTGCAGCATCAGGTTGCTGCGGTCGCTGACCGATTTGGAATCGCTGTAGTTGATCCGCTCGTAATCGATCGCGATCAACCACTCGGGCACCGGGGTGATCGCGACTCCGATGCCCCAGTTCGACGGGATGTCGAAGCCGCCGGACTCGGCGAAGAGGCCCTTGTACTTGTCGAAATTGCCCATCCTGATCTTCGACGCGTACGTCGCGCCGAACGCGAACTGCGGCGTGATCTGGCCGTAGTAGCCGACGCGCACGCCCCAGCCGGTCGAGCTGTCGTAGCCGTTGTTGGTGACGTTGTGCGCCGACGTCGACAGCATCGGGTTGGCGAACGCCTGCAGCCCTTCCATCCTGAAGCGCTGGTAGGCGAACAGCGGCGCGATGCCGATCGAGTTCTGCGGATTGATTTTCCACGCGAGCGTCGGTGCGACGACCAGCTGCGACAGGTCGACGCCGAGACTGCCGTTGCCGCACAGCAGGTTATACGGGCCGGGATGCGGATTGAAGCCGGTCCCCGGGCCGGTCGCCGGTCCGCAGGCTCCCGGTGACGGCAGTTGCCCGCCGGGATAGTCGGTATTCATCCCGCCGTTGCCGTAGACAGTCACGCCGAGCGAGAGGTCCGGCCGGATCATCTTGTTGTACGCCATTTCGGGGACACCGAAATAGTTGCTGCCGCTGTCGGCCGAGCCATTGAGCCCGAACATTGCGCCGCCGGTGCGTTCGGCCTTTCTGTGCGGACTGAACAGATCGACACCGAGCGAAAACTGATCGCCGGCAAAGCCCATCGTCGCCGGGTTGTTGGCGCCGCCGTAAGCGTCGCCGGTCACCGCAATCGAGGCGCCGCCCATACCCTTTGCGACCATGCCGTAGCCATGGGTGAAATACCCGTCGGTCGCATGAGCGGCGAGCGGCATGACGGCGACGAGCGCCGCGATCAGACGTTTCTGCACAATTCCCTCCTTCGGACGCTGCTTCGTTAGATGAACAAGCTGACGTCGGCGTCCTTCGCCATCGGAAGGAACGTCGCCGCACCGACGAATTCGGTCACCTCGGGTATGAAGTCCGTCGGCTTGTAGCCGAACAGGTCGACGGTCATCTGACAGCCGATCAGCTTGACGCCCGCTTCGAGGCACAGGCTCCGCAGCTCGGCGATATCGGCGACGCCCCTGGTCCTGATCGTCTTGCGCATCATGCGCGTCGCGAACGCCTCGTACTCCGGGATGAGCGACTGCACGGCATTCGGGACGTTCCAGCGGATGGATCGGAACCACTTGGGACCCATCGGCATCTTCATCGGCATCGCCGGATTGCCGAGCGGGCTCACCTTGAGCTTCTTCATGTCCTTGCGCAGCAGCTCGAGACCGTAGAACGTGAAGAAGATGGCGACGTCCCAGCCGAGCGCTGCAGCGGTCGACGCCAGAATGAACGGCGGGTAGGCCCAGTCGAGCGTGCCCTTCGTCGCGATGATCGTCATCGACGGCGTGCGCGCCGCCTCGCGTGCCGCGAGCGCTTCCTCGATCTTCCCGGGGAGAATCTCTTCGAGGCGCTTCGCGATCAGGCTGTCGAGCGATGTCGCACCGCCTGCCTCAGCCTGCGTGGAAATGACTTCCTTCAGCCTATCGGGTGCGAGAGCCATCGAACCCTCCTGCCATGGCGCGTCGAAGAATCGCCCGCCCGGTCGTTCCATTAGCGGACGCTAATTTAGAAGATGCTAATGCATGGCCTGCGGCCCCGCAAGCATCGGCAGCGCCGCGATTGATCGGGCGCAAACTCCGGCTGCCCGCACGGCAGGCAGCCCGGGCAATATGCCGGGCTCAATGCCGCAGTGCGGCAATCCCGGCGGCCACCCCGTCGAGCGTGAGCGGAAACATGCGCGGGCCGAGCTCGGCCAGGATCATCTGGGTGCTTCGTGTCTGACCCCAGACCCGCTCGGGCTCGGGGTTCCACCAGATGACCTTCCTGAAGTGGGCGAAGATCCGCGCGAGCCAGGTGAGCCCTGGCTCGAGGTTGCGGTACTCGGCGCTGCCGTCGATCGCCGTCAGCTCGTACGGGCTCATCGCCGCGTCGCCGACAAGCACCACCCGCCACTCCGGCCCGCAGCGATGGATGAGCTCGAGCGTCGACTGCATGTCGCTCCTGCGCCGCAGGTTGTCGCGCCAGACGTGGTCGTAGATGCAGTTGTGGAAGTAGAACGACTCGAGCTGACGGAACTCGGAGCGCGCGGCCGAGAAGAGCTCCTCGCAGGCCTCGACGTGCGGCTCCATCGACCCCCCGACGTCGAGGAACAGCATGAGCTTGATGCGGTTTCTGCGCTCCGGGCGCAGGTGGAGGTCGAGCCAGCCGGCGTTCTTCGCGGTGCCCGCGATCGTACCGTCGACGTCGAGCTCGTCTTCGGCGCCTTCACGCGCCAAACGGCGCAGCCGGCGCAGTGCGATCCTCAGGTTCCGCGTGTTGAGCTCGACGTCGCCGTCGAGGTTGCGCCACGCGCGCTCGTCCCACAGCCGCACCGCAGCGCGATTGCCGCCGCTGCCCGGACCGACGCGAATGCCCCCGGGGTGGACGCCGCCGACGCCGAACGGACTGGTGCCGCCGCTGCCGATCCACTTGCTTCCACCCTGATGGCGCTCGCGCTGCTCGGCAAGGCGCTCGCGAAAGCGCTCGAGGAGGCGCTCGAGACCTCCGGCTTCTTCGATCGCGCGCCGATCGGCCTCCGACAGATGGCGGGCGAGCTCGCTGCGCAGCCAATCGTCCGGAATGCGCCGGTTGGCGTCGAAGAGCGATTCGACACCGTCGAAATACGCGCGGAACGCGGCGTCGAAGCGATCGTAGAGCTGCTCGTCCTTGACGAGCGAGGCGCGGGAGAGCACGTAGAAGTCGTCGAGCGAGCACGAGACGACGCGCCGGTCGAGCGCCTCGACGAGCGTCAGGAGCTCGCGCGTGCCGACCGGGAGGCGGAACGCGCGCAGATGCAGGAAGAAGTCGACGAGCAAGCGGGGTCAGCGTTCGAGGAGCGCGTGCAGGTGGCGCTTCACCGCAGGCCATTCGCCGTCGACGATGCTGAACACGACGGTGTCGCGTCGGCTGCCGTCGGCGAGAAGCTGGTGGTTGCGCAGCACGCCGTCCTGCTTCGCGCCGAGGCGCGCGATCGCGGCACGCGACGCGAAGTTGAACCAGTGCGTGCGGAACTCGACCGCGATGCAGGCGAGGGTCTCGAAGGCATGCGTCAGCAGCATCAGCTTGCACTCGGTGTTGATCGCCGTGCGCTGTGCGCGCCTTGCGTACCACGTATGACCGATCTCGAGGCGGCGGTTCGCGGCGTCGACGTTGAAGTAGCGCGTGCTGCCGACGACGTCGCCCGACACGACGTCGCGCACGGCGAACGGCATCGCGCCGTGCCGCTCGCGCATATCGAGCGCCGCCGCGAGCCAGTCACGCGTGCGCTCGGGTGCGGGGACCGACGTGTACCAGAGCTTCCACAGCTCGCCGTCGGCGGCGGCGCGCCGGATGTCGGGCTCGTGCGCGGGATCGAGCGGCTCCAGCACCGCGTAGCGTCCGCGCAACGCCACCGGCTCGATGAAGCGCCCGGTCATCAGCGCCCGCCGCGGGCGAGGAACGCGACGCGCTCGAAGAGGTGCACGTCCTGCTCGTTCTTGAGGAGCGCCCCGTGCAGCGGCGGCAGCACGGTGCGCAGATCCTTGCTGCGCAGCACTTCGGGAGGGATGTCCTCGGCGAGCAAGAGCTTCAGCCAGTCGAGAAGCTCTGACGTCGACGGCTTCTTGCGCAGGCCCGACGCGTCGCGGAGCTCGAAGAACACTTCGAGCGCCTCTGCGAGGAGCTCCTTCCGCAGCTCCGGGAAGTGCACATCGACGATCGCGGTCATCGTCTCGCGATCGGGAAAGCGGATGTAGTGGAAGAAGCAGCGGCGCAGGAACGCGTCGGGAAGCTCCTTCTCGTTGTTCGACGTGATGACGACGAGGGGACGATGCCGCGCGGCGACCGTCTGCCCCGTCTCGTAGACGTGGAACTCCATGCGGTCGAGCTCACGCAGAAGGTCGTTCGGAAACTCGATGTCGGCCTTGTCGATCTCGTCGATCAGCACGACCGCGGGCTCGGCCGACTCGAACGCCTGCCACAGCACGCCGCGCCGGATGTAGTTCGCGATGTCAGCGACACGCGCATCGCCGAGCTGCGAATCGCGCAGCCGCGCGACGGCATCGTATTCGTAGAGGCCCTGTGCGGCGCGCGTCGTCGACTTGATGTGCCACGCGAAGAGCGGGCGTTTCAGTGCGCGCGCGACTTCCTCCGCGAGCATCGTCTTGCCGGTGCCCGGCTCGCCCTTGACGAGCAGCGGGCGCTCGAGGACGAGCGCCGCGTTGACCGCGAGCTTCAGGTCGTCGGTGGCGACGTAGGTCGGAGTCCCTTCGAAGCGCATCGCCACCGTGATTGCAGCTACCTGGGCGGCATCGGGAACTGCACGACCGGCGTCTTCGGCTCCTGGCCCGGAGGCACGAACTCGGGAGCCGGATGGCCCGACGGCCCGAGCGAGCGGATGTAGCGATAGACGGCTTTGAGGTCGCCCTTGCCCATGTGGGCGATCGCCCAGAACGGCATCGGCGGCCGGCCCGTGAACTTCTTCGCGCCCTTCAACCATTCCTTCTCGCCGATCGTCTGGAAGTAGAGGCGCAGATTGGGTGGATACGTGGTGCCCCAGGGACCGTGCCAGCCGAGGCTGCTGCCGGTGAGAAGGTCGGCCTCCTTCGCCTTGCCGCCGTTCTCGGCGAAACCCGGCGTGTGGCAGTCGTTGCAGCCGCCGATCATGACGACATATCGGCCGCGCTCGACCCACGGATCCTCCTTGCTGCTCGGTGTCGCGGCAAACGCCTCGACCGCTCCGAACAGTCCCACTGCTGCAATCAATCCGACGCTCAACATCCGATCCCTTCCGAGCTGCATGGTGTGGTCCCCCTCCGCGAATCGCTCGCGCGCGATTTCTTCGACCTGGCGCCACCCCGCGTCGACTGCCGGCGAGAAAGCGCCCTTAAAGGCAGCGCATCTTAGCGCACCGCGCGAGGAGCAGGAGTGGAATTTTCGCGCGCTTGGCGAGCGCGATATCTTGTACGATGCTCGCTACCCTGCCGCACCGACGCGGCACCTCGCAATGCGCCTCGATCCCAACGATTACCTGCAGCTCGACACTCCGCAGTGCCTTGGGGCAACGTCGGCCGGCGCGACGTTCGCGACATCGAGCGGCGACATCGTCGAAATCGAATGCTTCGGTGATGGCGCGTTCCGCTTGCGCAGCGGCCCCAATACGCGGCCCGACTACGGCATCGTCGGCGCAGGGCCGCGGCCGTGCAAATCGGATCTGTCGCAGCCGCAGCGCTGGTCGTTCGACGCGGGCCGCGCGGTGCTCGAGATCTCCGGTCAACCGCTCGCGCTGCGACTCCTGTGGGATGGTCGATGCGTGCTCGCGAGCGCGACCGACCGGCGCGCCGACGGTGCGCTGCGTCTCCCCGCGCTCGGCCGCCTGCGCCACGGCGGACTGTGGTCGGCCGCGTTCGCGCTGGCCTCGGGGGAATCGGTGCACGGGCTCGGCGAGAAGTACGGCCCGCTCGACAAGCGCGGACAGCTCGTGCATTCACAGGTCGCGCAGGCAACCGGGGTCAATACCGGCCTGTCGACGCGCAGCAGCCCGTTCGCGTGGAGTCCCGGAATCAGCGCCGGTGCCTGGGGCATCTTCGTCCACACTCCGGGCACGGTCACGCATTCGGTCGGCAACCCCGACTGGTCGCACCGAAGCTACGCGATCATGGTCGAAGACGAGGCGCTCGACCTCTTCCTGTTCGCCGCGGCCGATCCCGCAGCGATCGTCGACCTCTATACGCAAGTCACGGGAAGGCCGCGGGTGGTGCCGCGCTGGAGTCTCGGGCTGTGGGTCGGCAGGCCCGGCGCCGCCGGTCCCGAGGACGCCGAGGCGCTGGTCGCGCGAATGCGCGAGCGTCGCCTGCCCTGTGACGTGGTCAGCTTCGGCGTGCCGGGTGCCGGCAGCGCCGGTGAAGGTTTCGATTTCACCTGGGATCCGCTGCGTTATCCCGATCCTGCCGAGACGATCGCGCGCATCAAGGCGCACCGGGTGCGCGTCTGCCTGCGCGAAGCGCCGACGATCGCCATCGATTCACCGCTCTACGACCAGCTTGCGTCGAGCCAGTGCCTGCTGACCGGGCCCGACGGCGCGCCCTGCACCGTCACCGCGTCGGCCGAGGCTCCGGCGGAGCCCTCGGCGAGTGCGCTGCTCGATTTCACCATCGCCGATGCGCAATCCTGGTGGCGCGATGCCCACCGCGGCTGGTTCGAGGACGGCGTCGACGCGTTCGAATGCGAGGGAGGCAACGACGTGCCCGGCGATGCGATCGCGTCGAACGGCGACAGCGGCTCGCGCCTTCACAACGCGTATCCGCTCCTCTATCACCGCTGCGTGTGGGAGGCGACCGAGCGCTTCGCGCCGCCGGAATCGGTGCCGCCGATCATCGCGAGCCACGCCGGATGGTCCGGAGATCACACTCTTCCCGTCGGCTTCTCCGGTGACGCACAGGCCGACTGGGAGGGACTCGCGGCGTCGATCCGCGGCGCGCTCGCGTGGGCGATGAGCGCCGGCGCGTGCCACGGCCTCTCGGTCGGCGCGCATCACGCGTCGCATCCCGCCGGCGGCGAGCTCTTCGTCCGCTGGCTGCAGGCTGCCGTGTTCGCGTCGCACGTGCGTCTCGTCGTGCCGCATGGCCGCGAGCCGTGGCAACTGGGCGCCGATATCGAGGCGATTGCCCGCAAGTGGATCGCGCTGCGCTACCGGCTGATTCCCTACCTCGAGCGCGTCGTCGCGCAGGCTGCGAGCACCGGGCTGCCGGTGATGCGCGCGATGCCGCTCGCGTTTCCGGAAAGCGCGCTCTTGCGCGGCTTCGACACGCAGTTCATGTGCGGCGACGCGCTGCTCGTCGCGCCGATCGTCCGCGAGGGTGGCGAAGTCGCGATCGGCCTTCCTGCCGGCGGCTGGTACGACCTCAATACGCGCGAGCGCCGCAGCGGGCCGCGCGTGCTGCGCTACTGCGCCGAACTCGACCAGTTCCCGGTCTTCGGTCGCGAAGGGCATGCGCTGCCGCTCGGCGCCGCCGTCCAGCACAGCGGTGACACCGACCCGTCGCGACCGCTCGAAGCCGTCTGGCTGTTCGGCACACCGCGCGCGCCCTTCGAGGCGCATGGACAGGTCCGTATCGACGTGGATCCCGCCGGCACGCCGACCGTCCACGCGTCTCCGGGGCTCGACGTGCAGGTGTTCGGCGACGACGCGACGCTCGACGTAGAGCCGCTCTGACGCGCGATGTCGTCGCATCCGACCATTGCGGTCACCGTGGGGGAACCGGCCGGGATCGGACCCGAGCTCGTCGCGATGCTCGCCCGGCACCACGAGCGGCAACACGTCAACGCGCGCCTCGTCGTCATCGGCGACCGCGCGCTGCTCGACGCGCGCGCGCAGCGGATCGGCATCGAAGCCCGCTATGCCCCGTACGACCCGCTCGCGTTCGCGCCGCCGGGAGGCACGATCGAGGTCTGGGACCGGCCGCTTGCCGCACCGGTGATTCCCGGACGCCCGGACCCCACCAACGCGCGCAGCGTGCTGTCGACGCTCGAGCTCGCCTGCGATGCGTGTGCGACCGGCGCCTGCGCGGCGCTCGTCACCGGGCCGGTGCAGAAGTCGACAATGCAGGATGCCGGCCTGCCGTTCACCGGGCACACCGAGTTCCTCGCCGCGCGCACGCACACTCCGCGGGTGGTGATGATGCTCACCGGCGCCGCCGGAGCCACCGGACCGACCGGAGCCATCGGTGCCACCGCCGCTCCGCTTCGCGTCGCGCTCGTGACGACGCACCTTCCGCTCGCCGACGTGCCGAAGGCGATCACCCACGACGCCGTCGTCGAGACGCTCGCGATCGTCCATCACGAGCTCATTGCGCGCTTCGCCATTCCGACTCCGCGCATCGCCGTCTGCGGCCTCAACCCGCACGCGGGAGAAGGCGGGCACCTCGGACGCGAGGAGATCGACGTCATCGGACCGGCGATCGCTGTCGCACGGCAGCGCGGCATCGCCGTCGACGGTCCCTTGCCCGCCGATACGCTGTTCGTGCCGGCGATCGCGGGTCGCTACGACGTGATTGTCGCGATGTATCACGATCAGGGCCTGCCGGTGCTGAAGGCCGCGACGTTCGGTCGCGGCATCAACGTGACGCTGGGACTGCCGTTCGTGCGCACGTCGGTCGATCACGGCACGGCGCTCGATCTCGCGCTCGACGCGGCGCGTGCCGCGACCGCCGACGCCGGAAGCCTCGTTGCGGCGACTGAGCTCGCGATCGAGCTTGCCGGCCGCGCTTGAAAACCGGGACGTACCACGTTTTTCAGCGGCGGCGATCCGTCCTCTGGCACATCGCAGCTTGAAAAACGTGGTACGTCCCGGTTTTCGGGCGCGCAAGCGCTTCGGCCAGAACTTCCTCGTCGATGCGCATTACGTTCGACGCATCGTCGACGCGATCGCGCCGCAGCCCGGCGACAACCTGGTCGAGATCGGACCCGGCATGGGTGTGCTGACGGCGCCGTTGATCGAGCGGGCCGGCCATGTCGCGACGATCGAGATCGATCGTGATCTCGCCGCAGCACTGCGCGAGCGCTTCGATGCGCAGGCGCTCGCGCTGCACGAGGGCGATGCGCTCGACTTCGATTTCGCGCGCCTCGGCCCCGCACTGCGCGTCGTCGGCAACCTCCCGTACAACATCAGCACGCCGCTCCTCTTCCACCTGCTCGCGTACGCGGATCGCCTGCGCGACGTGCACGTGATGCTGCAGAAGGAAGTCGTCGCACGGATGGCAGCGCGGCCCGGAAGCTCCGACTACGGGCGTCTCAGCGTGATGCTGCAGGTGAGCTTCGCCGTCGAGCGCCTGTTCGTCATTCCACCTGGCGCGTTCCGGCCCGCGCCGAAAGTCGATTCGGCGTTCGTGCGCCTCACCCCGCTCGCCGAGCACGCGCCGGCAATCACCGATCGTGCGCTCTTCGCCCGCGTCGTCGCGGCGGCGTTCGGGCAGCGCCGCAAGACGCTGCGCAACGCGCTCGCGTCGATCTGCGACGAAGCCGCGCTGCGCGCTGCGGGGATCGATCCGGCGGCGCGGGGCGAGACGCTCGCGGTGGGGGACTTCGTCCGCCTCGCGAACGCACTGGCTGCGAGCCTAGCTCTCGGGCAGTGACTTCAGGTACTCGACGAGGTCGTGCTTCTCCTGGTCGGTCAACCCGAGCGATTTGCAGGTATTGTAATGGTTGACGACATCGAGCAGCGTCTTGAAGCGACCGTCGTGGTAGTAGCGCCCCTTGTTCGCGGCATTCACGAACAACCCCTCCTCGCGCACGAACAGCGCGTTGAGCGTCATCGTCTTGTAGCTGTGGTCGGGCGCGCGGTTCGCTTCGAAGTCGTCGATGCAGATGTCAGCCGCAGGATGCAGGTTCCACCCCGGCTCGGTCCAGAGCGGGTCGACGTGGCAGTTGTTGCAGCCGGCCTTTCCGCTGAACAGGTCGTCGCCGCGCTTCGCGGCTGCCGCGTCGAAATCCACGCCCGCCCTCGGCGTCGGCGCGGGGAGCGCAAGCTCGTAGAAATGCAGCGCCGGCAGCTTCGCGGCGACGCGATCGTCGTCGGGGCCGAGCGTCGAATTCAGGTTGCCGAAACCGAATGCCGCCGCAATCGGAAACTGTGCGGCGTCGTTCAGCCGCGGATCGAAGAAGCGGCCGATGCCGCGCATCTCGAGCGTCGCGACGAACGCGTTCCAGTAGCTCACGGTGCCCCAGGCTCCGGTCCACGTGTGCAGGTTGAAGCCCGCAAGACCGAAGGCGTTGGGAATGAGCGTTGCGCCCGGCACCATCGTTCCGGTAGTGACGCCGTCGGTCACCTGCGCCGGGTTGACCGTCTTCCCGTCGAGATTGAGCTCCGCGTCGAACTTGCCGGGCCCCCAGCTTTGCAGCACGGCTCTTACGTCGTTTTCGGTGATCCCGGGGTGCACGACCGAGAGCTGAGCCACGACAGGCGCGAGGTTCGGCGCCGACGCGATGAGCCTGCCGACGTCGAGATCATGGTTCGCCCATCCGTCCAGCCGGCGACCGATGCCGGGCGCCAGCGAATTGTCGACCGTCGAGTGACATAGCGCGCACTGAATGCCGATCGACTTGAGCGTCCCGTTGCTGTTGAAGAAGCCGGTCACGCCGACGACCGCGTTCGCCTTGAGCAATGCCAGCGTGGTCGCGGGATCGTCGAGGTTGGCATGCCCGGATCTCAATGCTCCGAGGATATTTCCCGGAAGCGCGTCGGCGTCGACCTTCATGCCCAGCGCGAGCGCTGCCCTGGGACTGACGCCGGGACCGACGCCGCCGAGCTTCGAACCCTCGATCGCAGTGTGCAACTGGAGCTGATCGCCCCAGAACGCCTCGTCACCGAAGGTATCGAAGCGGAAAGTCCGCCGCCCCTCGTCGATCAGCGCCGCGCTATTTGCCTGCACGGCGCGGTCGGGCTTGCCGGCCTGATCGTGCGCGTTGCCGTTCGCGCCGTCGTCGGCGCGAGCGTTATGGCCGACTGCAAGCACAAGCATGGCGCCGGCAAGGAGCACCGACACTGCGGTCGCGGCAACCGTTCGGCGAGCGACTTGCTGCCGCGACCGTCCCCCTGTCCCGCCTGCGCGGGCGTCGAAACGCCACCTCATTGCCACCTCCTATTGCCGCATGCGGCGGCTCAGTGGTGCATCCCCGCGGCCATGTGAGAGCTGAAGAACAGGAAGAAGTTGGAACCCACCTCGACCGCGCGCCCTGCTTCCTCGGCTGCGTCCATTTCCCGCGACGAAGTGATTCCGCTGCTGCCATCCGCCGCCGGCCAGTCGCTCGGATCCATCACCAGCACCGGCCTCACCTCCCACCAGATTGGCCTGGTGTTGACACGCGAGTCGTCGACGACGTGACTGTGATTCGGCGTCGGGAGAAACACGTTGCCCTGCGGTGGACTCGCAATCTTGCCGAGGCTCGCGAGCAGCACCGAAAGATCGACGCTCGATGCGTGCATCGTGCAGGTGCCGGGCACCGGATTGTTCGGATCCGGGCACTGCGTCGACACGGCAGGCGTCGTCTTCCACGCTTCGGGGACGAACCCGAAGAGCGAGATCAGCGTGTTGCCGAGCGCGGTCCCGCAAAGCTCGCCGGGTCGTCCGCCGTCGGGGCACGCCATCGCATCGACCGGATTCGTGTCGCTGCCGAACATCGGCACCAGCACGTACAGATGTGCGGTGTGCTTGAGATCGCCGCCACTGGGATCCTTGGACGGCTCGGTGATCACCTGGCAGATCGGCGTCTGCATCTCGTTCGGATCAGACGCGGCCGTGGCGTTGTTGAAGTCGAGATCCATCGACGGCTCTTCGACGCAGTCGAAGTTCTGCAGATACGTAAACGTGACAATCCTGTTGTTGCCGAATCCCTCGGTCTGATTGGGTGCGAGTTGCGCAGACGCGCCGCTCGCGGCGATGAACAGCGACAGCGCAGCGACGACACCTAGCGCACGTCGCACCGCAACTGCCTGCGGCCGGAAACGAAGACAAGTCATGCCGTCCTCCCATCTGAGAGGATTGAACGGAGCGGACGGCAGCAGCCGTCCGCAGGGATTGGCCTTCGAGTGACTGCTGCGTCGAAGCTACGCGCAGGTCAAGTCGGGCTGCTCAGTGAACGGCCTGTGATTCGCAGCTATTCCTGAATCGTTCGGAATGAATTTGACGCCAACGATCGGAAGCCTGCGAAGTGCGCGCCTGTTTGCCGCCTTCACCGGCGAGCGTGATGACTTGACGCGCGTAGAAGCTCCGGTCCGGTTGACCGAACAGGAGCCCCAGCAACCTCTACAAGTTCGTCGGACTCGGCTCCGAACTCGAGTCTCTGCAGCTGCGAACCCGGCTGGAAGCCGAGGCGGCGCAATAGCGCAAGCGACCGATAGTTGGCGGCTTTAAGCACGGCGACGAAGAGGTACACCGAATAGCTCGAGTGAAGCTCGTTGAGCATGGCTGATACGGCACAACGACCGATGCCCTTGCGCCAATGGCGACTGGCGAGTTCGTAGGCGACTAGAGCCGCAGTTGAGCCGAATACGGTGGCTTGGACGTAGCCCGCAAGTTCACCGCTCGGCAGGCGTATTACCCAGTTCAGCCAGACCTGGCTGCCGTCCGGCGAGGCGCGCTGTTCAAGCCTCGCGTAGCGCTCCACGAGCCACGCTTCCGAACGCGGCGGCTCGTTCTCGAACTCGTAGATCGCTGGGTCGCTGAGTACGGCGAACATCTCGTGAGCATGCGCCGCTACTTGAGGCTCCAGCGTGCACAGGGATGCTCTGAGGGCCCTCATGCGGCCTAACGACGAGTGTCCATCAAACGAACAGCCGCATCGCCGCGCTCTCAAGCCACGGCACCAGCGTCATCAGCACGAGCTGGGCGACGACGATGACGATCAGCGGCGACAGGTCGAGCGTGCCGCCGATCGGCGGAACGAGGCGGCGGATCGGACGCAGGAACGGGAACGTCAGCGCATTGAGCACGCCGGCGAGCGGCCCGTCGGGTGCCACCCAGGAGAGGACCGCCTGCACCAGCACGACGACGATCAAGAGCCACAGGGCGGCCTTGCACAGCGCGACGATCGCCACCAGCAGCACGTAGGCGATGCCCGCGACGGTGGCGGGAACGCCCGCACCGAACACCGCGTAGTAGGCGACGAGCCACAACACCTGGCAAACATACGCGGCGAGAAGCGACGCCCAGTCGATGCCGCGCAGTCCCGGCAGCACCTTACGCAGCGGCCGCACCGCCCAGTCGGTGAGCGCGATCACCGCCTGCCCGATCGGGTTGCGGAACGGCGCGCGCAGGACCTGCATCACGAAGCGCAGCAAGAGCGCATAGGTGACGAGGCCGAACGCGACATCGATGAGGTACGCGATGGCCGAAGCGAACACGGGCGCGAGATTACCTCATTCGTGCAGGGTTGCCGATCAGCCGATGCGCACGACCGTACGCGGTTGCCGATCAGCCGACGCGCGCGAGCATCAGGCGTCGCGCCCGAACTCGTCGCCGAGCTCGGTGGCTCGCGCCGCAGCGGCCTTCACTGCGTCGACGAGCGCATCGCCCGCGCGCGCGGCATCGAGCACCTCGAGCGCGCGCGCCGTCGTACCGCCTTTGGACGTCACGCGTTCGCGCAGCCGTGCCGCGCTGTCGTCGCTCGCAAGCGCGAGGCGGACGCTGCCGTCGAAGGTCGCGTAGGCGAGCCTGCGCGCGTCGTCAGCGGAGAAGCCGAGCTCGCGCGCGGCACGCTCGAGCGCCTCGAGAAAATAGAACACGTAGGCGGGACCACTTCCCGAGATGCCGGTCACCGCGTCGAGCGCGCGCTCGTCGGGCACCGGCAGCACGTCGCCGCAGCTGCGCAGGATCTCTTCGGCGAGTGCAGCGTGATCGCGCGCGCCCGGCATCGCGTAGCACGCGCTGATGCCGGCCCCGATCAGCGCCGGAGTGTTGGGCATCGCGCGCACGATGCGCGCATAGCCGCCGAGCCAGCGCGACAGGTCCGCACAGCGCACGCCGGCCGCGATCGTCAGCGCGACCGGCACCGGCGCGATCAGCCCGGCCACCGCGGTGGCCGCCTCGCGCATCTGCTGCGGCTTCACCGCGAACACGACCGCGTCCGCGCCGGCGAGTGCGGCCGCATCGGCCTCACCATGGAGTCCGATGCCCGGATGCTGCGCGGCGAGATGCGCGCGCTGCGCGGCCGAGGGCTCGACAATCCGCAGATTCTGTGGCGGCGCACCTTTCGCGATCAGGCCGCCGGCGATCGCCGAACCCATGTTGCCGCCGCCGATGAAAGTGATGCTTGTCGCCGTTATCGCGCGTGTCGTCGTCATCGTGCGTGTCGTCGTCATCGTGCGCGTCGCCGTCATCGTGCGCCTCGCGCTCATTGGGTGCTCTTCGCGGCCGGCCGCGCACCGAAGATCGCGCTGCCGATGCGCACTTCGGTGGCACCCTCGGCAATGGCGAGCTCGAGGTCGGCCGACATGCCCATCGACAGCGTGTCGCAGCGAAGGCCCGCTTCGCGGCAGGCGTCGAAGCAATCGTGGAGGCGCCGGAACTGCGCGCGCAGCGCGGCAGGATCGGCGGCAGGATCGGGAATGCCCATGATCCCGCGCGGCACGAGCCACGGCAGCGATGCGATCGTTTGCGCCAGCGCGACGGCGTCGCCGGGTGCGACACCGTGCTTGCTCGCCTCGCCGCTGACGTTGACCTGCACGAGAACGTCGAGCGGCCTGCCGGTGGCAGCACGCGCCGCAGAGAGGCGCTTCGCGATCTCGTCCCGATCGACCGTCTCGACCCAGTCGAATCGCGACGCGGCGACGCGCGCCTTGTTCCCCTGCAGCGGCCCGATCAGGCGCCATTCGATTCCGGGAAGGTCGGCGAGCTCGTCCTGCTTGGCGAGCGCTTCCTGCACGTAGTTCTCGCCGAACGAGCGCTGACCGAGTGCGTACACGGCCCGGACCGCCGATGCCGGGAACGTCTTCGAGACCGCGAGCAGCGTCACCGAGCCCGGCGGAGACCCCGCGGCGAGCTCCGCCGCGCGGACGCGGTCCACCGCGGCTTGCCACCGCGCTTCGACGGGCTCGATAATGGGCCGGGATTCCGCTCCCGGCGACTGGCATGTGAATTGCATACTACATCGCGTTTGGGCATCTATCTGTGGGCGCCCTGGCCGTCGATCATGCATGAAATTGACAGAAATGACGAGAATCGGCGCGCGACGTCGTCGGACGTCGTCGCCCAATCCACGTGCACCCTTCCCCGCCCTGTGAGCGCGCAGGGTTCGCTGACGCCCCTCGTCGGCGGTCGACCCGGTCGGGAGGCCGGCAGCTGACATGGACATCACCGAGCTTCTCGCCTTCGCGGTCAAGAACAAGGCCTCAGACCTGCATCTCTCGTCGGGACTGCCGCCGCTGATCCGCGTTCACGGCGACATCCGGCGCATCAATCTGCCGCCGATGGAGCACGAGGACGTGCACGCCATGGTGTACGACATCATGAGCGACGCGCAGCGCAAGGCGTACGAGGAATTCCTCGAATGCGACTTCAGCTTCGCGGTGCCGAATCTCGCGCGCTTTCGCGTCAATGCCTTCAATCAGCAGCGCGGTGCGGCGGCGGCGTTTCGCACGATCCCGTCGAAGGTGCTGACGCTCGAGGAGCTCAATGCCCCCAAGGTATTCGCCGACCTCACCGAGCGCCCGCGCGGCCTCATTCTCGTCACCGGCCCGACCGGGTCGGGCAAGTCGACGACGCTCGCCGCGATGGTCAACCACGTCAACGAGAACGAGTTTGCGCACATCCTGACGATCGAGGATCCGATCGAGTTCCTGCACGAATCGAAGAAGTGCCTGATCAACCAGCGCGAGCTCGGTCCGCACACGCTGTCGTTTCCAAACGCGCTGCGCGCGGCTTTGCGCGAGGACCCCGACTACATCCTGGTCGGCGAAATGCGCGACCTCGAGACGATCCGGCTCGCGCTGACCGCCGCCGAAACCGGGCACCTGGTATTCGCCACGCTGCACACGAGCTCGGCGGCGAAGACCGTCGACCGGATCATCGACGTGTTCCCCGCGGCCGAGAAGGACATGGTGCGCGCGATGCTTTCGGAGTCGCTGGTCGCGGTGATCTCGCAGACACTGCTGAAGACCAAGGACGGCCAGGGCCGCGTCGCCGCGCACGAGATCATGATCGGCACACCGGCGATCCGCAACCTGATCCGCGAAAACAAAGTCGCGCAGATGTACTCGTCGATCCAGACCGGACAGGCCGCCGGCATGCAGACGCTCGACCAGTGCCTCGTCGAGCTCGTGCGCCGCAACGTCGTCTCGGCGCCCGAAGCGCGCCCGCGGGCCGTGAACAAGGAGCTGTTCGGCACCGCCTGACCAGTTCCGCTGCGCGACGAGGAGAGTCTCCATGGAACGCGAAAACGCCACCAAGTTCATTCACGATCTGCTCGAGCTCCTCGTTCGGCAGAAAGGCTCGGATCTCTTCATCACCGCGGCATTCCCGCCGGCGATCAAGGTCGACGGCAAGATCTCGCCGGTATCGAAGACCGCGCTCACGCCACAGCACACGATCGAGCTGGTGCGCAGCGTGATGAACGACAAGCAGGCCGCCGAGTTCGAGTCGACGCGCGAATGCAACTTCGCGATCGCTCCGCCCGGCATCGGCCGCTTCCGCGTCAACGCGTTCGTGCAGCAGGGTCGAGTCGGCATGGTGCTGCGGACGATCACCACCGATATTCCGAAGTTCGACGAGCTCGGCCTGCCGCCGGTCCTGAAGGACGTCATCATGTCGAAGCGCGGCATCATGATGTTCATCGGCGCGACGGGCGCCGGGAAGTCGACGTCGATGGCGGCGCTCCTCGGCTACCGCAACGAGAACAGCTACGGCCATATCATCACGATCGAGGACCCGATCGAGTTCGTCCACGACCACAAGAACTGCATCGTCACGCAGCGCGAGGTCGGCGTCGACACCGACGACTGGGACATCGCGCTCAAGAACTCGATGCGTCAGGCACCCGACGTCATCCTGATCGGCGAAGTGCGCGAGCGTCACACGATGGATTACGCGGTCGCATTCGCCGAGACCGGGCACCTGCTCCTCGCCACGCTGCACGCCAACAGCACCAACCAGGCGCTCGACCGCATCATCAACTTCTTCCCCGAGGAGCGGCGCGCCCAGTTGCTGATGGACCTGTCGCTCAACACGCGCGCGTTCGTCGCACAGCGCCTGATTCCGCGGCGCGACGGCAAGGGGCGCGTGCCTGCAGTGGAGATCATGCTGAACTCGCCGCTGATCTCCGACCTGATCTTCAAGGGCGACATCGGCGGCATCAAGGACCTGATGAAGAAGTCGCGCGAGCTCGGCATGCAGACGTTCGACCAGTCGATCTTCGATCTCTACGAGGCGGGGCTCATCACCTACGAGGACGCACTGCGCAATGCCGATTCGCTCAACGACCTGCGGCTCGAGATCAAGCTGAAGGGGAAGGAAGCGAAGAACCGCAACATCTTCTCCGGCATCGGCAACCTCGATATCGTTCCCGAGACGAACACGTAGCGCGATCCGCGTGGCTACCGCGTTCACGCTCTGCGCGCGCCTTCCGCAACGGAACGTCGCACTCGGATACCGGCAGGGTGTACGGCAACGCTCGGAGTGCGCAAACGCCGGCCTACGGGTCCCGGCGCGCCATCGCTCGGGGACATCGGCACCCATACGGTGCGCCCGGGCTCGCTCGGTGCGCCACCCGCTACGGCCGTCGCGCACACTCGCGTTGCCGTACACCCTGCCGGTATCCGAGTGCGACTGCGACTGCGTAGGTGCGGCGCAAGCGGCGAACTGGCGGCCGCAAGTTGCGAACGTGAGCCCGGCCGGCGCGCGCAAGTGGTGGTGGCTGATCGCCTCGCATGCGCGCCAATACGGGGACGGTGTGCGGCGACGCGAGTGGGAGCGCCTGCCGTTACGGGTGGCGCGGCGAGCACTGCACTGAACCTGGTCGGCCACCGGTGCACACGTTGCGAAGCAAGCGCCGGGCCCCGTAGGCAGGCGTTTGCGCACTCCGAGCGTCTGCCGCGCACGGTCCCCGTATTGGCGCGCACGCGAGGCGATCAGCCACCGCCGCTCGCGCGGCAGGTCTGTGCTTGGCGTTCGCAGCCCGCGGTTGTCAACTCGCCGCTCGCGTCGCCGTGCTACGCTTGGGCGGCGATGAGGGCTATGCGATGACCGGCCTCGACACCACCACGCCGCGTCCGACGGAGATCAAGCTGCACCAGGCCTCGCGGGTGCTCGAAATCACGTTCGACGACGGCAAGAGCTTCCGCTTTCCCTACGAATTCCTGCGCGTCTACTCGCCATCCGCCGAGGTGCGCGGCCACGGCCCGGGCCAGGAGGTCCTCCAGATCGGCAAGCGCGACGTCACGATCTCGAACGTCGAGGCCGTGGGTCACTATGCGCTGCGCCCCCGCTTCTCGGACGGCCACGACTCGGGCATCTATTCGTGGGATTACCTCTATGCGCTCGGCGAGGAGCAGGACGCGCTGTGGCAGCGCTACCTCGACCGCATGGCGCAGGCCGGAGCGAGTCGCGAAGCCGCCACGGCGCGCCCGGCAAAGCCGAAATGAACGCCGACCCGGGCACGCATTTCGGCTTCGAGCGCGTGAGTCCGGACGAGAAGACGCGGCGCGTGCGCGGCGTGTTCGACTCGGTCGCGAGCCGCTACGACCTGATGAACGACCTGATGTCGGGCGGCCTGCACCGCGCGTGGAAACGCTTCGCGGTCGAGATCTCCGGAGTGCGCGCCGGCGCCCGGGTGCTCGACCTCGCGGGGGGCACCGGCGATCTCGCGGAGCGCTTCGCGCGCCGCGTGGGCCTGTCCGGCATGGTCGTCCACACCGACGTCAACGGCGCGATGCTCGCCGTCGGACGCGACCGCCTGATCGATGCCGGGCTCGTGCTCCCGACCGTGCAGTGCAACGCCGAGGCGCTCCCGTTCCGCGATCGCAGCTTCGACTGCGTGACGATCGGCTTCGGTCTTCGCAACGTCACGCACAAGGAATGCGCGCTCGCCGAGATGCGCCGCGTTCTCGTCGCGGGTGGCGTTGCGCTCGTGCTCGAGTTCTCGCGCGTCGCGCCGGCGCTCGCGCGGGTCTACGACTGGTACAGCTTCAACGTGCTGCCGCGACTGGGACGACTCGTCGCCCACGACGAGGCGAGCTACCGCTACCTCGCGGAATCGATCCGCGTGCATCCGGACCAGGAGCAGTTGAAGGCGATGATGGAAGCAAGCGGCTTCGACCGCGTGGACTACCATAACCTCGCTGCGGGCGTGGTGGCGCTGCACGTCGGACGCGTGCACTGAAGGCGCGCCCCGGCCCGCGATGAGCTTCGCTGCTCGCACGCTGAATCGATGGCTCGAAGGCGAGCCGTGGGCGCGCGAGCGTCTCGCCGCACACGCCGGCAGAAGCTTTGCGATCGACATCGGCCCGTCGGAAACCACGTTCGCCATCATGGCGGACGGAACGCTCGCAGACGGGAGGCTCGCCGACGCAAGCTCTCCCGCGACCTCTCCCGTCCCTTCGCGCGCGACTTCGCCCGCGCCTTCGCCCGCGACCTCGCCAGCGATTTCACCCACACCCTCGCCCGACCTGCGCCTGCGGCTCTCGCCGCTCGCGGTGCCGGCGTTCCTCGCCGACCCCGCGCGCTGGGACGAATTCGTTGCGGCCGAAGGCGACGTAGCACTCGCCGGCACGCTGCGCGAGCTCGCGCCGACGCTGCCGTGGCTCGTCGAGGCGGACTTTGCGCGCATGCTCGGGCCGATCGCCGGCAAGCGCGTCGCCGACGCGGGGCGGAGCGCCCTCGGCGTACCGGGTCACGTCGCCGAGCGGCTGGTCGCGCATGCGGGGAGCTGGGCGCGCGACGAGGCGCAGCTTCTCGCGCACCCTGCGGCGCTGCGCGAGCTCGCTGCCGACATCGACGCGCTGTCCGGGCGCGCTGCGGCGATCGAAGCCAGGATCGCCCGACTGGAAGGAAAGCCCGATCGCAGCGGCGAGCGCGAATAGCGCATGCGCCTCGCTCGCCTCGTAAGGATCGTGATCGTCGCGCTGAAGCACGGGCTCGACGACTTCGCGTTCGACCACCCGCGCCTGCGGCCGCTGCGGCCGCTGGTGCGCGGCATGCTGTTCTGGCGCGACCTCTCGGCGCCGCGCGCGGTGCGACTTCGGCGCGCGCTCGAGGATCTCGGCCCGATCTTCATCAAGTTCGGGCAGATGCTGTCGACGCGCCGCGACATCCTGCCGCCGGACATCGCCGACGAGCTTGCGCTCCTGCAGGACCGCGTCCCGCCATTCGCGTCGAGCGCGGTCGAGGCGACGATCGCGCGCGTGCACGGCAAGCCGATCCATGAGGTCTTCCGCGCGTTCGACCTCACTCCGGTCGCGAGCGCCTCGGTCGCCCAGGTTCATTTTGCCGAGCTCCCCGACGGCACGCCGGTCGCCGTCAAGGTGCTTCGCCCGCGCGTCGCCGAGGTGATCGATCACGACCTCGCGCTGATGCAGACCGCGGCGACGCTCATCGAGCGGCTGTGGAGCGAGGGCCGGCGGCTGCGCCCGCGTGAGGTCGTGTCGGAGTTCGACAAGACGATTCACGACGAGCTCGACCTCATGCGCGAGGCGGCGAACTGCTCGCAGCTTCGTCGCAACTTCGAGCGCTCGCCGCTCTTGCGCATTCCGGTCGTGCACTGGGATTTCACCTCGACCGAAATCCTCGTGATGGAGCGCATGGCCGGCATTCCGATCGGCCGCATCGACGAGCTCGCTAAAGCCGGCGTCGACATGAAGCGACTCGCCCGCGCGGGCGTCGAGATCTTCTTCACCCAGGTGTTCCGCGACGGGTTCTTTCACGCCGACATGCATCCCGGCAACATCTTCGTCGCCGTGGACCCCGCCGACTTCGGCAAGTACGTCGCGCTCGACTTCGGCATCATGGGCACCCTCTCGCAGCGCGACAAGGGCTACCTCGCGCAGAACTTCCTCGCCTTCTTCCGCCGCGACTATCACCGCGTCGCGACCGCGCACCTCGAGTCGGGCTGGGTGCCGCCCGACACTCGCGTCGACGAGCTCGAAAGCGAGATCCGCGCGGTCTGCGAGCCGATCTTCGACCGGCCGCTGAAGGAGATTTCGCTGGGGCGCGTTCTCATCCAGCTCTTCCGCGCATCGCGGCGGTTCAACGTCGAGATCCAGCCGCAGCTCGTTCTCTTACAGAAGACGCTGCTCAACGTCGAGGGTCTCGGCCGCCAGCTCGATCCCGATCTCGACCTGTGGGTCACCGCGAAGCCGTTCCTCGAGCGCTGGATGGAGGACCAGGTGGGATTGCGCGCGCTCGAGCGCAGGTTCGCGGCCGAAGCGCCGTACCTCGTCGCAGCGCTGCCCGAGCTGCCGCGCCTCCTTCACCAGCGGCTCTCGGCGCCACCGGCGGCGTCGGATCTCGCGCTGAAGGAGCTCGCCGCCGCGCAGACTTCACGCAACCGCTGGCTCGCGGTGATCGCCGTGCTGCTCGCCATCGTGATCGTCCTCCTGCTGCGCCAGGCGGGCCGCTGAGAATCCGCTACAATCCCGCGCGCCATCCGGCACTTATCTGAAGGAGATGCACGCCCTTGGCGCTCCTCGACATCAAGGGGGTCACGCGGCGCTTCGGCGATTTCACCGCAGTCGACAACGTGAGCCTCTCGGTCGAGGCGGGCGAGTTCTTCACCCTCCTCGGACCGTCGGGCTGCGGCAAGACCACATTGCTGCGGATGATCGCCGGCTTCGATCTTCCGGATGCCGGGGCGATTCTCCTCGACGGCGAGGACCTCGCCGATCGTCCGCCCGAGGCGCGGCCGGTGCGCACGGTGTTCCAGAGCTACGCGCTGTTCCCGCACATGACGGTTGAGGGCAACGTCGCGTTCCCGTTGCAGATGGCGAAGGTCCCGGCGCACGAGCGCCCGCAGCGGATCCAGGCGGCGCTCGAGGATGTGCGGCTGACCGGCTTCGACAAGCGCTTCCCTCACGAGCTCTCCGGCGGGCAGAAGCAGCGCGTCGCCGTCGCGCGCGCGCTGGTGACGCATCCTGCCGTGCTGCTCCTCGACGAGCCGCTCGCGGCGCTCGACGCGAAGCTCCGCGAAGAGCTGCAGATCGAGCTCATCAACCTGCAGAAGGAGGTCGGCATCACGTTCGTCTACGTGACGCACGACCAGACCGAGGCGCTCGCGCTGTCGCATCGGATCGCGGTGATGAATCGCGGCCGCGTCGAGCAACTCGACGTTCCATCGCGGATCTATGGCTTTCCGAAGAACCGCTTCGTCGCCGATTTCATCGGCCAGTGCAACCTCTATTCGGGCCCGATCGTCGCGCGCAGCGGCGCGATCGTCTCGATCGACGTTCCGGGCCTCGGACCGGTGCGCGTCGCAACAAAGGTCGAGCCCGCGCTCGGATCCGCCGGCACCGTCGCGCTGCGCCCGGAGCAGATCCGCATCGCTGCCGAGGCTCCGGCCGGTACACCCGACAATCATTACGGTGGCAAAGTCGCTGACCTTCTCTACATGGGCGACGTCACCGTCTACAAGGTCGAGACCCCGGGAGGCTCGCGGATCGAGGCGCTGCTCGCCAATTCGCAGGGCGGGCGGGCGAAATTCTTCGAGGTCGGCGACCACGTCGAGATGAGCTGGCCGGTCGATGCCGGACACTTCATCGCCGAATAGCGTGAGCGCGGGACGCACCGGTCAATAGCGTGAGCGCAGGACGCACCGGTCGATGGCTGGTCAGCGGGCCGCCGCTCGTCTTCCTGCTCGTGTTCTTCGCCGCGCCGACGTTGATCATGGTGCTGGCATCGTTTCGCTCTCCGGGCGAATTCGGCGGACTCGCGCCGCTCGTCGATCCTTCCGGACACCTCGATCTCAACCTCGACGGCTACGCGCGGCTCGTCACCGAGCCGGTCTTCGCACAGGTGTTCGTCAAATCCGCCGGCTACGCCGCGCTGACCACGCTCGTCTGCCTGCTCCTCGCCTATCCGCTGGCGACGCTGATCGCGCGCAGCGGAAAGAAGCACCGCGATCTGCTGCTGCTCCTCGTCATCCTGCCGTTCTGGAGCAACTTCCTCATCCGGATCTACGCATGGATGATCATCCTCGGGCCCAACGCCGCGCTCGCGCGGCTCGTCAACCGCGTGCTGGCGGCGTTCGGGGCGGAGCCGGTCCCGCTTCTCTTCAGCGCGTTTGCCGTGCTCGTCTGCCTCGTCTACGTGAGCCTGCCGTTCATGGTGCTGCCGCTCTACGCGAACCTCGAGAAGCACGACCAGACGCTCCTCGACGCCGCGCAGGATCTCGGGGCGAACGGTTGGCAGCGCTTCTGGCGCATCACCTTTCCGCTGTCGCTGCCGGGCGTCTACGCCGGGGCTGCGCTGGTGTTCATTCCCGCACTCGGAGTCTTCGCGATTCCAGACATCCTCGGCGGCCCCGACGACACGCTGATCGGCAATCTTATCAAGCAGCAGTTCCTCGAAACGCGCGACTGGCCGTTCGGTAGCGTGCTGTCGATCGTGCTGACCCTCGCCGCGCTCGTGCTGGCCGGCGGCGCGGCGTGGATCGGGCGCGGCGGCGGCAGCGAGCGCCGCAGTGGCGGCGGGCGTAGCAGCGGGAGCGCAGCGCGTGCGTAGGTCCGGCCCCTGGCTGTGGGCGTCGGCGCTCGTCGCTTACGCATTCCTCTACGTTCCGCTGCTGATCGTCGTCGTCTATTCGTTCAACGATTCGCGGCTCAACGCCGAATGGGTCGGCTTCACGCTCGACTGGTACCGCA
>DASVGI010000060.1:0-29642 GCA_036379595.1 Casimicrobiaceae bacterium | reverse complement strand
GCCCCGCGCGCTCGCGTCGTGTACTCCGCGCGGCGGCGGGCGCGGTACGCCGCAGTACTCGAGGTCCGCAAACGCCTGCCGGCGGGTCCCGGCGCTTGCTTCGCAAGGTGTGCGCCGGCGGCCGACGAAATTTCGTTCAGTGCTCGCCGCGGCAGGCCGACTCGCCGTCGTTGCTGATCCCCAGATCGCGCGGAGGCCGGGCGCGCCGACCGAGCACGAGCGCCGCGGAGTACACGACGCGAGCGCGCGGGGCGAGCGTGCGAAGCGCGCGCGGCGCGTCAGAGCATCGGCAGCGTGAGCCCCGCCGCCCTCGCCACCTCCACCGCACGCGCATAGCCCGCATCGGCGTGCCGCATTACTCCCGACGCCGGGTCGTTCCACAGCACGCGCTCGATTCGCTTCGCGGCGGCCGGCGTTCCGTCGCAGACGATCACGACGCCCGCGTGCTGCGAGTAGCCCATGCCGACGCCTCCGCCGTGGTGAATCGATACCCACGTGGCGCCGCTCGCGGTGTTGAGCAACGCATTGAGCAGCGGCCAGTCCGACACCGCGTCGGAGCCGTCCGCCATCGCCTCGGTCTCGCGATTCGGGCTCGCGACCGAGCCGCTGTCGAGGTGATCGCGGCCGATCACGACCGGCGCCGAGAGCTCGCCGCTCGCGACCATCTCGTTGAACGCGAGCCCGGCGCGATGACGCTCGCCGAGGCCGAGCCAGCAGATGCGCGCCGGCAATCCCTGGAAGCTGATCCGCTCGCCCGCGAGGTCGAGCCAGCGCATGAGGCGCGCGTTATCCGGGAAGATCTCGCGCAGCTTGCGATCGGTGCGCCGAATGTCTTCCGGGTCTCCGGAGAGCGCGGCCCAGCGGAACGGGCCCTTTCCCTCGCAGAAGAGCGGCCGCACGTAGGCCGGGACGAACCCGGGGAAATCGAACGCGGCGACGAGCCCGTCGTCCTTCGCGGCCTGACGGATGTTGTTGCCGTAATCGAACGTCGGAATGCCGCGCGCGTGGAAATCGAGCATCGCCGCGACGTGCGCGCGGATCGAGCGCCGTGCGGCGGTAGTGACTTCATGATGGTGCGCGGGATCGCGTTGCGCATCCTCCCACTCTCCAACGCTCCATCCGGTCGGGAGATAGCCGTAGACAAGATCGTGCGCCGACGTCTGATCGGTGACGAGGTGGGGCGCCAAACAGCGGCCGTCGCGACTGCGCCGCGCGATGTCGGGCACGATCTCGGCCGCGTTACCGAGAAGACCGACGGAGACGGGCTTTCGCGCAGCGCAAGCCTGCTCGATCACGTTGAGCGCCTCGTCGAGCGACGCTGCCTGGCGGTCGAGGTAGCGGGTGGCAAGCCGCATGTCGATGCGACGCTGCCGGCACTCGATCGCGAGCAGCGACGCACCGGCCATCGTCGCGGCGAGCGGCTGCGCGCCTCCCATGCCGCCGAGCCCCGCCGTCAGGATCCACTTGTCGTCGAGGCGGCCGTCATAGTGACGGCGGCCGGCCTCGGCGAAGGTTTCGTAGGTTCCCTGGACGATGCCCTGGCTGCCGATGTAGATCCACGACCCGGCGGTCATCTGGCCGAACATCATCAGGCCGCGGCGATCGAGCTCGTTGAAGTGCTCCCACGTCGCCCAGTGCGGCACCAGGTTCGAGTTCGCGATCAGCACGCGCGGTGCATCGGCGTGCGTGCGAAACACGCCGACCGGCTTTCCCGACTGGATCAGCAGCGATTCGTCGTCGCCGAGCTTCGTCAGCGCCGCGACGATCGCGTCGTAGCACTCCCAGTTGCGCGCGGCGCGCCCGATGCCGCCATAGACGACGAGCTCGGCGGGATTCTCGGCAACCTCCGGGTCGAGGTTGTTCATCAGCATCCGCAGCGGCGCCTCGGTGAGCCACGATCGTGCGGTCAGCGCATTGCCGCGCGGCGCTCGGATCACGCCTTCGCGGCGGTGCGTCCATTCGTGTCGGGATCGGTCGAGCATCGTCACCTCATCGTCATGCGAACAATGCATCGTTATGCGAACAATGGCACACAGGAATCGAACCGCCCCGCCTCGACCAGCTCGCGCACCGCGGCAAGGTCGGGCGCGAACGCGCGGTCGCGGTCCCAGAACGGCGCGCAGCTTCGCAGCGTCGCGAGCACTTCGCGCAGCGCCGGCGACGTGACGAGCGGCCGTCGCAGGTCGATTCCCTGCGCCGCAGCCAGGAGTTCGATCGCGACGATCGCAGCGGCGTTCCGCGCCATCGGACCGAGACGCAGCGCAGCGCCGGTCGCCATACTGACGTGGTCCTCCTGGTTGGCGGAGGTCGGCAGCGAATCGACGCTTCGCGGGTGCGCAAGCGCCTTGTTCTCCGACGCGAGCGCCGCCGCGGTCACCTGCGCGATCATGAACCCCGAGTTGACGCCGCCATCCTCGACGAGAAACGGCGGCAGTCCCGACAACCCGGCGTCCATCAGGAGTGCTGTGCGCCGCTCGGAGAGAGCCCCCGTTTCGGCGAGCGCGAGTGCCAGCGTGTCGGCGGCGAACGCGACGGGCTCGGCGTGGAAGTTTCCTCCCGAGAGCACGACGCCGTCGGCGGCGAACACGAGCGGGTTGTCCGACACCGCATTGGCCTCGGTCAGCAGCGTGCCGGCAGCGTGCCGGAACTGGTCGAGGCACGCACCCATCACCTGCGGCTGGCAGCGCAGGCTGTACGGGTCCTGCACGCGATGACAATGACGATGCGACGCGCGGATCTCGCTGCCATCGAGCAACGTTCTGTAGACGGCCGCCGCGTCGACCTGCCCGCGGTGGCCGCGCAGCGCCTGGATGCGTGCGTCGAACGGAACGTCGCTCGCGAGGCACGCGTCGACCGACATCGCGCCGGCGACCATCGCCGCCGCGAAGACGCGCT
The DNA here is from genome assembly GCA_036379595.1 of Casimicrobiaceae bacterium. Taxonomy (GTDB): domain Bacteria; phylum Pseudomonadota; class Gammaproteobacteria; order Burkholderiales; family Casimicrobiaceae; genus VBCG01. The sequence goes on along the minus strand of DASVGI010000060.1, from coordinate 26,747 downwards.
CGGCCGCGAAGAGCCCGGCAAGCGTGAGTGACGTCGATACCTGCGTGCCGTTGAGAAGCGCGAGGCCCTCCTTCGGCCCGAGCTCGACCGCGGTGATCCCCGCCTTCGCGAGCGCTTCGCCGCCCGGCATCGTACGGCCGTCGAACGTCGCCTCGCCTTCGCCGATCAGCACCGACGCGAGATGTGCAAGCGGCGCGAGATCGCCCGATGCACCGACCGAGCCCTGCGCCGGGATGCGCGGCACGACGCCGCGGTTGTTGAGCTCGGCGAGCGCCTCGATCACGCTCCAGCGCACACCCGAGTAGCCGCGCGCGAGCGATGCGATCTTCAGCGCGATGACGAGGCGCACGACGCCGGAGTCGAGCGCATCGCCGACGCCGGCCGAGTGCGACCGGACGAGCGCGCGCTGCAGCTCGGCGAGGCGCGCATCGCCGATCGACGTCCGCGCGAGAAGACCGAAACCGGTATTGACGCCGTAGACGGTGTCGTGTCGCGCGACGACTTCCGCCACCAGCGCCGCCGCGGCGTCGACCCCGCTTTTCGCGCGCGGCTCGACGCGAAGCACATGCGGGCTCGCCCGGAGCGCGCGCAGCTCGGCGAGCGTCAATGCTCCGGGTGCAAGCGTGAGCTCGGGAATTTCCATCCCCGGCAGGCTAACGCATCGGCGCGACCCGTGTCACGCAATCGCGCATGAACGCGTCGACAGCATTGGTGTACGTCGACGGCTCGCCGAGCTCGCGGTTGATCTCTTCGTGGCTGAGATTTTCTTCGAGCAACGTCGCCGCGGTTCCGATCGACAATGCCTTCGCAACGAAGGCGCGCGCCTCCGAGCACGACGTCCGCCGCCGCGTCGAGCAGACGGCGAGGATCGGTGGACCCTTGTCGGAGAGGAGCGCCAGCGGCGACTGCTCCGGCCACCGCGCGGCCACTCGTCCGAACGCGCGGTCGTAGAGGCGCGCGTGGCGCGAGCGCATCACCGAGGCGACGTCGAGCGCCGCAGTGTCGAGCAGCACGTACCCGGCCGGTGGAAACATCCCCGCAGCCCTCGCGATCGCGGGGGACGTCGCGATCAACGCGACGAGATGCGCGCCGGCCGAGTGCCCCATGACGACGAAGCGGCGCGGATCCGCGCCGAACGTGCTCGCATGCGCCCGTGCGTGCGCAAGGGCGTGGGCGACGTCGCGCGCCTGCTCGAGCGGATGTTCTCGAGGCAGCAGCGGATACTCGACCGAGATCACGACATAGCCGAGTGGGAGCCAGCGCGCGAGTTTCGCGTCGAGTAGACCTGGAGCCGCCTTGTCGCCGTGCGCCCAGGCCCCACCGTGGACAAAGAACACGGCGGGCGCGTGCCTGGCTCGGGCAGTCGCGCGCTCTGCTTCGGTCGGGACATAGACGTCGTAGCGCTCGGCCGGATCGCTTCCGTACGCGACGTCGCGCTGCGTCGGTGTCGCCGCGACAGCGCCACCGGCGACAACGAGGCAGGTGACGCAGGCGAGGGAGGCGACACAAGCGCGGCGGACGAGGCAACGCGCGACGAACCTGGCAGCCGGATTCGTGGACATCGACGTAGCAGCCGGAATCGTGGACATCGACGGCACTCCTGAACCGCGAACAGTTGCGACGGCCGTGTTCACACAGTTGTGACGGTCGTGTTCAGGTAGTCGCGACAACCGTGTTCACTATACGGGCGCCGCGGCGAGAGCGGTGTGGAAGAATTGCAACCATCCGTACACGCGACGCTGCGTGGGCTCCCGCTACGACGAAGCCCCGGCGCCCTTCTCGCGTGACTTGCCACAGGAAAGTACCCACGATGTCGCGTTCGCGCCAGAGCTTTCGGATTCTCGCCAGACACAGCCTTCGAATTGCCGCCGCCCTGCTCGCTGCCGGGCTCATCGTCACCGGTTGCAGCACGCCCGCTACGCACGGTGCGCCGGGCGCCGTTGCCCGCTCGGCAAGTCCATCACCGGCCGCGACGGGCAAGGCAGCATCGGCCGAACGCGGCAGCGTACTGCGCGCGACGCTCGACAACGGGCTTCGCGTCGTCATCGTCCGCGACACGCTGGCGCCGATGGTGACGACGCAGATCACCTATCTCGCCGGCGGCTACGAGACACCGACCGGCTTTCCCGGGACCGCGCATGCGCTCGAGCACATGATGTTTCGCGATAGCCAGGGACTCTCGGGCGCACAGCTGAACGAGATCACCGGCAAGATGGGCGGCGAGAACAACGCGTTCACGACGAACGACGCGACGCAGTTCTTCTTCGTCGCGCCGTCGGCGTACCTCGACATCCTTCTCGAGATCGAGGCGCACCGGATGCGCGGCGCGCTCCTCACCGAGAAGGATTGGGACGCCGAGAAAGGCGCGATCGAGCAGGAGGTCTCGGGCGACATCGCCGACCCCGGCTACCGCGCGTTCATCGAGGCCGAGCGAACCCTCTTCGCGGGGACGGGGTACGCCGAGGATCCGCTGGGAACGCGCCCGTCGTTCGACCGCACGACGGCCGCGACGCTGCGCGCGTTCTACGACACGTGGTACCAGCCTGACAACGCGATCTTCGTCATCGTCGGCGACGTCGACCCCGCTGCGACGCTCGAGCGCGTGAAGGCGCTGTTCGGCGGCATCGCGTCGAAGCCGGTCCCGGCGCGCGCGCCGGTCGAGCTCGCGCCGGTGAAGCCACGGACGATCGAGATGACGACGCCGCACGGCACCGGAACCGTGCAGTTCCTGTACCGGATGCCCGGCATGAAGGCGCCCGACTACGCTGCCGCGCAGGTGCTGATCGACGTGCTCGACAACCCGCGGAGTGCGCTGCAGGAGCTCGCTGCGCAGGGAAAGGTGCTCTCTGCCAACGCGGACACGCAGCCGTTCAGCCGTGCCGGCATCGCCGCGGTCGAGGTCGGCCTTCCGAAAGGGGGCGATGCGAACGAAGCGCGTGCGCACGTCGAGGAAGTCATCGACCGCCTGCTGAAGGATGGCGTATCGCCCGAGCTCGTCGAGGCGGCCAAGCGCTCGGAGGAAGCGCAGTTCGAATTTAATCGCAACAGCGCCGTCGAGCTCGCGAGCGCATGGTCGCAGGCGCTCGCGTGGCAGGGCCTCGATTCACCGGAAGCGGCGCTCAATGCGATCCAGGCGGTCACTCCGGGCGACGTCGACCGCGTCGCCCGCGAATACCTGCGATCCGACGCGCGCGTCGTCGTCGTGCTGACGCCGAGCGAGACCGGGCAGCGCGCGGCAAACAGCCGTGGCTTCGGCGGCAGCGAGTCGTTCGGCGGCAACGAGCACCTCGACGTTCCGCTCCCGGCCTGGGCCGCCGCGCCGCTCGCGAAGCTCGAGCCTCCGCACTGGACGCTCGACCCAACCCGAATGACGCTTTCCAATGGCATCACGCTGATCGTGCAGCCCGAGTCGGTGAGCCACACGGTGACCGTTGTCGGCCACGTCGATCACGACGCGCCGTTGCAGGAGCCACCCGGGAAGGAGGGGGTCGGCCGCGTGCTCGCCGGATTGTTCGACTACGGCACCACCACGCTCGATCGCAGCGCATTCCACAAGGCGCTCGACGACATCGCGGCGAGCGAGTCCGCGGGCACCGACTTCAGTCTCGCGGTCCTCACCCGCGATTTCGACCGCGGGATGCAGCTTCTCGCCGACAACGAGCTGCACCCTGCCCTGCCGCCGCAGGCCTTCTCGATCGTGCAGAAGACAACGTCGCAAGCACTCGCCGGCGAGCTGCAGTCGCCGCGCTACAAGACGTTTCGCGCGCTGCGGCGCGGGCTCCTGCCTGCCGGCGATCCATCGCTTCGCGAAGCAACTCCGGCGAGCGTCGACGCGCTCTCGCTCGCGGACGTGAAGGGCTACTACGCGAGCGCCTACCGGCCCGACCTCACGACGATCGTTGTCGTCGGCGACGTGACGCCGGAGCGGGCACGCGAAGTCATCGAGCGCTGGTTCGGCGGCTGGCACGCGTCGGGCCCTAAACCCGACGTCGTCCCCGAGCCGGTGCCGGTCAACGGACCGGGCTACGCCGCGGTGCCGAATCCCTATTCCGGACAGGACGAGGTCCTGATGGCGCAGATGGTCGGGCTCGACCTTCACAACCCCGACCGCTACGCGCTCGCGCTCGGCAACGACGTCCTCGGCGGGATGGGCTTCGCGTCGCGGCTGATGGCCGACATCCGCATCCGCCACGGCTACGCGTACGATGCGCGCTCCGCGATCTCGGTCGATCGCAGCCGATCGGTGTTCTACGTGAGCTACGCGAGCGACCCCGACAAGGTCCCCGCGGCCGACGCGCTGGTGCGCGAGAATCTCGAACGGATGCGCACGCAATCCGTCACCGAAGCCGAGCTCGACAATGCGCGCCAGTACGAGATCCGCTCGATTCCCGTCGAAGTCTCGAGTGTCAATCGCATCGCGCGCTCGCTCGTCCGCTGGAGCTATCGCGGCGAGCCCCTCGATCAGCCGATGGTCGCCGCGAAGCACTTCCTCGTGCTCACCGCGGATCAGGTCAAGGCGGCGTTCGCGAAGTATGTGAAGCCCGCGAGCCTGATGCAGGTGGTGCAGGGCCCGGCGCCTGCGGCGCACTGACGCGCACGACCGGTCGCGCATCCACCGGACGACGATCGGACACGGACCTGCGAACGAGCCGCATGGGGATCGAAGCGCATACGCCGATGATGCAGCAGTACCTGCGCTTCAAGCAGGAGCATCCCGAGCGCCTGCTGTTCTATCGGATGGGGGATTTCTACGAGCTCTTCTACGCCGACGCCGAGCGCGCGTCGCGACTCCTCGACATCACGCTGACCGCGCGCGGCCAGTCCGCCGGCGCGCCGATCCCGATGGCCGGGGTTCCCTATCACGCGCTCGACCAGCACCTCGCGCGGCTGATCGAGCGTGGCGAGAGTGCGGTGATCGTCGACCAGGTCGGGGACCCCGCCACCTCGAAGGGACTGGTCGAGCGCAAGGTCACGCGGATCGTGACGCCCGGAACGCTGACCGATGCGGGGCTCCTCGACGCGCGGCGCGAAGCCCCGCTCGCCGCCGTGTGCTCCGATGGAGCGCGCTGCGGCATCGCGTGGCTCTCGCTCGCCGCCGGGCGCATCACGCTGACCGAGGTCGCCAACAGCGACTGTGCGGCAACGCTCGAGCGCGTCGAGGCAGCCGAGCTCCTCGTCAGCGAGGACGCACCGCAGCCGCCTTGGCGCGGACGGGTGGCGCCGACGCACGCGCTCCCCGCGTGGCACTTCGATCGCGCGAACGCCGAGCGAGAACTGACGCGCCAGCTCGGCACCCTCGATCTCGCCGCGTTCGGTGTCGACGCGGCACCGCTGGCGCTCGGCGCAGCCGGAGCGCTCCTGATGTACGCGAAGGCGACGCAGCAGAGCGCGCTCGAGCACCTGCGCTCGCTCTCCGTCGAAGCCGACAGCGAGTTCGTGACGCTCGACTCGGCGACGCGGCGTAATCTCGAAATCACGCGCACCCTCGCCGGTGAGCGCGAGCCGACGCTGCTGTCGCTGCTCGATCGCTGCGCGACCGCCGCCGGAAGCCGCCTCCTGCGCGACTGGCTCACGCGACCGCTGCGCGTGCGAGAGCGCATCGTCGCACGCCTCGACGCGATCGCGGGCCTGCACGGCGATCCTTCAATGGCGCGCGCGCTCGCGAGCGAGCTTGCCGGAAGCGCCGACATCGAACGGATCGCCGCGCGGATCGCGCTCGGGACCGCACGCCCGCGCGACCTCGCCGGTCTTCGCGACACGCTCGCGAGGCTGCCGCGCATCGCCGCGATCGTCGCATCGCGCGACGACGCGCTGACGAAGCGCCTCGCGCGTGACCTCGCCTGTGACGCGGGCTGGGAGCGGCTCCTTGCCGCGGCGATCGCCGCCGAGCCTTCGGCGCAGCTTCGCGACGGCGGCGTCATCGCCACGGGGTACGACGCCGAGCTCGACGAGCTCCGCGACATCGACGCCGGCTGCGCGCAGTTCCTCGTCGAGCTCGAGCAGCGCGAGCGCGCGCGCACCGGAATCGCCGCGCTCAAGGTCGAATACAACCGCGTGCACGGCTTCTACATCGAGATCGGCCGCAGCCACGCCGAGCGCGTGCCCGACGATTACCGGCGCCGCCAGACGCTGAAGAACGCAGAGCGCTATACGACCCCCGAGCTCGCCGCGTTCGAGTCGAAAGCGCTCTCGGCGCAGGAGCGCGCGCTCGCGCGCGAGAAGCTCTTGTTCGACGAGCTCCTCGCGAAGCTCTTGTCCGCGCTGCCCGCGCTCCAGTCGGCGGCCGCGGCGCTCGCGGCGCTCGACGTCCTCGCGACGCTCGCCGAGCGCGCCGACGCGCTGCGGCTTGCGCGCCCCGAGCTCTCCGGCGACGTCGAGATCGCGATCGACGAGGGGCGGCACCTCGTCGTCGAGCGCCAGGTCGACGGCTTCATTCCGAACGATCTCGCGCTTAACGCTTCGCGGCGGCTCCTCGTCGTGACGGGGCCCAACATGGGCGGCAAGTCGACCTACATGCGGCAGACGGCGGTGATCACCCTCCTCGCCTGCTGCGGCATGTTCGTCCCGGCGAAGCGCGCGCGCATCGGTCCGATCGACGCGATTCTGACGCGGATCGGTGCCGCCGACGACCTCGCGGGCGGGCGCTCGACGTTCATGGTCGAAATGACCGAGGCAGCGTGGATTCTGAACCGCGCAACGTCGTCGAGCCTCGTGCTCATCGACGAGATCGGCCGCGGCACGTCGACCTTCGACGGCCTGGCACTCGCTTGGGCGATCGCGCACCGGCTCGCCGAGCACAATCGCAGCCTGACGCTGTTCGCGACCCACTATTTCGAGCTCACCGCGCTGCCCGCCGAGATCGAAGGCTGCGCCAACGTCCATTTCGACGCCGTCGAGACGAAGGGACGCCAAGGGCCGGGCATCGTGTTCATGCACCACGTCGAGAACGGCCCGGCCAACCGCAGCTACGGTCTGCAGGTCGCGCGCCTCGCCGGCATTCCTGCGGAGACGCTGAGACAGGCGCAGCGCTACTTCGCGCGGCTCGACAAGTTCAATACGCGCGACGACGCGCAGGAAGACCTGTTCGCCGCTGCAGCGACGGCTCCGGCGATCGCTCCGGCAATGCCGGCTGCAATGGCGCCGGCAGCCGAGCCGACCGCCACGCGTGCCGAAGCGATCGCGGCGAAGCTTGCCGCACTCGATGTCGACGCGCTGAGCCCGCGCGATGCACTGGCAGCGCTCTACGAGCTGAAGTCGCTGCTCGAGCGCTGAGCAGCGCTCTGTGACCTGATGGCGCTACTCGAGCGCTGATCGGCGCTATGTGAACGCGACGCTCGCACTCCCGATTCCGGGAAATTCGACGTCGATCACCTCGCCTGCCTGCGCCGGGAGGAGCCCGGTCCACGTGCCGGCGGTGACGAGATCGCCGGCGGCGAGGGGATAACCGCGCGACGCGGCGTGGCGCGCGAGCCATGCGACGAGAATGCGCAGGTCGCCGAGCGGATGGCCGCCTCGCGTTTCGCGGATGACTGCGCCGTCGCGACGAACGATCGCGACCTGACGCGCCCAGTCGATCGGCCCGCGCCAGGCGATGCCGCTGCCGACGACGAGCGCACCGTGAACGCCCTGATCCGCGAGGCGGAGCAATGGCGACATCGAGGCGAGGTCGCGAAAGCGCGGAGCCACGATCTCGATCGTGACGACGACTTCGCCGATCGCGTCGTCGATCACAGCGCCGATCGCGTCGGCGGCCGGCTTGTCGCGCGCACCATCCGCCGCGCGATCGAGCGCTTCGACATCGGGTGCCTGGCGCAGGCGAAATGCGATCTCGCCCTCGATACCGATCGACGTGAACCCCTGCGCGGCAAGCGTTGCCGGAGCTTGCACGACGCCGGCAGATGGTAGCGGCGCCGCCTCGGGCGTCGCGTCGCGCGCCGCGGCGCCGACCTTCCATGCCGACGGGCGTGCCGACGCGAACCATCCGAGCTCGTGCGCAACAGCATCCTGGACTGCATACGCCGCGGCGGTATCGCGCGGGGCTGCGAACTCGGCAGGCGGCAGTCCGCCGAAGCGCGCGCCTTCGCGCTTAACGCCCTCGTCGACGCGCCCCACTCGCTCGAGCGCGCGTCGCGCGCCGACGAGCGCGTCGACGAGTGTGCCGTGGAGCTGCGGGTCCAACTCCGTGATCGCGCGCTCCGGCGTCACCCGCGTGCGCGCACGTCCACCGGCGCTCGCAGTACCGCCATCGCCGCATCGACCCCGCCCGGGGCGTGCGGAATGCCGGCGACGTGGAGGCTCATCTCGACGCCGGCGAGCGTCGCGAGGACGGTGAGGTCGTTGAGGTCGCCAAGGTGCCCGATGCGAAATGCGCGGCCGGCGAGCTTCGAGAGCCCGGTGCCGAGCGAGAGATCGAAGCGCTCGAGCGCGACCTTGCGCAGCGCATCGGCGTCGTGGCCTTGGGGCACGCGCACGGCAGTCAGCGCATTGCTGTATTCGGCGGGATTGAGACATTGGAGCTCGAGGCCCCACGCACGCACTGCCGCGCGCGTCGCCTCCGCATGCCGCGCGTGGCGTGCGAAGACCGCGGCCAATCCTTCGTCGAAGAGCTGATCGAGCGCCGCATCGAGGCCGTACAGAAGATTGGTCGCCGGCGTCGTCGGCCAGTAGCCCTTCGCGTTCGCCGCGATGATTTCGTCCCAGCCCCAGTACGCGCGGGGAAGCTTTGCCTCCTTCGACGCCGCGCGCGCACGCGCGCTCACCGCGTTGAATCCGAGGCCCGGCGGCAGCATCAATCCCTTCTGCGATCCGGCAACGGTCACATCGACGCGCCATTCGTCGTGCCGAAAATCGATCGAGCCGAGCGACGAGATCGTGTCGACCAGCAGGAGCGCCGGATGGCCTGCGTCGTCGATGGCGCGGCGCACCGCCGCGATGTCGCTCGTCACGCCGGTCGACGTCTCGTTGTGGACGACGCAGACGGCGCGAATTGAGTGTGCGCGGTCAGCCGCGAGACGGTCACCGATTGCGCCCGCGTCGGCGCCGTGACGCCAGTCGCCGGGGAGGAACTCGGGCGCGAGCCCGAGGCGCTCGGCGAGACGCTTCCACAGCGCGGCGAAATGCCCGGTCTCCGCCATCAGCACGCGATCACCCGGCGACAGCGTGTTGACGAGCGCCGCCTCCCACGCGCCGGTACCCGACCCGGCATAGACGACGACCGGATCGCGCGTACCGAAGACCGCTCCGATGCGATCGAGGATCGAGCGCGCGAGCTCGGCGAACTCGGGACCGCGGTGATCGATCGTCGGTCGGTCGATCGCGCGCAGCACGCGATCGGGAACGTTGGTCGGCCCGGGAATCTGCAGGTAGTGGCGACCCGCCGGATGGCTGTCGTAGCGAAACATCTCGATTGTGGTTACGTTGACTGGAGGCGCGTGTCGCCTTGTGAGCGCGTCAGCGGGCGCTGGTGGGCGTCAGTAAGCGTCAGTGAGTATCAGTGATGGTGCCCGTGCGCGCCGTGTGCGTGACCGTGCGCAATCTCCTCGCTGGTCGCCGGGCGGACGTCGACCACCGTGCAGTCGAAACGCAGGCGCATGCCGGCGAGCTCATGGTTGCCGTCGAGGACAGCCTTACCGTCGGCGATGTCCGTGACGCGCCAGACGTGCTCGTGGCCGTCGTGCTCGGTTGCCAGGTGTCCGCCGACCGCAACGTCGCCGGGGAGCTGGTCGAGCGACTCGATGCGCATCAGCGACGCGTCGTAATCGCCGAATGCGTCGTCGGGCTCGAGCGTGACCGACACCTTGTCGCCGGCCTTGTGGCCGCCAAGCGCTTGCTCGACCTTCGGAAAGATCCCCGAATGGCCGCCGTGGAGGTAGTCGATCGGCTCGTCGGTCTCCTCGATCAGGCGATTGTCGGCGTCGAACAGCTTGAAGGTCAGCGTGACGATGGTGTTGCGGAAGATGTTCATCGGCGTGCGCCCGTGCGCATGCGTAAAGGTGGTGGCAACGGCGCCGGCATCGCCGACGACGAGTGTCACGTCGTCGCGATGCCAGTCCTTGATTCGCGCGGCGATTGTACGCCCTGCCCGCAGCTCCCTTCCGCCGGCGCGCTCCGGATCGGCGTGATCGCTATACTCGCCGCGTGAGCGTCGCCAATGCCTTGCCCGCGCGGCCCGGCGCAGCCGTTGCCTTGCTCGGCGGACGCAGCCCGGCTGCGTTTCTCGCCCGCTACTGGCAGCGTCGTGCGCTGCTCGTACGCGGCGCATTCCCGCAATTTCGCGAGCTTTCGGTCTTCGCGAATCGCGAGCGTCTGTTCGCGCTCGCGCTGCGCGACGACGTCGAATCGCGGCTGGTGACGCGCAGCGGGTCGCGGTACATGCTCGCGCAGGGACCGTTCCGGCGCGCCGATCTGCGCCGTCTGCCTCCGCGCAACTGGACGCTTCTGGTGTCGGGAGTGAACCTCGCCGACCGTGACGCCGATCGTCTGCTGCGACGCTTCGCGTTTCTTCCGTGGGCGCGCCTCGACGATCTGATGGTGAGCATCGCAGCACCCGGCGGCGGAGTCGGCCCGCACGTCGACTCCTACGACGTGTTCCTGCTGCAGGCTGCGGGGCGGCGTCGCTGGCGCTACGGGCGCCAGCGCGACCTCGCGCTGCGCGGCAACGTTCCCCTGAAGCTCCTCGAGCGCTTCGCTCCGACGCGCGACGAGACGCTTGGACCGGGTGACCTCCTCTATCTGCCGCCGGACTACGCGCACGATGGCGTCGCCGTCGACACCTGCATCACGTGCTCGATCGGCTTTCGGGCGCCGCTGTGGCAGGAGCTTGCGGAGGCGTTTCTCGACCATCTGCGCGACCGCGTCGCGCTCGGCGGCCGCTACGCCGACCCCGGACTGCGGCCGCGCTCGCACCCGGGAGAGATCGATGCGGCGATGCGGCGGCAGGTCACCACCGCGCTGAAGCGAATCCGCATCGACGCGACAGAGATCGCATCGTTTCTCGGTTGCTGGCTCACCGAGCCGAAGCCGCTGGTCCGCTTCGATCCGCCCGCGCACCTCGCGCGGAGCGCGTTCGCGCGGCGCATCGCCCGCAACGGCGTCGCGCTCGACCGGCGCACGCAGATGCTCTACGATCACACGACGCTATACGTCAATGGCGAAGCGATGGCACTGCCGCGAATCGATGCCGCGAGCCTCGTGGAGCTCGCCGATCGGCGCCGGCTCGCCGCGGACGCATGCAACCGCCTCGCGCCGGCCACGCTGGCGCTCCTTCATGGCTGGCACCGCCACGGTTACCTGGAGCTGACTTCGTGATCGCAAGCGAAGCGATTGCTCCGCGCGAGGAACGGCTCGATTCGCTGCCGGCGATGGTCGCCGCGCAGGACGAGCTGATCGGCCTCGCGCGCCGCCACCTCAAGGTCTTCGACATCGACCTCGCGTGGGGAGGCTGGCACACGGCCGCACGCTGCGACGCGCTGTCGCGATTCCTGCGCGAGCATCGCGGCGCACAGCTCTCGGTGATCGTGCAGGACACGCGCTGGCTCGAAGCGCACGCGGCGCGCTTCACCGCGCTGCTCGTCCGCTACGGCCACGCGATGACGATCTATCGCGCGGGTGACGCGGCGCGGACGGCGATGGATCCGCTGCTGATCGCCGACGACGTGCACTTCCTGCACCGCCAGCACATCGACCGGCTCGCTGCGACCCTCTCGATCGGCAATGCCGAGCGCGCGGCTCCGCTGGTTCAGCGCTTCGACGAGATCTGGGCGAGCGGCGAGCCGGGGATCGGGCGCACCACCCTCGGGCTGTAGCTTGCGGGCGGAAAAACCGGGACGGACCACGTTTTTCGCGGGAATCCCTAGACGGACCCTTTTCAGGGATGCGCCGCGCCGAGTCGAGCGGCGGGGATGCTGCGACGCGCGAGTTCGACCGCGGAGGCCGAGGGAGTGGGGCACCGTGGCGCGCTCTCCACCGGCCGCGTTCCGCAACCGAACTCGCGCGCCGCGGTGCCCCACTCCCTGCCTCCACGGTCGGTGTAGAGCGCGTCGCAGCATCCCCACCGCTACCCGGCGCGGCGCATCCATGAGATGGGGTCCGTCGTCCTGCGACTCCCGCGAAAAACGTGGTCCGTCCCGGTTTTTCCGATCTACAGCGGCACGCCGATGCGCCGCCCGACCTCGCGATAGTGCTCGATGACCTCGCCGAGATCGCGACGGAAGCGGTCCTTGTCGAGCTTCTCGCCGGTCTTCGCGTCCCACAGGCGGCAGCCGTCGGGGGTGAACTCGTCGCCGAGCACGAGCCCGCCGGTGGGCTCGTCGAGCGGATGCCCGAACTCGAGCTTGTAGTCGACGAGATCGATACCTGCGTTGGCGAAGATCGGCTTCAGCACCGCGTTCACCCGGTGCGAGAGCTCCTTCATCTCGGCGATCTCGGCCGCACTCGCCCAGCCGAGGATCCGGATGTGATCGTCGTTGACGAGCGGGTCGTGCAGCGCGTCGCTCTTGAGGAAGAACTCGAAGATGGGCTCGGGCAGGCGCCTGCCCTCCTCGATCCCGTAACGCTTCGCCATCGATCCTGCGCAGATGTTGCGCACGACGCACTCGATCGGGACCATCTTCATCGCCCGCACGAGTGATTCGCGCCCGTTCAGCAGTCGAACGAAGTGCGTGCGGATGCCGGCATCGGCGAGGCGCTCCATCACCCATGCATTGATCCGGTTGTTGGTCTCGCCCTTGCCTTCGAGGCGCGCGAGCTTCACTCCGTCGAACGCCGACACGTCGTCGCGATAGTGCATGACGAGCCGCAGCGGATCGTCGGTCGCGTAGACGGTTTTCGCCTTGCCGCGGTAGAGCTCCTTCTTCGTGTCCATTCTCTTCGCTCCGTTCAGATCTCGCGCCACGCGAAACCGTCGGCCTGGTCGGCCACGCCGATCCAGTCGGGCGCGCAGTGGAGGCTGCGCGCGAGCGCCGCGCGCGCCTTGTCCGGGGTGTTGTTCTGCTTCGACAGATGGGCCGCGACGACGTGCTTCAGCCGCGAGCAGTCGAGGGCGGCGAGAAGTGCCGCCGCGGTCTCGTTATCGAGGTGCCCGAGCCGGCTCGCGATGCGCTGCTTCAGCGGGTACGGGTAGGGGCCGTCGGCGAGCATGTCGACATCGTGGTTGCATTCGAGCACCAGCGCATCGCAGCCCGACAGGCTCGCCTCGACGTGCGGCGTGCTGACGCCGAGGTCGGTCAGCACGCCGAGCCGCCGCGCGCCGTCGCCGACGACGAACTGCACCGGCTCGCGCGCGTCGTGCGGCACCGGAAACGGACACACCTCGAGCGCGCCGATCGCGAAGGTCTCGTGGCTGTCGAATCCGAATCCGCGCACGGTGCCGGCGAAGCGCTCGCCCGCCGCTTCGAGGGTGCCGAACGTCGACCACACGGGGATGCGATGACGCGCCGCGAGCGGCGCCACGCCGCGGATGTGGTCGCCGTGCTCGTGGGTGACGAGGATCGCCGCAATCGACGCGGCGTCGACGCCGAGGCGGGCGAGCCGCGCGCGCACGTCGCGCACGCCGAACCCGCAATCGATCATGACGACCGTGCCGCCCGCCTCGACGATGAGGCCGTTGCCCTCGCTGCCGCTGCCCAGCGAAGCGAAGCGCATCCCGACGCTACTTGAGCTGGTTCTGCAGCAGGCCGAGAATGCGTTCGCTCGCCTGGGTGTGATCGGGCTTGCCGTCCGGATCGAGGACGCTCACCGTGCTCTGCTGCGACGCTTCGACGATCCTGATCCGGTACTGCTCGGGCTTCGGACCCTCGTCGTCCTTCTTCCACCACGTGAAGAGCTTCGCGAGCCAGCTCTCCTGGCGATCCTTGCGCGCCATCGCGGCATCGGGATCGGCGTAGCGGACATAGTAGATGCCCTTCGAGCGGTCGCGATCGACGACGGTGAAGCCGCTGCGGTCGAGCGCGAGCCCGACACGTCGCCACGCGCGGTCGAACGGATCGTCGACGGTGAGCATCGGCACGCCGTCGCTGCCCTTCTCGATCTTCGCATGCGGCGGGACCGCCGCCGCGGCCGCAGGCGAAACCGCGGCGACTGCCTGCGCTTCGGGCGTGCCGAAGCGCTCCATCAGGCGCGCGAGCATCGTGGCTTCGAGGCCGGGATCGGGCGGCTGCAGCGCCCATTGGAATCCTGCCGGGGACGAATTGCTGGTCACCGCGGTCGGGACTTCTTCCATGCGGCGATGCGAGACGAAGATCTCGACGGTGCCGGGGGTCGACCCGTGCTCGATGCGCGTGCGGAACTTGTCACGCGTGTAGGTCGAGTAGATCGGATCGATGTACTTGCCGAGGAGCTTGCGCACCGGATCCATCGGAATGTCGGCGCGGTTCTCGGCCCAGTCGGTCTCCATCGTGCCGAGCGCGGGATCTTCCTTCGCGATCACGAAGCCGGTGTCGGTCCAGAAGCGGCGACACGTGGCCCACGCCTGCTCGGGCGTCGCCTTCACGACCAGCCAGCGCTCGTTGCCCTCGCGCACGATACGCGCGTCTCCGTCCTTGACCGGAAGCACGTCCGTCGCCTGCGGGCGCACGGAATTCTGCGCAGCGAGGCCGGTCGCCGTATTGACCGAGTAGCGCGTGTCGTACTCGGGCGTGGTCAGATCAGGGGGAATCTCGAGCGACGGCGCGCTCGATGCCGACTTGTAGTCGATGCGCTTGCCGAGATTCGAGAGGGTTTCGCACCCCGACATCACCAGCGCCGCGAAGGCGAGTGCAGGGACGAGAACGAACAGGTTTCGATTCATGTACGGAAGTCCCTCGAGGGGCTTGTTAACGCTGTGTGCGCGAGCACGGACGGGTGCTAGGCGGTGCAGCCCGCTTCGCGAAGCGCGGCACGCAGCGTCTCATGATGCTGGGGCGACAGGGGCGTCAACGGGAGCCGCAATCCGTCCTCGATCCGGCCCATCGACGCCAGCGCCCACTTCACCGGGATGGGATTGGATTCGACGAACAGGCTCGCATGCAGCGTCATCAGGCGCGCATTGCGCTCGCGCGCAACGGCGATGTTCCCGGCGAGCGCCGCTGCGCACAGCTCCGACATCGCTTTGGGGGCAACGTTCGCGGTCACCGAGATGACGCCGTTACCCCCGACCAGCATATGGGCAAGACCGGTGTCGTCGTTGCCCGAATAGAGGCCGAACTCGCGCCCCGCCGGAAGCCTGCGCCGCAGCTCGACCGGGCGCGTGAGATCCGACGTCGCATCCTTCAGCCCGACGATGTTCGGGATCTCGGCGAGCCGCAGGACCGTTGCATTGGCGAGATCGGCCACGGTTCGCGACGGTACGTTGTAGAGGATCAGCGGCAGATCGGTCGCCTCGGCGATGGCGCGGAAATGCCGGTAAAGGCCTTCCTGTGTCGGCTTGTTGTAGTACGGAACGACCGACAGGCAGGCATCGGTGCCGACGTCCTTCGCATAGCGCGTCAGCGCGATCGCTTCGGCTGTCGAGTTCGCGCCGGTGCCGGCAACCACGGGGATGCGCCGCGCCGTGTGCTCGACCGCGGTGCGGATCAGCGTGCAGTGCTCGTCGAAGTCGACCGTCGGCGATTCGCCGGTGGTGCCGACGATGACGATCGCCGCCGTTCCGCTTTCGACGTGCCAGTCGATCAGCCTGCGCAGCGCAGGCAGGTCGAGCGCCCCGCCGGAATGCATCGGCGTGACGATGGCGCAGAGACTTCCGGAGAGCATCGGATGCGGTGGGAAAAAGTGGGCAATTCTACCCCATTCGGCGCCGGTCAATCCGCGATCGGCGGGGTCGCCGTCGCGATCGGCGGGGGCCAGGCGCGTGCGCGGCCGACGGCAGCAAGCCGCTGCAGCACCGCGGCCGGCGGATCGCCTTCCGCACCCTGCTCGAATGCGACGACGACGAGCCTGCCGCGCACGCGGTCGAGGAGCTCGCCCGGCTCGAGCAGGAACGCGGGATTCGACGGCCTCCCGTAACGCTCGTTGCCGGCCGCGAACGTTTCATAGAGCAGTGCGCCGGCGGGTGCGAGAAGCTCCAGGAGAGCGTCGAAGCGCGGGCGATAAAGGTAGCGGCTCACGATCACCGCGTCGAACATTTCCCCCGCGAGCGGCCACGCGGCGGCTTCGAGGTCGGCGCAGCGGACCTCGACTCCGTCGATGCCGGCAAGCGCCGACAGCGCGTCGGCGTCGCGATCGACGGCGACAACGCGAGCGCCTCGCCCGGCGAAGAACCGCGCGTGGCGTCCGCTCCCCGCCGCAAGGTCGAGCACGCGCGCCCCCGGGGCGACGAGCCCGGCATAGCGTCGGACCCAGGCCGACGGCTCGCTCATCGCGCGTTCCTCATCGCGTCTTCCTCATCGCACCTTCCGATTGCGCGGGCTCTCGCATTCGCGCGCGGCCTCGCCGCGGATCCATTCGAGGAAGGCATTGACGTCGCGCCGCCCCGCCGCGCGCTCGGCGGCGATTGCAAAGTAGCTGCGTGCCGATTCGAGCTTGCGCGCGAACGGCGCGACGAGCCGCCCGTCACGCAAGTGCTCGCCGAGCATCGGCAGGCGGCCGAGCGCGACGCCCTGCCCGCCGACCGCGGCCTGGATCACCTGGTCGTACAGGCGAAAGTGCAGAGAGCCGGCGGGCCTCAGGCCGCCGGCACCGTTCGACGCGAGCCAACTCGGCCAGTTGAGCCACGGCATCCGGCCGTCGCGGTCGTCCAGGTGAAGGAGCACGTGCCGCGCGAGGTCGGTCGGCGTGCGCAGCGGAGACTTGCCCCTGACGATCGCCGGCGTCGCCACCGGAGTCAGGCGATCGCCGAAGAGGCGCAGCGCCCCCGGCGGCGCCGCCGAATCGGGAAGGTAGCGAATCACCGCATCGACGTCGCCGTGCGCGAGATCGACGACGCGATCGTCGGCGGACACGTACACCTCGGCAGCCGGCTCGAGCGCGCGGTAGCGCGCGAGGCGCGGAATCAGCCACAGTGACGCGAACGAAACCGTCGTCGACAGGGTGAGCCCCGGCGCGCGACTCGAGTCGCGCGTGCGCTCGGTCGCCGAGGCCAGCGCCTCGAGAATTTCGGTTACCGCGCGGTGGTATGCCGCGCCGGCGACCGTCAGCGCTAGCGCGCGATGCCGCCGCTCGAACAACGCGACGCCGAGTGCGTCTTCGAGCGCCTTCACCTGCCGCGACAGCGCCGACTGCGTGACGAAGAGCTCGTCGGCAGCCTGCGTGAACGAGAGCCTGCGACCGACCGCCTCGAAGCCACGCAGGAAGTCGAGCGACGGAAGCGCGCGCAGCGTTCTATGCATGCTTGCAGCTCATGCGAGCGATTCCGAATGACCGTTTGCCGTGCCGTGCCCTGCCACAGATAATTTCGGTCACGGATCGGTACCCGCACAGTCGTGACCCGACCCGGAAGCGATGAAGCATACGCATAGATTACACGACTATCGTTCACGGAGATCGACCATGAGAACCTACGAAGCCGGAACCGTCGTCTCGCTCGCGCCGCACGAGATCGTGACGCTCGCTGATGTGCGCGGCGCCGTCGTGCGGGTGCGGCAGGGAACGCTGTGGGTCACCCAGTACGGAAGCGCGCAGGACGTCGTCCTTCGCGACGGCGACAACTGGGTCGTCGAGCGCAATGGCGCCACCGTCGTGCAGGCGCAGAACGATGCGGTGTTCAGCGTCGTCGGGGAACCTGAAACCGTATTGCAACGCGCGCTCGCGGGCGCGCAAAGCCGACATCGCGTCGGCACGGCGCTGAAGCGCTGGCTGCATGCGACCCGGCGCGCACCGGTTCCCTATTTCTGACAAAGAATGGGGCGGCATGCGCCGCCCCGTTTCGTTCGCTACGCCGAGATCAGTACTTCGCGCCTCCGTTGGCGCCGCCGGCCGCGCCGCCCATCGCGCCTCCCGCCGCACCTCCGGATTCGACCTTGATGTCGTTGTTGACCGACGACACGCCTTCGGTGGCTTTGGCGATCTGGGTGGCTTTCTGGGCATCCTGCTCGGACTTTGCCGTGCCGCCCAGATTGACCGTACCGTGCTCGGTGCTGACGGTAATGTCATTTCCGTGCATGTCGCGGTCCGACGAGAGCTTGGCCTTCACCTTGGCGGTGATCGCCGTGTCGCTCACTGCGCCCTTCGCCTTGTTCATCATCGATCCGCTTTCCGGCGCGGGCGCAGTCGGCGCCGCACTCGGCGCACTCGGCGACCCCGCCGATCCGGCTGCCCAGGTTGCTGCCGGCGCCAGCAATGCGCCGGCGACAAATACTGCTGTGGCAAGTTTGACGTTCATGGTTGCGTACTCCTTGCATTGATTCCGGACGATCGCGCGGAATCGCCGGGTGACGTCGATCGACGACAATTCTGTCGGCTCATCGATGCCTCAATTGCATGCTGCGATCCAGCGCACGCGATGGCTGCCGCGAGCCATCCGATCGATCCGGTGCGTCAATCGGTGCGGCATCCCGTTTGGTACGCATCACCGCACACGGGTTCCGCGCCATGGCGCGCGCTGGCGTAGGACATCGACCGATTCGCCGGTCGGAATTCGCGATGCTCGCGCGTACTCCTACGCGCGTGCATCGTTACGCAGCGAACCGGTCGCGCGTCTCTTCGCGAACGCAATCGCACCGCCCTTCGCGCGGACGTCGGCACGTATTCACGCGCCCATTGCGGAGCGCCAGGGCGGCGCGCAGAATCGCGCCGCGCGGTGTCGATGGATCCTCCCCTGGTTGCCGGAGTCGCGTGCGCGGGGGAGGCGCACCCGGGAATCGCGTCGTGCGCCGCGTCACCACACAACCATAAGAGGAGATCCGCAATGAACGCACTGAGGACGTCGACAGCCGCCACGGCGGTTGCAGGACTGATGTTCGTCGTTGGATCGCAAGGCGTTGTCGCACAATCGCCGGCCCCGACCGAAAACAAGGGAATCGTCACCGAGCAGCTCCACACGATCGATCTCGGCCCCGAGATCCCCGCCATGGCCGGGCACTATCTGCGCATGCGCAAGATCACCGTCGCCCCAGGCGGAGTGATCGCGCTGCACAATCACACCGATCGTCCGGCGATCGATTACATCGTACGGCTACCCGTCGCGGAGGATGCCTGAGGTCGGGTTCGTCCCACGCAAGATCAGCCCTTCGCGAACGTGATCGCACCGCCCTTCGCGCGTACGTGGATCGTGTCGCCGGCGGCGAACTTCCCGGCGAGGATCTCCTTCGCGAGCGGGTTCTCGATCGCCTGCTGGATCTCGCGCTTCAGCGGGCGCGCGCCGTAGACGGGATCGAACCCGGCTTCGGCGACGGCTTCGAGCGCGGCATCCGAAACGTCGAGCTTGATCTCGAGCTTGCCGAGGCGGCGGTCGAGCGCCTGCAGCTGGATCTTCGCGATGCTCGCGATCTGATCGCGCGCGAGCGGATGGAACACGACGATCTCGTCGATCCGATTCACGAACTCGGGGCGGAACGTCGTCTTGACTTCCGACATCACCGCGACCTTGATCGCGCCGGGATCGCGGCCCTCGGCCGTCATCTCCTGGATGCGGTGCGACGCGAGGTTCGACGTCATCACGATCACCGTGTTGCGGAAATCGACCGTGCGCCCCTGACCGTCGGTCAAGCGACCGTCGTCCAACACCTGCAGCAGGACGTTGAACACGTCCGGGTGCGCCTTCTCGATCTCGTCGAACAGGATCACCGAGTACGGCTTCCTCCGCACGGCCTCGGTCAGGTAGCCGCCCTCTTCGTAGCCGACGTATCCCGGCGGAGCGCCGATCAGCCGCGCGACCGAGTGCTTCTCCATGAACTCGGACATGTCGATGCGCACCATCGCCTGGTCGCTGTCGAACAGGAATTCGGCTAGCGCGCGCGTGAGCTCGGTCTTGCCGACGCCGGTCGGACCGAGGAACAGGAACGAGCCGTACGGCCGATTGGGGTCGGCGAGCCCGGAGCGCGAGCGACGAATCGCATCGGCGACGAGACGCACCGCCTCGTTCTGGCCGATCACGCGCTGGTGCAGCCGCTCTTCCATCTGCAGCAGCTTGTCGCGCTCGCCCTGCATCATCCTGGACACCGGGATGCCGGTCGCGCGCGACACCACTTCGGCGATCTCCTCGGCGCCGACCTGCGTGCGCAAGAGTTGCGGCTTCTTCGCCTCCTCGGCGGCGAGCGACTTGTCGGCCTTCCTGAGCTGCGCTTCGAGCTGCGGAAGCTTCCCGTACTGGAGCTCCGACATCTTCTGCCAGTCACCCTTGCGCCGCGCCTCCTCCATCGCGACCCTGACCTTGTCGATCTCCTCCTTGATGTGCTGGCTGCCGGCGACCTGCGCCTTCTCGGCTTTCCACACCTCGTCGAGGTCGGCATATTCGCGCTCGAGGCGCCTGATCTCTTCCTCGATCGACGCGAGGCGCTTCTTCGACGCCTCGTCCTTCTCCTTCTTCACCGCCTCGCGCTCGATCTTCAACTGGATCAGCCTGCGATCGAGCCGGTCCATCGCCTCGGGCTTGGAGTCGATCTCCATCTTGATTCGCGCCGCCGCCTCGTCGATGAGGTCGATCGCCTTGTCGGGGAGGAACCGGTCGGTGATGTAGCGGTGCGAGAGCTCGGCCGCGGCGACGATCGCCGGATCGGTGATCTCGACGCCGTGATGCAGCTCGTAGCGCTCCTGCAGGCCGCGCAGGATCGCGATCGTCGATTCGACTGACGGCTCGTCGACCAGCACCTTCTGGAAGCGTCGCTCGAGCGCAGCGTCCTTCTCGATGTACTTGCGGTATTCGTCGAGCGTCGTGGCACCGACGCAGTGCAGCTCGCCGCGTGCGAGTGCGGGCTTCAGCATGTTGCCGGCGTCGATCGCGCCCTCGGCCTTGCCGGCCCCGACCATCGTGTGCAGCTCGTCGATGAACACGATCGTGCGTCCGGCGTCGGCAGCGATATCCTTCAGCACGGCCTTGAGCCGCTCCTCGAACTCGCCGCGGTACTTGGCGCCAGCTAGGAGCGCCGCCATGTCGAGCGACAGCACGCGCTTGTTCTTGAGCGTCTCCGGCACCTCGCCATTGACGATGCGCTGCGCGAGGCCCTCGACGATCGCCGTCTTGCCGACGCCAGGCTCGCCGATCAGCACCGGGTTGTTCTTCGTGCGCCGCTGCAGGATCTGGATCGTGCGCCGGATCTCGTCGTCGCGCCCGATCACCGGATCGAGCTTGCCCTCGCGCGCGCGCTCGGTGAGGTCGATCGTGTACTTGGCGAGCGCCTGGCGCTGCCCCTCGGCTTCCTGGCTGTCGACACCGGCGCCGCCGCGGACCGCCTCGATCGCCGCTTCCAGCGCCTTGCGCGTCAGGCCCTGCTCCTTCAAGAGCCGCCCGGTCGGGCCCTTGTCGTCGGCGA
Organism: Casimicrobiaceae bacterium; assembly: GCA_036379595.1. GTDB lineage: Bacteria > Pseudomonadota > Gammaproteobacteria > Burkholderiales > Casimicrobiaceae > VBCG01. Next base: position 5,367 of record DASVGI010000060.1, on the reverse strand, counting down.
GTGCCAGCAGGAAGAGCTCGCTCGCGATGAACTGATCGCCGCGCTTCGTCGCTTCCTTGTCGGTGAGGTTGAGCAGATTGTTGAGATCGCGCGAAACGCCGATCTCGCCGGCAGTGCCCTCGACCTTCGGGAGATTGTCGATCGCCGTCTTCAGCGCGCCCTGGACGCGCGGAACGTTGACCCCCGCACGGGCGAGCAGCGCGGCGGTGCCGCCATCCTCCTGCGCGAGGAGCGCCGCGAGAAGGTGCTGCGGCTCGATGAAGCCGCAATCGTGGCCGAGCGCGAGGCTCTGGGCGTCGCCGAGCGCCTGCTGAAACTTGGTCGTGAGCTTGTCGAAGCGCATGGTACGGATCGGTCGGAGTCCGGGTGGGAAACACCCGAAAAATGCGGCAGGACGCGGGGTTTTTCAAGCGCCGCGCGTATCATTCCGGTCCGAGGTCCCAGCCGCGCCTGTCCGAACCCGCCCTGCCATCCGAGCGCGCCCGAAGCCGCACGCCCACCCGAGCATGTCCGCAGCCGCACCCCCACCCAGGCGTGACGCCGATTCCGGCGACCGTGATGTCGATGCCGGCGACCATGATGTCGATGGCGGCGACGCGAGCTCCGCGCCCGCTGCGACAGCCGGCCTTCTGCAGGTGATCGGCGCGGTGCTGTGGAGCTTCCTCGGCATACGCAAGGGCCGTGCGATGCGTCGCGACGTTGTCGCGATCAAGCCTTACCAGGTGGTTCTGGTCGGGATCGCCATCGCCGCGCTCATGGTGGTGACGCTCCTCGTCGTCGTTCGCCTGATCGTCGCCAACGCATCCTGACGCATCCACCGCCGCAGTCGGCCCGCGATCGCGGCGACCGTGGTAGGCTTACCGACACAAACCGCATGCAACGGCATGCAACGGATCGGCCGATGGTTCGTGTTTCGACCGGCCACCTCCAATCACGACTGGAGATCAATATCATGTTCAAACGATTTCTCCCGCTGCTCGCGCTGTTCCTTATCGCCGCGCCGCTCTCGCAGGCACGCGCCGACGAATATTCCGACACGGTCAAGCTCTTCATGAACGCCGGTGAGAGCGGCAGCTTCTTCAAGCACGCGTACGGTTACGCGGTGTTTCCCACGATCGGCAAGGCCGGCATCGGAGTCGGCGGCGCGTTCGGCAAGGGTCGCGTGTACGTGAAAGGCAAGCACGTCGGCGACACGTCGATGACGCAGGTGACGGTCGGCTTCCAGCTCGGCGCCCAGGGCTACAGCGAGATCATCTTCTTCAAGGACGAGCGCGCGTTCAAGGACTTCTCGACCGGCAACTTCGAATTCGGCGCCGATGCCTCCGCGGTCGCGATCACCGCCGCGGCCGGCGCCTCGGCGACGACGACCGGATCGTCCGCGGGCATCAGCGGTGGCAAGAAGGACGCGAGGAACGTCGGCGAGTACCACAAGGGGATGGCGACGTTCACGATCGTCAAGGGCGGCCTCATGTACCAGGCGACGATCGGCGGGCAGAAGTTCACGTACACGCCCATTTAAGTGACCGACACCGCTTCCGCAACCCAGTCGACGATCGCGGCGCTCGTCGCGCGCGCACGGAGCGCGCAGCGCGTGATCGAGCGCTATTCGCAGGAGCAGGTCGACGACGTCGTCGCGGCGGTCGGCTGGGCGATCATGGAGCCGCGACGTAACCGCGCGCTCGCCGAGATGGGCGTACGCGATACCGGTCTCGGCGACGTCGAGGACAAGGTCCGCAAGAACCACCGCAAGACGCTGGGGCTGTTGCGCGACCTGCGCCACGCGAAGAGCGTCGGCGTGATCGCCGAGTACCCCGACCTCGGCCTCGTCGAGATCGCGCGTCCGGTCGGCGTCGTCGCGGCGATCACTCCGTCGACGAACCCGGCCGCGACAGTGGCCAACAAGATCGCCAACGCGCTCAAGGGGCGCAATGCGATCATCGTCGCGCCGTCACCGAAGGGGCTCTCGACCTGCCGTGCACTTATCGGCTACGTACATGCCGAGCTTGCGAAGGTCGGCGCGCCCGCGGATCTCGTGCAGCACCTCGAAGCGCCGATCACCAGGGAGCTCACGCACGAGCTGATGCGGCAGGCGGACCTCGTCGTCGCGACGGGCTCGCAAAGCAACGTTCGAGCCGCCTATTCGAGCGGGACGCCCGCGTTCGGCGTCGGTGCAGGAAACGTCGCGGTGATCGTCGACGCGTCGGCCGATCTCGCTGACGCCGCGGCAAAGATCGCGAGCTCGAAGTGCTTCGACAACGCGACGAGCTGCTCGTCCGAGAACAGCGTGATCCTCGTCGACGCGATCTACGCGCCGGCGATGAGCGCGCTCACGGCGGCGGGCGGCGTGCTGCTCGACGCCGGCGAGAAAGTGCGCCTCGCCGCGACCATGTGGCCCGACGGCAAGCTGAGCCCGGCGGTCACCGCGCAGTCGGCGCCGCGGATCGCAGCGCTCGCCGGCCTCGCGCGTGCCGAGGTGACGCGCGCGCGGTTCCTGATGGTCGAGGAGACCGGCACCGGTCCCGCACACCCGTTCTCGGGCGAGAAGCTCTCGCCGGTGCTCGCCGTCTATCGCGCGCGCGACTTCGAGCACGCCTGCGAGATCGTGCGCGCGATCTACGCGTACCAGGGCGCCGGCCATTCGGTCGGCATCCACACGCGCGACGACGCGCACGTAATGAGACTCGGGCTCGACCTGCCGGTCTCGCGCGTCATCGTCAATCAGGCGCACTGCTTCGCGACCGGCGGCAACTTCGACAACGGGCTGCCGTTTTCGCTGTCGATGGGCTGCGGGACCTGGGGCCGCAACAGCTTCTCGGACAATCTCGACTACCGGCACTACCTCAACATCACGCGCATCGCGCGCACGATTCCCGAGCGGGTTCCGACCGAGGACGAGATCCTCGGCGATTACTTCCGCAGGTTCGGGCGCTGAGCGCGAGCCCATGCCGCGGACCGTACGCGACTGGATCGACCGCCAGGCCGCTGCGCGCCCCGACGCTGCCTGGCTGATCGCTCCCGAGACCGGGCGCGAGCTCACGTTCTCCGGGCTGCAGCAGGCGTCGCGCCGCCTCGCGCATCGTTTCGACGACCTCGGCATCGAGCCCGGCGAGCGGGTCGCGATGCTGATGGGCAACGGCTTGCAGGCCGCGCGCCTGTTGCTCGGCATCATGTATGCGGGGCGCTGCGCGACGCCGCTCAACCTGCTCGCGCAACCCTCGCAGCTCGCCTACGTCGCCGCGCACTGCGATGCGCGGATCGTCTTCGCCGCTCCCGGAGAGGTGAGTCGCCTCGAGACCGCATTGGCGGGGGCCGGGCGCGACGTGCGCGTGGAGGTCTGCGACGTCGATGCCCCGGTCATCGCCGCCGACGACGCGAGCGATGCGCCGGTCGCGACCGCTTTCGGCGACGACGCCGACGCGCTGATGATGTACACGTCGGGCACGACCGGGTTGCCGAAGGGAGTCATCCTCACGCACCGAAACGTCGTCGCCGGCGGCGAGTTCGTGTCGACCGCACACGCGCTCACCGCAGCCGACCGGGCGCTCGCGGTGCTGCCGCTCTATCACATCAACGCGCAGATCGTGACGGCGGTAGCACCCTTGGTCCACGGCGGCAGCGTCGTGCTTCCGCATCGCTTCAGCGCGTCCGAGTTCTGGGACCTCGCCGATCGCTTTCACTGCACCTGGCTCAACTGCGTACCGACGATCATCTCCTACCTCCTCAACGGATCCGATCCGCGCAGTCGCGGCATCGACACGAGCCGCATCCGCTTCTGCCGCTCGGCTTCGGCGCCGCTGCCGCCGAGTCAGCATCGCGCGTTCGAGGAACGCTTCGGCATCGGCATCATCGAGACGATGGGGCTGACCGAGACCGCCGCACCGTGCTTCAGCAATCCGATCGATCCGGCGAAGCGCAGGATCGGCAGTCCGGGGCGCGCGGTCGGCAACGAAGCGAAGGTCGTCGACCCGCAGGGCCATACGCTTCCGGCCGGGATCGCCGGGGAGATCATGGTGCGCGGCCCGAACGTGATGAAGGGTTATTACAAGGCGCCCGAAGCAACGGCGAAGGCGCTCGACCGCGACGGCTGGCTGCACACCGGCGATCTCGGCTACGTCGACGAGGATGGCTTCTTCTTCATCACCGGACGACTCAAGGAGCTGATCATCAAGGGGGGCGAGAACATCGCCCCGCGCGAGATCGACGAAGCGCTGCTGAAGCATCCCGCGGTGCTCGAAGCCGCGGCGGTCGGCGTTCCCGACGAGCACTACGGGCAGGAGATTCTCGCCGGCATCGTCCTGAAGCCCGACTGCCGCTGCAGTGAAGACGAGCTTCGCGCCTTCTGCCGGCAGGAGCTCGGGCCGTTCAAGACGCCGCGAACCTTCCGCTTTCTCGGTGAGCTGCCGAAAGGCCCGTCGGGCAAGGTGCAGCGCCTGAAGCTCGTCGCCGAAACGCAGGGCCGCTGAGCTACCGGCGTGCCGGCAGCATCCGCAGCAGCACGCCATCGCGACGTACCAAATGATGGTAGAGCGCGGCCGCGGCGTGCACGCCGATCAGCGCCAGCAACGCCCACATGGAGAGCTTGTGAATGTCCCCGGCGACGAGCGCCCAGTGCGCCTTCGGGGCCGCAAGCGGCGGCAGCGTCGCGAGACCGAATACGGTGACCGGCAACCGATGCGCCGAGGCCGACGCCCAGCCGAGAAACGGTGAAACGAGCAGCAGCAGGTAGAACAGTCGGTGCGTCGCCGTCGCGGTCCAGCGCTCCCACGGCGCGGATTCGGGCATGTCGAGCGGCACCGGGGCGGCGAGCCGGACGCCGAAGCGGACGGCCATCACGACGAGGATCACCACGCCGAGCGACAGGTGCAGGTTGATGAGCGGACCCGGCTGGGTCCGCGGCCCGATCCCCGGCATCAGGATCGCTACGACGTACTGCGCGAGCACCAGCGCAACGACGAGCCAGTGCAGCCATTTCGCACCAGCGCCGTAGCCGCCGGCGGTCAGCGTCGGTGCAAGTGCTGGTCGAAGCGTCGAGGTCGGTGTCGGTGTCGGTTTTCGTGTCGCCATCGTTCCAGCGTCGATCGGGTTCACGCTCGTCGCGGCGGCTTCAGCTCTGACGGAACTTCGCCGCCAGCGCGTCGGCGCCGCGCGTGAGAATGCCGATATCCGAGCCGACCGCGACGAACACGAATCCCATCGCGAAGCAGCGCTCGACGTCGGCCTCGCCGACAAGGATGCCGGGAGCTTTCCCGGCGTCGCGGATCCGCTTCGCCGCAGCTTCGATTGCCTTCCACACCTCCGGATGACGCGTGTCGCCGAGGTGGCCCATGTCGGCGGAGAGATCCCCCGGCCCGATGAATACGCCGTCGA
>DASVGI010000059.1:0-11701 GCA_036379595.1 Casimicrobiaceae bacterium | reverse complement strand
GTTTTCCGCGCTCGCTGCCAAAGGTATTCGCCGGCCAGAGCACTACGTTGTCGCACGCAAAGGTTCGGCGGGCTCGCTCGCGTATCGGCATGCGGTACGAACGTCATACGAGCTCGTCCACATTCACGGGGACGACGCGCGCATTTGCCTAATGACCCCGATGGATACCTGGGGCGATATGGCGGAGCAGCTCGCCTCGCGACAGACCATCGCGCACAACCGCGGATTCTTTCGGACTGCGCATGAGCTGTATGTCGATGAGGGGAAGCTCAAACGCGGCGCGGCGTCGAAGCCAAAGAAGCCGAAGGATCGCAAGCCCGGCGATCGCGTGGGGCTCGGAAGCGTGCGCCGCCTCGCGCTCGCTCTCCAGCGCCTTGATCTAACGTTCGACACGGAAATCATGGACGCGACGCTCATGAGAACCGTGTTGCCGAAGGAGTTCGCGAGATGGCGATAGAGGCAGAGACTGCCTGAGCGAAGAGGACGCGGCCCGAAGCGGCACGATCGCCTGCTGCACTGCGGTATGATGGCCGGCTCGCATGAATGCGAAAGACGAACCTGCCGAGCTCGCGCAGGAAGACGGTGGACTCGCCGCCGGGGCCGCGAGGCTTCGCGAGATCCCCTATAACTACACGTCGTTCTCCGACCGCGAGATCGTCATCCGTCTCCTCGGCGCGCCGATGTGGGCGCTCCTCGAGGAGCTTCGCGGAGAGCGGCGCACCGGGCGCTCGGCGCGGATGCTGTTCGAGGTGCTGGGCGACATCTGGGTCGTCCAGCGCAATCCGTACCTGCAGGACGACCTCCTCGAAAACCCGCGCCGTCGCCGGCTTCTCGTCGATGCGCTCCGCCATCGCCTGCGCGAGATCGACAAGCGCCGGGTCGCGAACCGCGGCGTTGACGATGACCGCGAGGCCGACGACACGCGCGACGCGAACGTCGTCAGGCTGATCGAGGCTGCGCGCGCGGCGGTCGATCGCTTCGAGAGGTGGTTCCCCGAAACGGCCGAGCTCCGTAAGCGCGTGCGGCGCACGCTCGCGCGCTACACGCGGCGCGACAACATCACCTTCGATGGCCTGCAGCGCGTGTCGCACGTGACCGACGCGACCGACTGGCGCGTCGAATATCCGTTCGTCGTGCTCCATCCGGACAGCGAGGACGAGGTGCGCGGGCTCGTCGAGGGCTGCATCGAGCTCGGCCTCACGATCATTCCTCGCGGCGGTGGCACCGGCTACACCGGCGGCGCGATTCCGCTCGATCCCAGGTCGGCGGTGATCAACACCGAGAAGCTCGAGCGGATGTCGGCGATCGAGCGCGTGATCCTTCCGGGTTGCGCCGAGCCGACGCCGACGGTCGACTGCGGCGCGGGTGTCGTGACGAAGCGCGCGATGGATCTTGCCGAGTCGCAGAAGCTCGTCTTCGCCTGCGATCCGACGTCGGCGGACGCGTCGTGCATCGGCGGCAACGTCGCCGTCAACGCCGGCGGCAAGAAGGCGGTGCTCTGGGGTACGGCGCTCGACAACCTGGCGTCGTGGAAGATGGTCACCCCCGACGCGCAGTGGCTCGAAGTCGTGCGCATCAATCACAACCTCGGCCGCATCCACGACGCGCCCGAAGCGACATTCGAGCTGCGCTGGCTGGCGGGCGACGCGAAGACGCCGGTGCGTACGCAGACGCTCGCCATTCCCGGCGCAGCGATTCGCAAGCTCGGCCTCGGCAAGGACGTCACCGACAAGTTTCTCGCCGGGCTTCCCGGCGTGCAGAAGGAAGGCTGCGACGGCATCATCGTCAGCGCACGCTTCATCCTCCATCGGATGCCGCCGGCGATCCGCACCGTCTGCCTCGAATTCTTCGGTGAGGCGCGCGAGTCGACGCCGGCGATCGTCGAAGTGAAGCGCCATCTCGATGCGCTGGACGAGCGCACCGGCGACGCGCGCGTGCAGCTCGCGGGGCTCGAGCACCTCGACCACCGCTACGTGAAGGCGGTCGGATACGCGACCAAGGCGCGCCGGCACGGCCTGCCGAAGATGGTGCTGGTCGGCGACATCGTCGGCGAGTCGGACGACGCCGTCGCGAAGGCGGCGTCCGACGTCGTGCGCATCGCCAATGCGCGCGGCGGCGAGGGATTCGTCGCCGTGTCGGCCGATGCGCGAAGGAAATTCTGGCTCGACCGCGCGCGGACGGCGGCGATCGCGAAGCACACCAACGCGTTCAAGATCAACGAAGACGTCGTCATTCCGCTCGACCGTCTCGGCGATTACACCGACGGTGTCGAGCGCCTCAACATTGCGATGTCGATCGGCAACAAGCTGAAGCTCGCCGACCGCCTCGCCGCGTTCCTCGCGGCGCCCGACGCCGAGCATCTGTGGCGGCCAGGAAGCGAAGCGCGTCCTTCCGAGGACGAGCTCGCTGAGGCGCTCGGCGACGCGCGCGCGCTCCTGGCCGCGGTGCGCGCGCGCTGGCAGGATCTTTTCGACCGTCTCGACGAGACGTTTCCGGCGCTGCAAAGCCACGCCGAGGTCGTGTCGTGGAAGAGCGAGATCAGGGCACCGCTCGAAGCCATCTTCGCCGGCCGCAGCTTCGCGCCGGTGCTCGAGCGCTGCAATGCGATCCACGCCGAGACGCTGCGAAGCCGCGTGTTCATCGCGCTCCACATGCACGCCGGCGACGGCAACGTCCACACCAACCTCCCGGTCAACTCGGACGATTACGCGATGCTGCGCGAGGCGAGTGCCGCCGTCGCGCAGGTGATGGCGCTCGCGCGAAGCCTCGGCGGCGTGATCTCGGGCGAGCACGGCATCGGGATCACCAAGCTCGAGTTCCTTGCCGACGACGAGCTCGCTCCGTTCGCCGAGTACAAACGCCGCATCGACCCGAACGGGCATTTCAACCGCGGCAAGCTACTGCGCGACGTGGCGCTCCCCGCCGACCTCACCAATGCCTACACGCCGTCGTTCGCGCTGATCGGTCACGAGAGCCTGATTCTCGAGCAGAGCGCGATCGGCGGCATCGCCGACTCGATCAGGAACTGCCTGCGCTGCGGCAAGTGCAAGGCGCCGTGCGCGACGCATTCGCCGCGCGCGAACCTGCTCTACAGCCCGCGCAACAAGATCCTCGCGACGTCGCTTCTGACCGAAGCGTTCCTGTACGAGGAGCAGACGCGTCGCGGGGTCTCGCTCAGGCATTTCGACGAGTTCGGCGACGTCGCCGATCACTGCACCGTCTGCCACAAGTGCTTCAACCCGTGCCCGGTCGACATCGATTTCGGCGACGTGTCGATCGCGATGCGCAATCTGCTGCGCGAGGAGGGAAGGAAGAAATTCCGCCCGATGACTGCGGCGGCGATGTTCTTCCTGACCGCGACCGACCCGGCGACGATCCGCGTGGTCAGGAAAGCGATGATCGAATGGGGCTATCGCGCGCAGCGCCTCGGTCACGCGATCCTGCGCCGCACGGGTCTCACGAGAGCGCAGACCACGCACCCCGCGTCGACGACGGGGTCGACGCCGATTCGTGCGCAGGTGATCCACTTCGTCAACAAGCCGATGCCTTCGGGGCTTCCGAAGCGGACGTCGCGCGCGCTCCTCGACATCGAGGACCCGTCGGTGATTCCGATCATTCGCGATCCGGCGAAGGTGAGCGACGATTCGGACGCGGTGTTCTACTTCCCCGGCTGCGGCTCGGAGCGCCTCTTCTCGCAGGTCGGCCTCGCGACGCAGGCGATGCTCTATCACGTCGGCGCGCAGTGCGTGCTGCCGCCCGGCTATCTCTGCTGCGGCTACCCGCAAACCGCGGCGGGCAATCACGACAAGGGCGAGCGGATCAGCACCGACAACCGCGTGCTGTTCCACCGCGTCGCCAACACGCTGAACTATCTCGACATCAAGACGGTGATCGTGTCGTGCGGCACGTGCCTCGATCAGCTCGAGACGTACGAGTTCGGCAAGATCTTCCCGGGCTGCCGCCTCCTCGACATCCACGAATACCTGCTCGAGAAAGGCGTGCGTCTCGAAGGCCTGACCGGCGTGCGCTACATGTATCACGACCCCTGCCACACGCCGATCAAGGTGCACAAGCCGCTCGCCGTGGTGAGCGGCCTCATGGGCGCCGACGTGCCGCTGAACGATCGCTGCTGCGGCGAATCCGGAACGCTCGCGACGTCGCGCCCCGACATCTCGACGCAGGTGCGCTTCCGCAAGGAGGAGGAGATGCGCCGCGGCGCCGACGCGCTTCGCGCCGACGGCTTCGCGGGCGAGGTCAAGGTGCTGACTTCGTGCCCGTCGTGCCTGCAGGGTCTGAAGCGCTTCGACGACGACGCCGGCACCGACGCCGATTACATCGTCGTCGAGATCGCGCGCCGCCTACTTGGCGACGACTGGATGGGCGACTTCGTCGCGCGCGCCAATCGCGGCGGTATCGAGCGCGTGCTGCTCTGAGACCGGCGCCTGCGCGTTCCCCGCTTGCGCAGCGCGCGTGAACGGCGGCTTCACGTCTCCGTTCACCGCCATCTGCACCATCGCCGGAACGGCAGGGGGCATCGGCGCCGGGACGAAATAGAGCGCGAGCGAGATCGCGACGGCGACCGCGGCCCAGCGCACCGCAGCCCAGCCAGCCGGATGCTGTCTCCAAAAAGACTCCGCGGCGGCCGAAACGCGGGCGATGAGCCGTGTCGTTCGGAATCCGGCCGCCGCGGGCGGAGGAAAGCGGTTCGGCGCCATTGCTGATCCGTCGTGTTGCGCTGCGAGATGCATGACGCGAGTGTGGGCGCGGCAAAGCCTCGGCGCAGCCGACAATTGACGTGGCATGCGGTCGATTATTCGCGCCAGGCGTCTCCCGTTCGCCACGGTGGACGAGCCGCCGGTCGGCTCGGCGGCGACCCTTGCCCGCGAACGCGACACCGTTATGCTATAAGCATGAAACCTGCGTCTATCGCCGCGCTCTGTGTTTCGGCACCAGATCGCAGGTATCGAACCATTTCTGGAGACGGCGATGCCCGAGTCAGTCGAGATCCTCGCTCCACCCGACCACGAGCTGCAGGAAGCGGACGCGGCGCCTGCGCTCGCCTGGAAGGACAGCGCCACGACCGCGCAGTGGATGAAGGAGCTTCCGCTGTCGCGCGTCGCGCAGGCGCATTCGCTGCTGCTCGGGCAGATGTCCGCACTCGCGGTCGCGACGCTTCCGGCGCGCGAGCGCGCGACGATCGCCGAGCTTGCGCGCGACCCGGTCGCGCATCTCCACACCGAGCTCGCGCGACGCTACGCCGGGCGCCCGCAGCCTGCCGGCGAAGGCGAGCGCGAGGCAGCCGATCAGGCGATCGCGCTGTGGCAGGCGCTGTGGGTGCAGTACTCGGCATGCCTGAAGCCGCTGCTCGAGGGTGACACGGAGCTGCAGGGTGTCAAGGCCAAGCTGCTGCAGCGCGCGCTCTACGTCGGCAAGCAGCTCATCGCCGTCCACGGACTTGCGCGCCGCAAGGTGCCTGCGTCGGTGTGGCAGGAGCTGCACGCCTACTATCGGCTCGCGGAGATGCTCGAGTGCACGACCGCAGCGGTTTCCGATCCGCTGGTTCCGGGTGCCGCCGGGCTGTGCTGCTTCTCGATGTACAGCCACGCGCTGCTTCTTGCGCTTGCCGATCCGTACGCGATGTCGGTGCGCGAGATCGAGCTCACCGATCGCTGGCTCGGCCTGTGGGCGCGCAAGCTCTTTCCCTATGCGCAGCAGCGCGAAACCGAGGGGTCGCAGATCATCGTCGACCTCGAAGGGGAGACCGGCGCGTTCGTCGCCCCGGGTCCACCGGCGAAGCCGCAGGCGTCGCTGCGCTTCGGCTACCCGTCGAAGCTCGCGGCGAGCGTGCGCGGTCGGATCAAGCGGATCGCGCAGGGAGCTTCGCTCGAATCACTGCAACTCGGCGACGACGTGTCTGCGCGTGACGCCACCGCGCTCCTCGCCCACCTCGACGCGCAGTGGTCGAGCGTGCCGCGCGACGGGCAGCGCACCAAGTCGCGCGCGATCGAGCTCGCCTGCGGGGGCCCGCAGGCGGCGTACTTTCGCCTGTGCGGGCACGCATTCGCGCGCCAGGATCCGCTTGGTCGCGATAACGATCATCCGGCGCAGTATCTGCACAGCGTCGGCGGCATCAGCGACTTCGACCGCCGCCGCGAGGAAGCCGAGCGAAGCTGGCCGTGGGAGAAATGGTACGGCGCGCTCGCCTGGCGCGAGACGCGTGTGCGCCACCCCGGCGACAGCACCTATCGCTGGTTCCTCGATCAGCTCGTCGTCGCGCGCGAGGACGGTCGCATGCGTCTGGGCTGGGTCGCGCGCGTGGCCGACGAAGGCGAGCGTGAGCTTGCGCTGACCGTGCGCATGTGGCCGGGCGACCCGAAGACGCTCGTGCTGCGCCAGCGACATCAGGACGGCACCGAGGATCCGCCGACACCGGCGGTGCTCCTCGACGAATCGCCCGAGGAGCCCGCGTCGCTGATCGTTCTGCCGCGCGCGTTCGCGCCGAACCGCGTGCTGCACGTCGGCGAATCGGGCAGCGAGCGCGCGTACCGCCTCTTGCACATCGTCCAGCGCGGCGCGGATTTCGAGCGCGTCGCGTTCGAAGCGGTCGACGCACGCTGATCGCCGGCTGATCGCCCGGCGAGCGCCAGCTGATCGCCCGCGGGCGTAAGCTCGCGGGCACGATGGCCAACCGACTCGCCTCGGCGACAAGCCCTTATCTGCGCCAGCACGCCGGCAACCCGGTGGACTGGCATCCGTGGGACGACGAAGCGCTCGCGCTCGCGAAGCGCGAGAACAAGCCGATCCTGCTGTCGATCGGCTACTCGGCGTGCCACTGGTGTCACGTGATGGCGCACGAGTCGTTCGAGGACCCGGCGATCGCGGAGTCGATGAATCGCCTCTTCGTCAACATCAAGGTCGACCGCGAGGAGCGTCCCGATCTCGACCAGATCTGCCAGACGGCGCATGCGCTGATGATGCGGCGTCCAGGCGGCTGGCCGCTTACCGTCTTCATGACGCCCGACGCGGTACCGTACTTCATCGGCACCTATTTCCCGAAGGATTCGCGCTACGGCATCATCGGCTTTCGCGAGCTCCTGCCGCGGGCCGCCGCCGCGTTTCGTGAGCACGGCGAAGGCATCGCGCAACAAGGTGCGCAGCTCGTCGACGCGCTGGCGTCGCTCGAGCCCACCGCGGCCGATGCTGTCGCTGCGGTCGGGGGCGAGGCGGCGACCGGGGGTGAGGCGGCGCCCGACCGCGATGCGCCGCGCAGGGCAGGAGAATTGCCGCTCGCGCCATCAGACGCGGCTTTCGCCGAGCTCGAGCGCAGCTTCGACCGCGTGCACGGCGGCTTCGGTGGCGCACCCAAGTTCCCGCATGCGACCGAGCTCGAATTCTGCCTGCGCTTCGGCGCGACGAAGTCCAATGCGGACGCGCTCGCGATCGTCGACACGACGCTCGAGCGCATGGCAGCCGGAGGGATCGCCGACCAGCTCGGCGGCGGGTTCTGCCGCTACAGCGTCGATGCCGAGTGGTCGATTCCGCACTTCGAGAAGATGCTCTACGACAACGCCGCGCTCCTCTCGCTTTATGCCGATGCCGGTCGAGCGCTGTCGAAGCCGGAGTTCGGGCGCGTCGCGCGCGACATCGTCGGCTTCCTCGTGCGCGAGCTCCGCTCTGACGACGGCGCGTTCCATTCGAGCCTCGACGCCGACAGCGATGGCGAAGAGGGGCGCTATTACGTGTTCGGCCGCGACGAGGCGCGCGCCGCGATGTCGCAGACCGAGTGGGAAGCGGCGGCACCCCATTACGGTTTCGACGGCCCGCCCAATTTCGAGGATCGCGCGTGGCTGCCGCGGATCGCCGTTCCGGTCGCCGACGTCTCGACGCGGCTTCGTACGTCGCTCCCCGACGTGCAGACGCGTATTGCCGGCGCGCGGGCGGCGCTCTTCGCGCTCCGCGCGACGCGGGTGCGCCCGGCGCGCGACGACAAGATCCTGACCGCGTGGAACGCGCTCGCGATCGGCGCGCTCGCGCGGGCGTCGCGCGCGCAGGACGAGCCGGCGTGGGCCGACCTCGCGCTCGCAGCGCTCGACCGCCTGGTCGAAACGGCGTGGACGGGTGATCGGCTTCTCGCGACGCGGCTCGGCGGCGATGTCGCGCTCAACGCGTATCTCGACGATTACGCGTATCTCGTCGCCGCGCTGATCGAGGTGATGCAGGCGCGCTTTCGCGCTCGCGATCTCGCGCTCGCCCTTGCCGTTGCCGATGCGCTGATCGAGCGCTTCGAGGATCGCGATCGCGGTGGGTTCTGGTTCACGAGCCACGACCACGAGCGCCTGTTCCACCGCACGAAGCCCGCGCACGACAACGCGACACCGTCGGGCAACGGCATCGCTGCGCAGGCGCTGATCGCGCTCGGCCATCTCGTCGCCGAGCCGCGCTACGTCGACGCGGCCGAGCGTGCGCTGCGCGTGTTCGCTCCGGGCCTCGCGCGGGCGCCGGGCGGGCAGTCGAGCCTCGTCGTCGCGCAGGAGCGCCTCGAGCGCCCGCCGTCGACGCTGATCCTGCGCGGCGAGCCCGCGCTGACGCGGTCGTGGCAGCGCGCGCTCGAGCGCCGCTATCGACCCGAGTTGATGATCGTCGACCTCGGCAACGGCGATGCCGCGCCGCGCCTCGCGGGCGGTGTCGCGGCGGGCACCGCGAGGACTCCGGCAAGTGCCGTCGCAAATGCGGCAACCACCGCTGGGGCTCCGGCAACCGCCGCCGGCGCCGCAGCATGGCTGTGTCACGGATTCTCGTGTCTCCCTCCGATGGCCACGCTCGCCGCGATCGAGGAAGCGCTCGCCGCCGGGTAGGGGCGCCGCCCCACTCGCCGGCACCGCCGGCACCGCCGATTGCGGCGGATTCGGCGACCGGTTTCCGACATCGGGTACCATTTCGCCCTGGGGATGCGCTGCCCCGGTTGTGCAGCGCCCCCAAGCCTCGCTACGCCCCAACCTGAATGGAGCATTCATGACCACCCGCGCTGATGGCGCACGTCGCGCCGCAACCCGCATGCCTTCGCGTTTCCCGATCCGTGCCGCGGCCATCGTCCTCGGCTTCTCGGCGCTCGCCGTCACCTCGGCGGCCGTCGCGGACCAGCTCGAAGACATGATGAAGAAGGAGGGCTGCAACGCCTGCCACTCCGAGGACAAGAAGATCGTCGGTCCTTCGTACAAGGAGGTCGCAGCCAAGTACCGCGGCAATCCGAAGGCGGTCGAGATGCTGGTCGAGAAGGTGAAGAAGGGCGGCTCGGGTGTCTGGGGTCCGATCCCGATGCCGCCGAACTCGCCGCGCGTCAGCGACGCCGACATCAAGAAGATGGTCGAGCTGATCCTGGCGCTGAAGTAAGCGCGTCCGGCATGTGATAGTCTGCGGCCTGCGTGCAGGAGAGCGCGTTGGCACGATGCCGGCGCCGCCGAAGGCGTAACCCCGAAATCGCTCAGGCACCAGGACTGCACGCGGGGTAACAGACGATCTGGAGAGCGGCCGCGACCGACATCGCGGCCCACCGAAGGGGCACCGGCCGCGCAACGAGCGCGGCCGTAATCTCTCAGGTAAAAGGACAGACGGGGCGACGCGGAGCGATCCGCGCCGCCCCGTTTTCGCTTTTGCCGGGAGAGCGCGCATGCCGAAGGCCACCGTCCTCAATCGCCTGCACCGTGCGGCCGGCGCACGCATGGTCGACTTCGGCGGCTGGGACATGCCGGTGTCGTACGGCTCGCAGATCGACGAGCACCATGCGGTGCGCCGCGGCGCCGGGATGTTCGACGTTTCGCACATGCGCGCGGTCGATCTTCGCGGCGCGCCTCCAGCGCCGCGCGATCTCCTTCGCTACGCGCTCGCCAACAACGTCGACAAGGCGAAGACACCGGGCAAGGCGCTCTATTCGTGCCTGCTCCGCACCGATGGCGGCGTGCTCGACGACCTCATCGCCTACTTCATGCGCGAGGACTGGTTTCGGCTCGTCGTCAACGCCGCGACGACCGACAAGGACCTCGCGTGGCTCGCGGCGCTCGTGCGCGAGCGTGCGCCGCAGCTGACGCTCGCGCCGCGCGACGATCTCGCGATGATCGCCGTGCAGGGTCCGCAGGCGCGCGCGAAGACCTGGGCGGCGATTGCGGGCAGCGAGGCGGCAACGGCGTCGCTCACTCCGTTCACCGCGATCACGATGACCTCGACGGAGTTTGGTGAGCTCTTCGTCGCTCGCACCGGCTACACCGGCGAGGACGGTTTCGAGATCACCGTTCCCGCGATCCACGCCGAAGCGCTGTGGACGGCGCTGATCGGAGTGAGCGTCACGCCCTGCGGCCTCGGCGCGCGCGACACGCTGCGCCTCGAAGCCGGCATGAATCTCTACGGCCAGGACATGGACGAGAGCGTGTCACCGCTCGAGTCGGGTCTTGCGTGGACCGTCGATCTTGCGAGCGCGCGCGATTTCTGCGGCAGGGCGGCCCTCGCCGCCACGAAGCCGGCGCGGCGCCTCGCAGGGCTTCTCCTCTGCGAGGCCGGCGGCGTGCTGCGCGCGCATCAGAAGGTTCACACCAATGACGGCGATGGCGAAGTGACGAGCGGAACGTGGTCGCCGACGCTCGAGCGCTCGATTGCGCTTGCGCGGCTGCCGGCCGTGGTGCCCGCCGGAGCGATGGTGGAAGTCGAGGTCCGCGGCAAGCGCCTCGCGGCGCGCGTGGTGAAGCCGCCGTTCGTGCGCCACGGCGTGGCGCTGGTTTCGTAACCGGGAGCTTTGCGATGAACGTTCCGAACGACCGCAAATACGTCGACAGTCACGAATGGATCAAGCCCGAGGCCGACGGCACGGTGACGGTCGGCATCACCGACCACGCGCAGGCAGCGCTCGGTGACCTCGTCTACGTCGAGCTGCCGAAGGCCGGTCGCAAAGTTGCGGCCAACGAGGCCTGCGCCGTCGTCGAATCGGTGAAGGCGGCGAGCGACGTCTACGCCCCGCTCGCCGGCGAGATCGTCGCGGCGAACGATGCGCTCGCATCGAAGCCCGAGTCGGTGAACGAGGACGCGAACGCGGCGTGGCTCTTCCGCATGCGCCCCGATGATGCCGGCGCCGTCGCGGGGCTCCTCGACGCGGCGGCGTATTCGAAGCTGATCGCCGAAACGTGACGCGCAGCGAGCCGCTCGCCGCACTCGAAGACCACGCCGGATTCGAGCGCCGGCATATCGGCAGCGACGCGACCGAGCAGGCGCAGATGCTGCGCGAGGTCGGCTACGCATCGCTTGCCGCGCTCGCCGACGCCGCCGTCCCGGACGGGATCCGGCTCACCGGCGCGATGCCCCTCGCGGCGCCGCTATCCGAGGCCGAGGCGCTGGCGCGCCTTGCGGGAATCGCGTCGAAGAACCGCGTGCTGAAGTCGATGATCGGGCAGGGCTATTACGGCACGCACACGCCCGGAGTGATCCAGCGTAACGTCCTCGAGAATCCCGCCTGGTACACCGCGTACACGCCGTACCAGCCCGAGATCTCGCAGGGCCGGCTCGAAGCGCTCCTCACGTTCCAGACGATGGTCTGCGATCTCACCGGAATGGAGATCGCCAACGCATCGATGCTCGATGAGGCGACGGCCGCGGCCGAGGCGATGACGCTGCTGCGGCGCGTGTCGAGTGCGCCCGGAATGCGCTTCTTCGTCGCCGA
>DASVGI010000058.1:0-5490 GCA_036379595.1 Casimicrobiaceae bacterium | reverse complement strand
GCACGCGCATCGAGTGATCATGGCGACCGACGAGCAGTACCTCGGCGACGACATCCTGTTCGATCACGCGGCGAGACTCGTCGAGGGATATGCGGTTCTGCGGGCAGAACAGCTGCAAGCCGAGGCGGTACTGTTGTGCGTCGCCGATCTGCCGCATCCCGCGGCCTCGAACGCTTCCGCGGCGCATGCAACCGGCGGGACCCTGGCGACGCTCGCCCGCTGGCGCCGCGCCGGCCGCGCGGAGTCGGTGATCGAGCTCGGCTCGCTCGAGCCGACGATGCCGGCGCCTGCCGAACCGTCGCACTCGCAACCGGTGACGGCGGCAGCCTCAGCGCAGCAAACCGGGATACGCCGCGACGAGCGCACGCTGAAGTCGATGCTGTTCGCCGACGTCGCCGGCTACAGTCGGCTTCGCGACGCGGTCATTCCCGAATTCCAGCGGGCCTTCCTCGATGCGGCCGCTTCGTTGATCACCGCGGCGGATCCGCATCCGGTCGAGGCCAAGACCTGGGGCGACGGGCTCTACCTCGTATTCGACGAGCCGCGCGCCGCGGCCCGCTTCGCGCTCGCGTTCGCCGAACGTGCGCGCGCAGCCGACTGGCCCGCGGTGGTCGGACAGGGCGCGGATGCGGTCGGCGTCTTGACCGATTCGCACGGCGCCGGGGGAGTGAGGATCGCGCTGCATGCCGGGCCGGTGTTCCGTTTCTTCGATCCGGTGATGGCGCGCGACGGCTGCTTCGGCGCCAACGTCACGCGCGCCGCGCGCATTGAGCCGATCACGCCACCCGGGCTCGTCTACGCGAGCGAGGCGTTTGCCGCCACGCTCATATCGGACGGAGTCGACGATTCCGCGCTCGAATACGTCGGCGCGCTCGCGCTCGCCAAAGGCTACGGCGAGTCGCGCGTCTACCGCGTCGAGCGTCGATAAGCCGGTCACGCTGTGCCGCCGTCTGCCCGCGTACCATCGCCGGCTCATGCCGGCCATCCCGCTTCCGCGCACCTTTCGCGCACTTCGCCACCGCAATTTCAGGCTGTTCTTCATCGGGCAAGGCCTGTCGATGATCGGCACCTGGCTGCAGCAGGTGGCGATGGGCTGGCTCGTCTACCGGCTGACCGACTCGGCGTGGCTGCTCGGTGTCATCGCGTTCTGCAACAACATCGGCATCCTGCTCTTCGGCAATCTTGCCGGCGTGCTCGCCGATCGCATCGACCGCAGGCGCGGGTTGCTGACGACGCAGTCGCTGATGCTCATTCAGGCGCTGGTGCTCGCGGTGCTGGTCGCCTTTCACTGGGTCCAGACCTGGCACCTGATCGCGCTTGCGCTCTGGCTTGGCACGTGCTCGGCGTTCGACGTGCCGCTGCGACAGTCGATGTACGTGCATTTCGTCGAGGACCGCGGCGACCTCGCCAACGCGATCGCGCTGAATTCGATGCTGGTCAACACCGCGCGGGTGATCGGCCCGGCGATCGCCGGCATGCTGCTCGCGCTCACCAGCGAGGCGGTTTGTTTCGCTCTCAATGCGCTGTCGTTCGTCGCGGTGATCGTCGCCGTGATGCGGATGCACTGGCCGAGCGACAATCGCGGACCCGCGACCGACGGCTGGTGGTCGAGCTGGATCGAGGGGGCGCGCTACGCGTGGTCGCTCGAGCCGGTGCGCTCGCTCCTGGGACTCGTCGCCGCACTCGCGTGGACGATCGCACCGTACTCGTCGCTGATGCCGGTCTACGCGAAGGACATCTTCGGCGGCGGTCCGCATACGCTGGGCTATCTGCTGTCGGCGGCTGGGCTCGGTGCGCTGCTGTCGACGCTCTACCTCGCGCGGCGCGCATCGGTGCGCGGACTCGGCATGGTCATCGCCGTCTCCGCGGGAATCAGCGGGGCGGCGCTCGCGCTCTTCTCGTACATGAGCGTGCTATCGATCGCGCTGGTGCTGATCCTGCTGGTCGGAGCGGGCGTGATCCTCGCGGCGGCTTCGTGCAACACGATCCTGCAGACGATCGTCGAGGATCGCCTGCGCGGACGCCTCGCGTCGTTCTACACGCTGGCCTTTCTCGGCGTCGCGCCACTCGGCAATCTCGCCGCTGGAGCGATCGCGGGCGCGATCGGTACACGCTTCACGTTCGCGCTGAACGGAGTGCTCGCGATGCTCGCGGCGGTCTGGTATTACCGCCGCCTTCCCGGCGTGCGCAGAGTGCTGCGCCCGATGTACGAAGAGCTCGGCGTGCCCGGACGGCGCTGACCTGCCGCGCCTGAGTGGTGCCGCGCAGCCGGATCGCGTGGTGCGCGCTCTGCGGCGGGCGCCGCGTCGATCTCACAGCCGCTCGATCTTCGGGTCGAGTGCGTCGCGCAGCCCATCGCCGAGCAGGTTGAACGCGAGCACCGTGAGGAAGATTGCGAGTGCCGGAAAGATCGCCTCGTGGGGTGCGGTCAGCATATCCGAGCGCGCGGCGTCGAGCATCGCGCCCCATTCCGGCGTCGGCGGCTGCGCGCCCATGCCGAGGAACGAGAGGCTCGCCGCGGTGATGATCGACGTGCCGATGCGCAGCGAAAAGTAGACGACGACCGCCGAGACCGTGCCCGGAAGGATGTGTCGCAGCACGATCGTGCGGTCCGGCGCGCCGAGGCTGCGCACCGCTTCGACGTACGTCAGGTGCTTGAGTGCGAGTGTATTGCCGCGGACGAGGCGCGCGAAGGTCGGCACGCTGAAGATCGCGACGGCAACGATCACGTTCGCCATGCCGCCGCCGAGAATGGCGACGATACCGATCGCGAGCAGGATGCCGGGGAACGCGAACAGCACGTCGCAGATGCGCATGATGATCCGGTCGGCCCAGCCTTCGTAGTACCCGGCGACGAGACCAAGCAGCGTGCCGATCACCGCTCCGACGGCGACCGAGATGAACCCCGCGGCGAGCGAGATGCGGGCACCCATCAGGATCCGGCTCAGAATGTCGCGCCCGAGCGCGTCGACGCCGAACAAATGAGTGAGCGACGGCGGTGCGTTGAGCGCGTCGTAGTCGAAGTAGTTCTCGGCGTCGTAACGAACGATCCACGGCGCCGCGATCGCGAGCACCACGAGCAGCACGACGAATACTCCCGCGACGAGCGCCACCTTCTGCCGCCGGAACTTGCGCCAGAACTCCGACCACGGCGTGCGCACACGCTCGGAGGCGATGTCTTCGGTGTTGGAAGCGAGTGTCGCGCTCATCGCGTCATTGGGCTTGCGCGGTGTTCATCAGCGGTAGCGGATCGCGGGGTTGATCAATCCGTAGAGCACGTCGACCACCAGGTTGATGACGATGAACTCGAGCGAAAAGAGGAGCACCAGCGCCTGGATCACCGGGTAGTCGCGCATGTCGACGGCGTCGACGAGAAGGCGCCCGAGGCCCGGCCAGTTGAATACCTTCTCGACGACGATCGAGCCGCCGAGGAGGAACCCGAACTGCAGTCCCATCATCGTCACGACCGGGATCAGCGCGTTCCTCATCGCGTGCTTGATCACCACGCGGCGCTCGTCGAGGCCCTTGGCGCGCGCGGTGCGCACGAAGTCCTCGCCGAGGATGTCGACGAACGACGAGCGCGTGAAACGCGCCATGATCGCCGCGACCGCGGCGCCCAGCGTCAGCGATGGCAGGATGTAGCCGCGCCAGCTCTCGTTGCCGACCGCGGGCACCCAGCCGAGATCGACGGCGAACACCTGCATCAACACCATGCCGAGCGCGAACGCCGGGAACGAGATGCCCGACACCGCGAACGTCATGCCGATGCGGTCGGGCCAGCGGTTGCGCCAGACCGCCGACGCGATGCCGAGCGCCATTCCCAGGAGCACCGACCACGCCATGCTCCACACGGTGAGCCAGAACGTCGGCATGAAGCGCTCGGCGATCTCCTGCGCGACCGGCCGCTTGGTTGCGAGCGAGCGCCCGAAATTCCAGTGCAGCACGCCGTCGACGAAGCGGACGAACTGCTGCGGAATCGGCCGGTCGAGGCCGAGATCCTTGCGGACGAGCGCGACGGTCTCCGGCGTTGCGTCGGGGCCGGCGGCGAGGCGCGCCGGGTCACCCGGAAGCAGGTGCACGAACAGAAACACGAGCACACCGATCAGGAACAGCGTCGGTAAGAGGCCCGCGAGACGCTTGAGGACGTACTGCGTCATGCCGTCGCGATCATGCGACGCGGCATCGAATGCGGCATCGGATGCGCCCGGCGTTCGCCAGTCCCGGTACCGTTACTTCAGGTCGATGTCGGTGAAGTTGAACGACGCATCGGGCATCACGTATACGCCCGTCAGCCTGCGGTTGTGTGCCGACAAGAGCTCCTCGGTGACGAGCGGCGCCCACGGCGCGTCCTTCCAGATGCGTTCCTGCGCGTCGCGGTAGACCTTCGCCTTCTCGGTCTTGTCGGTTGTCGCGAGCGCGCCCTTGATGTCGGCGTCGACCTGATCGTTCTTGTAATAGGCCGTGTTGAAGAGCGTCGGCGGCCACGATTCGCTCGCGAGGAGCGGGCGCAGCGCCCAGTCGGCCTCGCCAGTCGACGACGACCAGCCGACGTAATAGAGCCGCACCGGCGCTGTCTTCGGATCGGGCCAGCTCTCGACCTTCTGCACGCGCTGGCCGGCTTCGAGCATCGTGATCTTCGTCCTGATGCCGATCTGCTGGAGCTGCTGCTGCAGGAACTGTGCGACCTTCTGCGCCGTGCTGTAGTTGTACGCCGACCACAGCTCGGTCTCGAAGCCGTTCGGGTAACCGGCTTCGGCGAGGAGCTTCTTCGCCTTCGCGACGTCGTACGGCCACGGACCGAGCTTGACGCTGTACTCGACGGCGTCGGGAACGACACCGTCGGCCGGAACCGCGTAGCCGCTGAACGCGACCTTGGCGAGCGCCTCCTTGTTGATCGCGTAGGCGATTGCCTCACGCACTTTCACGTTGTTGAACGGCTTCTGCAACGTGTTCATCGAGAGGTAGCGCAGCACGATCGACGGCGCGGCGACGAGCTCGAGATCGGGCTTCGCCTTCAGCACCTGCGCGAGCTCGTATGGGACCGGGAAAGTGAACTGCGCCTCACCCGTCTGCATCAGCGCTGCGCGCGAGTTGTTGTCGACGACCGGCTTCCACGTGATCGAGTCGACCTTCGGGTAGCCCTTCTTCCAATAGCCGTCGAACTTCTCGACCTTGAGGTAGTCGGGCTGGCGCCACTCGACGAACTTGAACGGTCCGGTGCCGACCGGGTGGAACGCGATGTCCTTGCTGCCCCACTTCTTCAGCGCAACCGGGCTGATCATCACTCCGGACGGGTGCGCGAGGTCGTTGATGAACGCCGAGAACGGCTCCTTCAGCGTGACGCGCGCCGTGTATCCGTCGACGACGTCGGTGCGCGCGATGATCTTGTAGAGGCCGTAGCGCTTCAGCTTGTTGTCGGGGTTGGTGACGCGGTCGAAGTTGACCTTCACCGCCTCGGCGTTGAAGTCGGTGCCATCCTGGAACTTGACG
>DASVGI010000057.1:0-3650 GCA_036379595.1 Casimicrobiaceae bacterium | reverse complement strand
TTGCCTGAATGCCCGGACCGGCATTCAGGCAAAAGGCAAGACCTGACCCCGCGCTGCGTTGACGAGCGCGCGCGCGCGCTCGATCACTTCGGACGCGCGCACGCCGACCGGGCCGATGCCGTCGGCGACGAGCGCATCGGCGGCAGCACCGTGCAGGCACACGGCGATCCGCGCGGCGTCGGCGAGAGCGATGCACTGCGCGAGGAGGGCGCCCAGCATCCCCGACAGGACATCGCCCGATCCGGCCGTCGACAACGCGGGGTTGCCGGTCGTATTGATATCGAAGCCGCCTTGCGCGTGAGCAATGATGCTTCCGGCGCCCTTGAGAATCGTCGTCGCGCGGAATCGCTGCGCGAGCGCGGTGGCCGCAGCGACACGATCGGATTGGACGGCGGCCGTGTCACGATGCAACAGCCGCGCGGCCTCGGCCGGATGCGGCGTGATGATCGTCGCCGCAGTGCGCTGCGCGATCGCCTGCGCCAGGTGCGCGTCTTCGGAGATCAGGTTGAGCGCATCGGCATCGAGCACGAGCGGCGCGTCGCGTGCGATCGCCGCCGCGAGAATATCGGCGGCAAGCGAGCTGCGTCCCAGCCCTGGGCCGACGACGAGTGCCTGCGCATCGACGGCAAGCGGCTTCGCATCGGCGGCGGGCGGCTGGGCATTCGCATCGTGGATACGCGCTTCCCGTAGCATCAATTCGGGCGCGACGGCATCGAAGCGCGGAGCGTCGCGTGCGATCAGCTCGACGACGACGCGACCCGCGCCGAGTGCCAATGCTGCTCGCCCGGCGAGGAGTGCCGCGCCGACCATCCCCTCGGCGCCCCCAGCCACGGCGACGGTTCCGAACGATCCCTTGTGCGTTGCGCGTCGCCGCCGCGCAAGCACTTCGGGGAGTTCGCGCGAGAGCGTCGGCCACTCGAGGCAGATCCCGGCTCGCGCAGCGTCGACGTCGTCGAGACCGAGGTCGTGCACCGAGACGGTTCCGCAGTGATCGGGTCCATCGCCGGTGACAAGCCCCGGCTTCAGCGCGATGAACGTCGCGGTGCGCGCCGCGACGATCGTCGGTGCGCGTGCGACGCCGGTCGCGGCGTCGAGCCCGCTCGGAATGTCGAGCGCGAGAATCGGCGCCGCCGTGCCGTTCGCCCAGTCGATCCACGAAGCCCACGGTTCGCCGACCGCGCGCGAGAGACCGATTCCGAACAATCCGTCGACGACGAGCGCCGGCGATTCGGCGGGTGGCGCGTCGATCTCGCGCACACCCGCCGCACGCATCGTCGCCCACGCCGATGTCGCCTCGGGCGACAGGTTCGCCGCCGCTGGCCTCCCGAGAACGGAAACAGCGAGGCCGTGCTCGTGCAGGCGACGCGCGACGACGCACGCGTCGCCGCCGTTGTTGCCGGGGCCGGCGAGCACCACCACGGGGGCACCGCGCCGCGCGATCATCTCGAGCGCGACTTCAGCGGCAGCGAGGCCGGCGCGCTCCATCAGCGGCAGCGCAGCATGACTGCGCTCGAGTGCACGCAGCGCATCGAGCGTGAGGAGCGCACGTGCTCGGCGCGGGGTGCCGGCGCGGGATCCAGGCGGTGTCACGCTGGCAGGATCGACATCGTGGGCAGGATCGACATCGTGGGCAGGATCGACATCGTGCGAAGGTCGCTCCCTCACAGCTTACGCGGCTTTGCAGCAGGAGGCAGCGCCCCGGGGACTCCGGGTTCGGCGGACAGTTCGCGGCGCCCGGCTTGGACTTTCACCGGGCAGCCCCGTAGAATCCGTCCACGGAAGGAACGCGACCCGCGCAGGCGGGCCGTGACGATCGCCCGCGCAGGCGGGTCGAAACAACCGACAACTCTGCATTCGCCCGAGGAGTGAACCGCATGCATACCCGCAAGCTTCCGCTGCTGATCGCCGCACTCGCGTTTGTCGCCGCGCCGGTGCTGGCCCAGGAACTCACCGGAACATTGAAGAAGGTCAAGGACACCGGGACGATCACGATCGGCTACCGCGACGCGTCGATTCCGTTCTCGTATCTCGACCAGAACCAGAAGCCGGTCGGCTACGCTATGGATATCTGCTACAAGATCGTCGACGCGGTCAAGGCGAAGCTCAAGATGCCGGATATCAAGATCGCGCTGAATCCGGTCACGTCGTCGACGCGGATCCCGCTGATGGCGAACGGCACGATCGACCTCGAGTGCGGCTCCACCACGAACAACGCCGAGCGCAAGAAGCAGGTCGATTTCGGAATGACCTACTTCGTCATCAAGTACCGCTGGGTGTCGAAGGCGGCCGACCACATGGACACGATCGACAGCCTGAAGGGCCAGACCGTTGTATCGACGGCGGGCACGACCGACATCAAGGCGCTGAACGAGCTCAACACGTCGAAGGACATGGGGATGACGGTATTATCGGCGAATGATCATCCGGCCGCCTTCCTGATGGTCGAGACGGGTCGCGCCAAGGCGTTCCTGATGGACGACATTCTGCTCGCGGGCCTCGTCGCGAACTCGAAGAACCCGGCTGACTTTCACATCTCGAAGGACAGCCTCGGGCTCGAGCCGTACAGCCTGATGTTCCGCAAGGACGATCCCGAGTTCAAGAAGGTCGTCGACGACGAGATGACGAAGCTCTACAAGAGCGGCGAGATCGAGACGATCTACAAGAAGTGGTTCGAGAGCCCGATTCCACCGAAAGGCATCAACCTGAACATTCCGATCTCCAACTCGCTGAAGAGGGTGTTCGCCAATCCGACCGATTCGCCGGATCCGAAGGTCTACGAGTGATGCCGCCGCGCGTCGGTCGACGACGCGCAGCGTGACGAAGCACGACGGCGGGGGGCGAGGGGGCCCCCCGCTGCACATCGGCGCAGCCACAGGCGCGGTGCCCGCGTAGAGCAGGGGGAGACGCGTGAACTACCACTGGAACTGGAAGATCTTCTGGGACCTGACCCCGGAAGGCAGCGGCACTTATCTGCACACGCTGCTCGTCGGCCTCGTGTGGACGCTCGCCACGGCGCTTGCGGCCTGGGTGATCGCGCTCTTCTTCGGCGCGATCATCGGCGTCATCCGGACGACGCCGCGCAAGTGGGCGGGGCGCTTCTGCAACGGCTACGTCGAGCTCTTCCGCAATATTCCGCTCCTCGTGCAGATGTTCCTGTGGTTCTTCGTAATCCCCGAGCTCCTGCCGAAGCACCTCGGCGACGCGATCAAGCAGATGCCGCCGCCGTGGGCGTCCTACGTTCCGGCGGTGCTGTGCCTCGGTTTCTTCACGTCGGCGCGCGTCGCCGAGCAGGTGCGCGCGGGTATTCAGGCGCTGCCCCGCGGTCAGCGGATGGCGGGCACCGCGCTCGGGCTTACGCTGCCGCAGACCTACCGCTACGTGATCCTGCCGATGACGTTTCGCATCATCCTGCCTCCGCTGACCTCCGAGTTCCTCAACATCATCAAGAATTCGTCGGTGGCGCTCACGATCGGGGTCGTCGAGCTCACTGCGGCGGCGCGCGCGATGCAGGAGTTCAGCTTCCAGGTGTTCGAGGCGTTCACCGGGGCGACGATTCTCTACATCCTGACCAACATCGTCGTCATCTACGGCATGCGCTGGGTCGAGCGGCGCGTCGCGATACCGGGATTCATCGGCCCGGCGGTCCAGGC
>DASVGI010000056.1:0-18022 GCA_036379595.1 Casimicrobiaceae bacterium | reverse complement strand
GGGTGGTTTCGACTTCGGGCAGTTCGGGCATGGCGCAGGCGAGCCGCGCGATCGCGGGCGTCGATTCCGGTGACCGCGGAGCAGCGAATTTGCAACGAACGGTCCGACTATACTAGTCGTCTTCCCGGGATCGTCCGGGATCGAAGGTTGATTCGTCGATGATCCCACTCCGCTGGTTTCCGCTCGCCGTGGCGGCGGCGCTCCTCGCCGCATGTCCACCTGCGCTCGCCGAAGGCGCTGCGCCGGGCCCCGCAGCGACGCCGTCGCTCAGCACCGATCTCTTCTATCGGCTGCTGCTCGGGGACATCGCGCTGCAGCGTGATCATCCGGACATCGCCGCGAAGGCCTACATCGACGCCGCGCGCGATGCGAAGGATCCGCGCCTCGCCGAGCGCGCGACCGAGATCGCGATCGCGAGCCGCGACCGCACCCTCGTTCGCGATGCCGCGACGCTGTGGACGAAGCTCGCACCCGACGCCGAACGCCCGAAGCAGGTGCTGGCGGCGCTCGTGGCGAACGGCGATCACGGCGCGATCCCGCTCTCCGAGGCGAGCGAGCAGATGCGCGACCGCATCGCGCGCGTGCTGTCGGAAGCCGCGCTTTCCGGGCAGGGCGTCGGCGGGATCTTCCTGCAGTTGAATTCGCTCTTCTCGCAGCGCGCCGATCCGCAGTCGACGCTCACGCTGATCACCGATCTCGCGAAGCCGTATCCGAAATCGGCCGAGGCGCATTACGCGGTGGCGCTCGCCGCGTTCCGCGTCGGCGCGTCGCACGAATCGAGCAACACCCTCGCGATCAACGAAGTCGATCGCGCGCTCGAGCTCCAGCCGGGATGGGACCGCGCGGCGGTGCTGAAAGGCGAGATCCTCGGCCGCAAGTCGCCGCAGGCGAAGATCGAGTGGCTGCAGTCGTTTCTCGCGAAGGAGCCGTACTCGAAGGCGGCGACCGGCGCGCTCGCGCAGTCCTACATCGACCAGCATCGGCTCGCCGACGCGCGCGCGCTGATGCAGAAGCTGTGGGACCACGAGCCCGCTTCGCGCGACCTCGAGTTCGCGGTCGCCGGCATCGCGCTGCAGATGAAGGACTATCCCGAGGCCGAGCGCCTGTTCGAGGATCTGAAGAAGGCCGGCTATGGCGAGCCGGGGACGATGGAGCTCTACCTCGCCGAGATCGCCGAGGATCAGAAGCAGTACGCGAAGGCGATCGAGCGCTATCAGGCGATCAAGGATGGCGATCGCGCGTGGATCGCGAAGCTTCGCATCGGTGCGCTCTACGGCAGGGAAGGCAAGCTCGACGAGGCGAAGCGCTGGCTCGAGGGGCTCGACGCGACGACAGCCGAGCGGAAGATCCAGGTCATCCAGGCCGAGGCGCAGGTGCTGCGCCAGGCGGGCGACAACGCCGGCGCCTACAAGTTGCTCGAGCAGGGCCTCGCCGCACACCCCGACTCCCCCGATCTCATCTACGACGTCGCGATGGTCGCCGACCGGCTCGACAAGGTCGACGAGGCGGAGAAGAGGCTGAAGCATCTCGTCGCGCTGAAGCCCAACGATGCGCAGGCACTGAACGCGCTCGGTTACACGCTCGTCGACCGCACCAACCGGACGAACGAAGGCTTCGCGCTGATCAAGCGCGCGCACAAGCTCGCGCCGGACGATCCGTTCATCCTCGACAGCATGGGATGGGCGCTGTACCGGCTCGGTCGCCTCGACGAAGCGCAGGCGTACCTGCAGCGCGCGCTCGACAGCCGGTCTGACGCGGAGATCGCGGCCCACCTCGGCGAGGTGCTCTGGCGCAAGGGCGATCGCGAGCGCGCACGCGCGCTGTGGAGCGCACAGCTTGCCGAGCACCCGGACAACGCTGTGCTGAAGGAAACCGTCGACCGTCTCGAGCCGCAGTGAGGGCTCACCTCGCCGCAGCGAGCGTCGCGGTACTCGTGATCCTCGCGGGCTGTGCGAGCCTGCCCGCGACGGTCACCGAACAATCGACGCCCGGTCTCGATCGGCCGTTCACGATCGACGGCAGGCTGTCGGCGCGACGCGGAAGCGACGGCGTCGCGGGTTCGTTCTCGTGGCTGCATGAGCCCGACCGCGACTCGATCGACCTCGCGACGCCACTCGGGCAGACGATCGCCCGCCTCGATGGTGACCGCGGCGGGGTCAGGCTCGCGCTCCCCGACGGGTCGGTGAAGACCGCGCCCGACTGGCCGTCGCTCACCGAGCGCGGACTCGGCGTCGCGATTCCGGTCGAAGGCCTCGCGTGGTGGATTCAGGGCGTCCCGCGTGCGGGCACGTCGGCGCGCGTCGAGCGCGATGTCGAAGGCCGGCCCGCGATGCTGCGCCAGGACGGCTGGGACGTGCACTACCGCTACGCCGACGACGCGGCGAGGCGCCCGGCGCGCGTGGCACTCGCGTATCCGGACTCGCCGCCGATCGACGTCACGATCGTCATCGATCGCTGGCAATGAGCGACCGGCAATGAGCGGCATGCCATGAGCGGCCTGCAATGCAGCAGCCTTGTCGTTGCGGCGCCGGCCAAGGTCAACCTGTTCCTGCACGTCACCGGCAGGCGAGCCGACGGCTATCACACGCTGGAGTCGCTCGTCACGCTGATCGATCTCGCCGACACCGTGTCGGTCGAGGATCGCGACGACGAGCGCGTCGTGCGCGCGAGGCCGATCGCGGGCGTCGCCGAGTCGGACGATCTCGCGCTTCGCGCCGCATTGGCGCTTCGCGAAGCGAGCGGCGCGCGCCGCGGTGCGTCGATCGCGATCGACAAGCGGATCCCGATCGGCGCGGGGCTCGGCGGCGGAAGCTCGGACGCCGCGAGCACGCTCATCGCGCTCAATCGGCTGTGGGGCCTCGGCCTTCCGCGAAGCGAGCTCACCTCAATCGGCGTTTTGCTCGGCGCCGACGTGCCATTCTTCCTCGGCAGCGGTGCCGCGGTCATGCGCGGCATCGGCGAGATCCTGACGCCGATCTCGCTGCCGGCGGCGTGGATCGCGCTCGCGTTGCCGCCGGTCGCGGTCTCGACCGCGTCGATCTTCGCAGCGCCCGAATTGACACGCTCTGCGGCGTCCGCGAAAATGGACGTCTTTTCCGAAGGTTACGGGCGAAACGATCTCGAGGCCGCGGCGACGGCGCGATTTGCCGCGGTGGCGCAGGCGCTCACGGCACTGCGGCGAGTGGCCCCGCAGGCACGGATGACCGGTTCGGGCGCGGCGGTGTTCGCTGCGTTCGCCACGGCTGCCGAAGCGCAGGCGGCGCTCGCTGCGCTTCCCGCCGGAGTGCCGGGCCGCGTCGTGCGCACGATCGATCGGCATCCGCTCGCGGCGCTGGTCTGATGGCGGCGCGGCAGGCGGGACGAGGAACGGATCGCGAGGGTTTCCGCTGGGGAGTCGCCAAGTTGGTTAAGGCACCGGATTTTGATTCCGGCATTCGAGGGTTCGAATCCTTCCTCCCCAGCCATTTCCGAATCGACCGATGGCCTTCGAGCGCATGCGCATCTTCACCGGCAACGCCAATCCACACCTGGCCGAAGCCGTCTGCCGGCACCTGAACATCAGTCTCGGACGCGCCGTCGTCGGCCGCTTCTCCGACGGCGAGGTGATGATCGAGCTGCTCGAGAACGTTCGCGGACGCGACGTGTTCGTGCTGCAGTCGACCTGCGCTCCGACCAACGACAACCTGATGGAAGTGCTGGTGATGGTCGACGCGCTGAAGCGCGCGTCGGCCGCGCGGATCACCGCGGCGATCCCCTATTTCGGCTACGCGCGCCAGGACCGGCGCCCGCGCTCGGCGCGCGTTCCGATCACCGCGAAGGTCGTCGCCGACATGCTGTCGACGGTCGGCATCGATCGCGTGATGGTGATGGACCTTCACGCCGACCAGATCCAGGGCTTCTTCAACGTCCCGGTCGACAACATCTATGCGACGCCGATCCTGCTCGGCGACCTGTGGAAGCGCAACTACGACAACCTGCTCGTCGTGTCGCCCGACGTCGGCGGCGTCGTGCGCGCGCGGGCGATCGCGAAGCGCCTCGATTCCGAGCTCGCGATCATCGACAAGCGGCGGCCGAAGGCAAACGTCGCCGAGGTCATGAACATCATCGGCGACGTCGACGGGCGTAACTGCGTGATCATGGACGACATCGTCGACACCGCGAACACGCTGTGCAAGGCGGCGACCGCGCTGAAGGAGCACGGTGCGAAGCGCGTCTACGCGTACTGCACGCACCCGGTGCTCTCCGGAGGGGCCGTGCCGCGGATCGCGGAATCCGACCTCGACGAGATCGTCGTCACCGACACGATCCCGCTCACCGAGGAGGCGCGTGGCTGCCCGAAGATCCGCCAGCTCTCCTGCGCGCAGCTCCTCGCCGAGACGATGACGCGGATCTCCAACGAGGAATCCGTGTCGTCGCTGTTTACCGAATGAGCGAAGCCTTCGCCGCCGACCTCGCCGGAAGATCGGTCCTCGTTACCGGCGCCTCGACCGGCATAGGCGCGGCCGCGGCGCGAGCGTTCGCGCGCGCCGGATGCCGCGTCGCGATCCACTACAACGCGAGTCTCAATCGCGCCGAGGAGGTGGCCGCCGACGTGCGCTTCGCCGGCGCCGAGGCGTTCCTCGTCGGCGGCGACCTGCGCCATTCGGCGAAGGCCCGCGAGGTCGTCGAGGCCGCCGCGGCACATTTCGGCGGGCTCGACGTGCTCGTCAACAATGCCGGCGGGCTCGTTCGGCGCACGCCGGTCATCGAAGTCGACGACGGCTACTTCAACGAGGTCCTCGATCTCAACGCGCGGTCGATGGTCGCGGCGAGTGCGGCGGCGATCCCGTACATGCGCAAGGCCGGCCGCGGCAGCATCGTCAACGTGACGTCGATCGCCGCGCGTACCGGAGGTGGCGGCGGCTCGGTCATCTACGCCGCGGCGAAGGGATTCGTGTCGACGTTCACGCGCGGCCTCGCGAAGGAGCTCGTCAAGGACGGCATCCGCGTCAATGCAGTGTCGCCCGGCGTCATCGCGACGCCGTTTCACGAGCGCTACTCGACGCCGGCGATGCTCGAGCGCTTTCAGTCGGCGATCCCGATGAACCGCCTCGGCACGCCCGACGAATGCGCGGGAGCTTTCGTGTTCCTGGCATCGGATGCGCTGTCGGGCTTCGTCACCGGGCAGATCCTCGAAGTCAACGGCGGGCAGGTGATGCCGTGAGTCCCGGTGGAGCGACTTCGTCGGGTAGCGACGCGCGCGTCGCGCTCGCGGGGCTTGCAGGCGCGCTCCGGAATCTGCACAAGAGCCTCGTCGAGCGGGCGCGGCGCGACTACGAGCGCGAGGAGCGCGCGATCTTCGGAGCCGGCGAACTGCTGAAGCTCCTGACCACCGATCCGCATTTCGCGTGGCTGCGCAGTCTCTCGGAGCTGATCGTCGATCTCGACGTGTTTCTCGAAGTCCAGCCGGGACCGGGCGACGACGACGCTGCGGCGGTCCGCGCCGAGGTCGAGCGTCTGATTTCGCCCGTCGCCGCGGCCGAGGGCTCGCTCGGTGAGCGCTACCGCGAGTACGTTCTCGACGATCCGCAGGTCGCGATCGCCCACGCCGAAGTGAGGCAGGCGCTCCTGCGCCTCCCCGATCCTCGCGACGTCGACGAGGCCGCCGTGCTCCACGCGCGGCATCAGTTTCGCGAGGCGAGCCGGCACCGCTCGTGATCGGGATCGCGGCCGCAACGCTAAACCTCGTTTCCTGCTAGAATCATCGGCTTCGTGCGCGCCGAAGCCTCGCGCGCCCCGACCATGGCGGACGACCGGCATCGATCCGGAAGGCCGCAGACCACCTCCAGGGAGTCGCCACAATGGCCACGATCGAATTCACCGCATTTCCCCGTGCCACCGAAGGTCGCGCTGCTTCGCGGCGCATGCGCCGCATCGGCAAGACGCCGGGGGTCGTGTACGGCGGGACGGGCACGCCCCAGCCGATCGAGCTCGATCACAACGCGCTCTTCCATGCGCTGCGCACCGAAGCGTTCCATTCGTCGATCCTCTCGATGAAGGTCGACGGCGCGGTCACCCGCGTGCTTCTTCGCGACGTGCAGATGCATCCGTTCCGCAACGAAATCCTGCACGTCGATTTCCAGCGCGTCGACGAGACGAAGAAGATCCACATGAAGGTGCCGCTGCACTTCGTCAACGAGGCGGTGTCGCCGGCGGTGAAGACGCAGGGCGCGATCATCAGCCACGTGCTGACCGAGCTCGACATCGCGTGCCTGCCGAAGGACCTTCCGGAATTCATCGAGGTCGACCTCTCCGAGCTCGATACCGGGCACTCGCTCCACGTGTCGGGAGTCAAGCTTCCACCCGGCGTCAGCGCGGTGACGCATCGCCGCACCGGCGACCCGGTCGTCGCAACCGCGGTGGTGCCGAAGGCGGTCGTCGAGACCGAGGAAGCCGCGCCTGCCGAAGGCGAGGCCGCCGCGGCTGCGGCACCGGCGGCGGGTGCCGAAGCGAAGGCGCCCGAAGCGAAGGCCGCCGAAGCGAAGACGCCCGAGAAGGGTGGCGACAAGAAGGAAGCCGGCAAGGAGAAGAAGTAACGCCGGGCTCCGCCCCGCGCGCGAGTCCGCATGCCGATCCGAATCGTCGCGGGCCTCGGCAATCCCGGCCGAGGCTACGCCGCCACTCGTCACAACGCGGGCTTCTGGTTCGTCACGAGGCTCGCTGCGAAGCTCGGAGCGACGTTCTCGCACGAGTCGAAGTTCGCCGGCGATGTCGCGCGCGCGGGTGTGTTGCGATTGCTGATGCCGGCCACGTTCATGAACGAGTCCGGGCGCGCGGTCGCGGCGCTCGCGCGCTTCTATGGCGTCGCGCCCGGCGACATCCTCGTCGTGCACGACGAGCTCGACCTGAAGCCCGGTGAAGTGCGCCTGAAGGAGGGCGGCGGGCACGCCGGCCACAACGGGCTGCGCGACATCGACGCGTGTCTCGGCAGCGCGGACTTCTGGCGACTTCGTCTCGGCATCGGCCACCCGCGCGACAGCGACGCGCCCGAGCGCGAGGTGATCGATTACGTGCTGAAGCCGCCGACGGCAGCCGAGCGCGACGCGATCGACGCCGCGATCGAGCGTGCGCTCGCGGCGTGGCCCGATATCGCCGCGGGCAACATGGATGCGGCGATGCAGCTTCTCCATACGCGACCGCGCGAGGCAGATCGATGAGCCTTCGCTGCGGCATCGTCGGTCTTCCCAACGTCGGCAAATCGACGCTTTTCAACGCGCTCACCCGGGCCGGGATCGCCGCCGAGAACTATCCGTTCTGCACAATCGAGCCCAACGTCGGCATCGTCGAGGTCCCCGATCCGCGGCTTGCGGCGCTTGCCGCGATCGCGAAGCCGCAGAAGGTCGTGCCGGCGACGGTCGAGTTCGTCGACATCGCCGGGCTCGTCGCCGGGGCATCGAAGGGCGAGGGCCTTGGCAACCAGTTCCTCGCCAGCATCCGCGAGACCGACGCGATCGCGCACGTCGTGCGCTGCTTCGAGGATCCGAACGTCGTGCACGTCGGCGGCAGGGTCGATCCGATCGCCGACGTCGAGACGATCGACACCGAGCTGGCACTCGCCGACCTCGCGGCCGTCGATCGGCAGATCGCGAAAGTGGAGAAGCCCGCGCGCGCAGGCGGCGACAAGGAGGCCCAGCGCGTCTACGCGGTGCTGACGAAGATCCGCGCGGCGTTGAACGAGGCGCGGCCGGCGCGCACCGTCCCGCTCGACGCTGCCGAGCGCGCGCTCGTGCGGCCGTTCTTTCTGCTGACGCTTAAGCCAACACTCTACGTCGCGAACGTCGCCGAGCACGGGTTCGAGGGCAACGCGATGCTCGATCGGCTGCGCGAGCGCGCAAGCGGCGAAGGCACGCCGGTCGTCGCGATCTCCGCGGCGATGGAAGCCGAGATCGCCGATCTCGAGCCCGCCGACAAGGCGATCTTCCTCGCCGACATGGGGATGCACGAGCCGGGGCTCGACCGGCTGATCCGCGCGACGTACGCGCTCCTCGGCCTCGAGACGTTCTTCACCGCCGGCGAGAAGGAGGTCCGCGCGTGGACCATCGCGCGCGGCGCCACTGCGCCGCAGGCCGCAGGCGTCATCCACACCGATTTCGAGCGCGGCTTCATCCGCGCCGAGGTGATCGGCTACGACGACTACGTGGCGCTCGGAGGTGAGCATCGCGCGAAGGAGGCCGGGAAGATGCGGCTCGAAGGGAAGGAGTACGTCGTCCGCGACGGCGACGTGATGCACTTCAGGTTCAACGTCTGAATGCGCGACCCTGCGGCGGTATTGCGTTTGCCCGCCCGACGATTCCGGGCGCTCGTCGTGGCAGGCTGCATCGCGGTCGCCGCCTGCGCGTCGCTCCCGCTCGCGCATCCGCCGCACATCGACGTCGTCGGAGTGAGCCTCGACCGCGTCGTCGGCCCCGATGCGTATTTCAGCGTCGCCGTGTCGGTGTCCAACCCGGACGATCGCGAAGTCGCGATCGACGCGCTCGAGGCGACGCTGTCGATCGAGGGGCAGAGGATCGCGCAGGCCGAGTTAAAGACTCCGGTGCACGTGCCGGCGCATGCGAGCGCCACCGCCGAGATGACCGCGCACGCGGGGATGGATGCGGTGCTCCTTGCCGTCGCGAAGGCGATGCAGCTCGGAATGCGCGGGGGCCCCGCCGGCGCGACGCCATCGCTTCACTACGCGATCGAAGGGCGCGCGCGCGTCGCGGGGAGCGCGTCGGTGCCGTTCTCGAAAAGTGGCGATGTCGGCCAGCCTGCGTCGGAGAAACCTCGATGAGCGCGCTCACGTTCACCAAGATGGAGGGCCTCGGCAACGATTTCGTCGTCGTCGACGCGACGAAGACGCCGTTCACCCTCGATGCCGCCGCGATCAGGCGCCTCGCCGATCGGCGCTTTGGCGTCGGCTGTGACCAGGTGCTCGTCGTCGAGCCGGCGCGCGAAGGCGCCGATTTCCGCTATCGGATCTTCAACGCCGACGGCGGCGAAGTCGAGCAGTGCGGCAACGGCGCGCGCTGCTTCGTCGTGTTCGTCCGCGAGCTCGGCCTGACGACGAAGCGCGAGATCCGCGTCGAGACCGCCGGCGGGCTGATCGTCCCGCGGCTCGAGGACGACGGCGAGGTCACCGTCGACATGGGTGTGCCGCGCTTCGCGCCGCAGGACGTTCCGTTCGTCGGCGGCACCGGAGGCGTGTCCGAGCCACTCGCGGTCGACGAGGCGGTGCTCGACGTCTCGGTGCTGTCGATGGGCAATCCGCACGCGGTGCAGGTCGTCGACGACGTCGACGCAGCACCGGTCGCGACGCAGGGTCCGGCAATCGAGCATCACCCGCGGTTTCCGCGCAGGGTCAACGCGGGATTCATGCAGATCGTCGATCGCGCTAACATCCGCCTGCGCGTGTGGGAGCGCGGCGCCGGCGAGACGCTCGCGTGCGGCACCGGTGCCTGCGCAGCGGTGGTCGCCGGCATCCGGCGCCGTCTGCTCGACGCGCAAGTGCGCGTCGCGACGCGTGGCGGCGATCTCGTCGTCGGCTGGCAGGGCGACGCGAGCGCCGTAACGATGAAGGGCCCGGCGCGGATCGTGTTCGAAGGGCAATGGCGCGGCTGAGCGCAATCGAAGTCACCGCGGCGCGCGAACGGGCATCACGCACACTCGCATCGAGGAAACCGATGGACGCGACGGCCGTCGTCGAATACCTGAAACAGAATCCCCGCTTCTTCGAGGACTACGCCGACGTCGTCGCGGAGATCTTCGTTCCCCATCCCCACGGCGGCCACGCGATCCCGATCGCCGAGCGGCAGATGCTCGCGCTGCGCGACAAGTCGCACGAGCAGGAGCGCAGGCTCGCCGAGCTCGTGCAGACCGCCAGCGACAACGAAGCGATCACCGAGAAGCTGCACCGGACCACACTCGCGCTCTTCGCCGCGCGCGATCTCGAGACGACGATCGCAGTGCTCGTGCACAGCCTGAAGGAGGATTTCGCGGTCCCCCGCGTCGCGATGCGCCTGTGGCGCGCTGCGTCCTCGTCTTCGCCGGCGCTCCCGGAGCTCGCGGCGGCATCATCGGCCCTCCCGGAGCTCGGGGCAACGTCTCCGGCCCCGGGACTCCCGGAGTTCGCATCGACGTCGCCGTCGCTGCGCGAGCTTGCCGAGGGGCTGCACACACCGCGCTGCGGCACCACCGTGCACGACGAGGCGAAAGCGTGGTTCGGTGACGACGACGCGATGCAGTCGTATGCGTGCCTGCCGCTGCGGACCGAGTCCACGTTCGGCATGCTGGCCCTCGCGAGTCCCGATCCGCAGCGGTTTCACCCGGCGATGGGGACGATGTATCTGCTGCGCCTGGGCGAACTCGCGAGCGTCGCGATCGCGCGCTATTTCGCGCCCGAGTAGCGCAAGGCCATGGCGGGGGCTCGCGTCGCGCCGGTCAACGCCGAGGCCCGCGTCGCGCCGGTCAAACCCGAAGCTCGCATCGCGCCGGTCAACTCGGAGCTCCTCGCCGCCTTCGCCGCGCGGCTCGCGACGCGGCCCACGCATACGCAGAAGGCGTACCTGCGCGACGTGACGACGCTCGTCGAGCTCGCCGGCACCGCGTCGGCGGCGACGCTGACGCGCGCGCGGCTGATGCGCCATGTCGCCGCGCTACACGGCCGCGGTCTTTCCGGCCGCAGCCTCG
The DNA here is from genome assembly GCA_036379595.1 of Casimicrobiaceae bacterium. GTDB lineage: Bacteria > Pseudomonadota > Gammaproteobacteria > Burkholderiales > Casimicrobiaceae > VBCG01. Next base: position 7,318 of record DASVGI010000056.1, on the reverse strand, counting down.
CACGGATGCTGTCGGCGTGGCGCGCGTTCTACCGCTTCCTGCGCGAGCGCGATCCTTCGATGACCGGCGACCCCGCGGCGGGAATCCGCCCGCCGAAGTCGCCTCGGCGACTGCCGTCGGCGCTGTCGCCCGACGAAGCGGCGCGTCTCGTGAGCGTCGACGATCGCGACGCGCTTCCGGCGCGTGACCGCGCGCTCCTCGAGCTCGCGTATTCGTCGGGATTGCGCCTGTCCGAGCTCGCGCAACTCGACATCGCCGCGTGCGACCTCGAAGCCGGTGAAGTGAAGGTGCTCGGCAAGGGCGGCAAGGAGCGCATCGTCCCCGTCGGAGCCGCCGCGCAGGCGGCGATCCGCCACTGGCTGGGCCTGCGCGCTGCAATTGCGAACCCCGACGAGCGCGCGATGTTCGTCGGACGCGGCGGTCGGCGTCTTTCGCCGCGCGCAATCGAGCAGCGCTTCGCGCAGTGGGCGGTCCGCCAGGGACTCTCGCGCCACGTGCACCCGCACATGCTGCGGCACTCGTTCGCGAGCCATGTCCTGCAGTCGTCGGGCGATCTGCGCGCCGTGCAGGAGATGCTCGGCCACGCGTCGATCGCCAGCACACAGGTCTACACGCACCTCGACTTCCAGGCGCTCGCGAAGGTGTACGACGCCGCCCATCCGCGCGCGCGGCGCGGTGGCCGCGCGCGCAGATGAGTGCTATGCGCAGGTGATGCCTACTCGACGTGCTCGCCGTGCAGCGTGACGTCGAGACCCTCGCGCTCCTCTTCCTCGGTGACGCGCAGGCCGATGACGGCGTCGATGATCTTCAGCAGGATGAAGCTCCCGACGCCGCTCACGACGAGCGTCGTCACGACCGCTCCGAGCTGCGTCAGGAAGCTTCCGTCGACGCCGCTGATCTCGCGCACGTTGAACACGCCGGTGAGGAGCGCGCCGATGATGCCGCCGATGCCGTGCACGCCGAATGCGTCGAGTGAGTCGTCGTACCTGAACCACCTCTTGACCGTCGTCGACGCGAAGAAGCAGCCGACGCCGGCAGCGATGCCAATCGCGAGCGCGCCTCCCGCGCCGACGAAACCCGACGCCGGCGTGATCGCGACGAGGCCCGCCACGGCGCCCGAAGCGATGCCGAGCACCGAGGGCTTCCCCTTCGCGAGCCATTCGGTGAACATCCACGCGAGCGCCGCAGCGGCCGTGGCGAACTGCGTGACGAACATCGCCATCCCGGCGCGTCCGTTCGACGCGACCGCCGAGCCCGCGTTGAAACCGAACCAGCCGACCCACAGCATCGACGCGCCGATCAGCGTCAGCGTCAGGTTGTGCGGCGCCATCGGCTCGCGGCCGTAGCCGACGCGCCTGCCGAGGACGAGCGCGCAGACGAGACCCGCGATACCGGCGTTGATGTGGACGACCGTGCCGCCGGCGAAATCGAGCACGCCGCGCCCGGCCCAGAAGCCCGACGGCTCCCACATCATGTGCGCGATCGGCGAGTAGATCAGCACCGACCAGAGCCCCATGAACCAGAGGAGCGCAGAGAACTTCATTCGATCGGCGAACGCGCCGCAGATCAGCGCCGGCGTAATGATCGCGAAGGTCATCTGGAACATCATGTAGACCGACTCGGGGATCGTGAGCCCGAGGTGCGACACGGTGAGCTTGCCCACCTCGTTCTCGTAGAGCATCCCGTGGAGGAAGAACCGATCGAGGCTGCCGATCACCGGCCCTCCTGGCGTGAACGCGATGCTGTAGCCGATCACGACCCACAGCACAGTGACGAGGCAGGTGATCGCGAAGCTCTGCATCAGCGTCGCGAGCACGTTCTTCTTGCGCACCATGCCGCCGTAGAAGAGCGCTAAGCCGGGGATCGTCATCATCAGCACGAGCGCCGTCGACGTGAGCATCCACGCGGTGTCGCCGGCGTTGATCTTGTCCGCCGAGACGAGCTGCGGCGACGTCGGGGCGACAGGTGCAGCGGCGGGTGCGGCGGCAGGTGTGGCGACCGACGCGGCGGCAGATGCCGCGGCAGGTGCGGTCCGGGGTGGCGTCGCGGCCGTCGTGTCCTTGTCCTGCGCAGTCGCTGGCAGCGCGATGCCGATCGCGCCGACGAGCGCGATGAGGGCGAGCAATCGTTTCATCGGAGCTTCTCCCTTTAGTGCCCGTTAGCAGGCCCTACAGCGCGCTTGTCCCGGTCTCGCCGGTGCGAATGCGGATGACCTCTTCGAGGTCGAATACGAAGATCTTTCCGTCGCCGATCTTGCCGGTCTTCGCCGATTTCTCGATCGCATCGATCGCCCGCTCGGCGAGCTCGTCGCCGATCGCCGCCTCGATCTTCACCTTCGGAAGGAAATCGACGACGTACTCGGCGCCGCGGTAGAGCTCGGTGTGCCCCTTCTGGCGGCCGAAGCCCTTGACCTCGGTGACGGTGATGCCCTGCACCCCGATGGCGGAGAGGGCTTCGCGGACCTCGTCGAGCTTGAACGGCTTGATGATGGCGGTGATCAGTTTCATCGCGGGTCTCCTTCTTTCAACAGGCTCGCAACGCAAAGACGGCACCGCTTGCTTTGCATTTGGCGTGCCGCAGCGATAAAGTCGTTGTCGGTCAACGCGTTGCGCGTCGCTGCCGAGGCAGGTGCACCTCGCCGGATCGTGCCGTTGCACCATCGGCGGGCAGCCGCGAAGCGCGTCGCACGCTTTTCGCGCATTCGAAAGGAGTGACACGATGTTCGATTCGAAGACGATCGACGATCTCGCCGCGCGGCTCGGGCGCGCCTTCGAGGCCTCTCCGGCGAAGGATGTCGAGAAGAACGTGAAGGCGCTCCTGAAGAGCGGCCTTTCGCGGCTCGATCTCGTCACGCGCGCGGAATTCGACGTGCAGGTCGAAGTGCTGAAGCGCACCCGCGAGAAGGTCGAGGCCCTCGAAGCCAGGGTCGCCGCGCTCGAAGCTAAGCCGAACGGCTGATCGCGTCACCGCGCGTTTCGTCGCAGCGTGTCGGCGTCGGGGCCGCCGTTGCGGCCCGCATCAGGGCGTGGAGGGTCGATTGGGTGTCGCCGCGGTGCGCACGCGCGGGTTGTCCGGGGTCGAAGCTCCGCAGGTGACGGTCGAGGTGCACGTCGCCGGCGGATTGCCCGGGATCAACATCGTCGGCCTCGCGGATACCGAAGTGCGCGAAGCACGCGACCGCGTCCGTGCCGCACTTCAGAACGCGCATTTCGAGATTCCCGCGCGCAGGGTGACGGTGAGCCTGGCACCCGCCGATCTCCCGAAGGAATCCGGGCGTTACGATCTGCCAATCGCACTCGGCATCCTCGCCGCGACCGGCCAGCTTCCCGTCGACGCGCTGGCGCCGTACGAGTTTGCAGGCGAGCTCGCGCTGACCGGTGAGCTTCGCGCAATACGCGGCGCGCTCGCAATGGTGCTCTCGGCGCGTCACGACGGGCGCGCGTTCGTGCTTCCCGCGGCTTCGGCGGGCGAAGCAGCGCTCGTTCCGGACGCAAGCGTGCTCCCCGCCGCGTCGCTCACCGCCGTCTGCGCGCATCTCACCGGCGCGACGTCATTGCCCGCGCTCGCCCGCAGCCCGCCGACGCCGTCCGCGACGAACGGACCCGAGCTCGCCGACGTGCGCGGTCAGGAGCAAGGCAAGCGCGCGCTCGAAGTTGCCGCGGCCGGAGGGCATTCGCTTCTCTTGATCGGCCCGCCGGGCACCGGCAAGTCGATGCTCGCGCAGCGTCTCGCGCCGCTCCTGCCGCCGATGAGCGACGACGAAGCGCTCGAAGCCGCGGCGATCGCATCGCTCGCGGGCCAGTTCCGGCCGGCTCGCTTCGGTGAGCGCCCCTTCCGCGCGCCGCACCACACGGCGAGCGCCATCGCGCTTGCCGGCGGAGGCTCGGTCCCGCGGCCGGGCGAGATCTCGCTCGCGCATCACGGCGTGTTGTTCATGGACGAGCTCGCCGAATGGGATCGGTACGCGCTCGAAGTGCTGCGCGAGCCGCTCGAAGCCGGCGTCGTGCACATCTCGCGAGCGGCGCGGCAAAGCGAGTTTCCGGCGCGCTTCCAGCTCGTCGCGGCGATGAATCCGTGCCCGTGCGGGTGGCTCGGTCATCGAAGCGGCCGCTGCGGCTGCACGCAAGAGCGCGTCGCGCGCTACCGGCACCGCATCTCGGGCGCGCTCTACGACCGCATCGACATCGCGATCGACGTGCCGTCGGTGACGGCGACCGAGCTCGCCGGATGCGCTCCACGGGAACGGCGCACGTGCGCAGCGAATGCGAAGGGTCAGGCGATCCGAACGGCCGACGCGGTGGTCGATGCGGCGACCGCGCGCACAGGTACTGGCCAAGCCGGCGCCACGACGGCGGCCGTGCGCAACCGCGTCGCCGCCGCGCGCGCGCGGCAGCTTAGCCGTCAGGGCAAGCTCAATGCGCGCCTCGAAGCGCCCGAACTCGAGCGTTGCGCGCGCCGCACGCGGCAGGCCGAGCGCATGTTCGCGAGCGCGATGTCGAAGCTCTCGCTCTCGGCGCGCGGCTACCACCGCGCGATCCGCGTCGCGCGCAGCATCGCCGACCTCGCCGGAAGCGATGCAATCGAAGCGGCGCACGCCGCCGAGGCGATCGGGTATCGCCGGATCCTTGCCGGCGGGTGAGCGCAGCGCGATTTGCGACCTGCACCACGTCCCTGTTGCCGAGCCGTCTCTTGCTTACGGGATAACGCGCTGGGAAATCCTGCTATCATGCCTGCTAGCAACTTTTCCCAGCGCGCAGGATGGCGACCGACCAGATCCTTATCCGTGACGTTCCGGAGGAAGTCCGAGGCTGGATCAGCTCGGAATGTCTGCGGCGCAAGATCACCCAGCAGGACCTTCTCGTCTCGCTCCTCAGGGACGCGGCGGTGAACGCCGACCAGCTTCCGCTCTTCACGGTCGACGCTGCCGCGCCAAAGTATGTGGGAACAGGAGCACTGCCATTCACATTCGTTGATCTGTTCGCCGGGATCGGCGGGCTCAGGCTGGGGCTGGAGAAGGCGGGCGGGCGATGCGTCTTCTCCTCAGAATGGGATCCGCATTGCCAGAAGACGTATCGGGCCTGGTTCGGGGAATGTCCCGAAGGCGATATCACTGACGTAGCTGTCCGAGCGAAGATACCGCCCAGGTTCGACCTTCTGGCGGCCGGCTTCCCGTGTCAGCCGTTTTCGATAGCGGGTGTCTCGAAGAAGAAGAGCCTGGGGCGGGCGCACGGCTTCGACGACACACGCCAGGGGAACCTCTTCTTCACGCTCGCCGACGTCATTGAAGCGCATCGGCCACCGGTCTTCCTCCTGGAAAACGTGAAGAACCTCAAGTCGCACAATGGCGGCCACACGTGGCACGTCATCCACACGCGGCTCGAAGGGTTGGAGTACAGGCTCTTCCCGAGGGTCCTGGATGCCGCGGGCTGGGTGCCGCAGCATCGCGAGCGGATCTTCATCGTGGGCTTCGATAAACGTGTCTTCAGGGAGAACCTGGATTTCCGCTTTCCGGACCCGCCTGCCGGCGATTCGCCGCGGTTCGCGAAGATCCTCGAAGCGGAACCCGATCTTAAGTACACGCTCAGCGCGCATCTATGGCGTTACCTTCAGGAGTACGCGAAGCGACACCAGAAGAAGGGGAACGGCTTCGGATTCGGGCTGGCGCCATTGAATGGTGTTTCGCGAACGCTCTCAGCGCGGTACTACAAGGACGGTTCCGAGATCCTCATCACACAGAAAGGCCGCAATCCGCGCCGGCTCACGCCGCGCGAAGCCGCGCGGCTCATGGGATTCGACGACGAGCTTCCCATCGTCGTATCGGATACTCAGGCCTACCGGCAATTCGGCAACGCAGTGGTCCCGCCTGTCGCCGCGGCCGTCGCCGGCGAGATCGCAAAGGTCTTCGCGGCGCATATGCTCGAAACGAATGGTGGGTGCCTCGTCAAACCGCTCATGATTAGAAGACGCAGGAGCACACGAACGCATGACATCAGCCGCGTGTGAGCAGGCAATTGCCGACGCTCAGCGAGTCGGTCGCGCGGTCCTCAAGTTCATTTCTCCGAACGACGTCGGTCTTACGGGAAGCCACCAGAAGGGCTACTACCTTCCGAAATCCGTCTGGCAGGCGTTCACGACTTTTCCCCCGACTCAGGGCGAGAACAACGACCAGCTCGTGACTGCTGTCTGGCCGGATGGCCGCGAAACACGGTCGACGGTAAAGTGGTACGGGAAAGGCACTCGCAGCGAATATCGTCTGACCGGCTTCAATCGCGAGCAGAACTTTCCGTTCATCACCCGGGATTGCGTCGGGAGCCTCCTCGTACTGGTTCCCGAGAGCATGAGCCGTTTCCTGATGTACGTCTTCAATCTCGAAGACGACATCGAAGACCTGCAGGCGGCGCTGGGTGTCGAGGTCGTCGGGAGCTGGGCGCTTTATGATCGTAGTGCGCCCGTACTGCCACCGGAATCCGAAGATGCCTGCATAGACCGGTACTTCGGCCGGTTTGCGAAGGCCATTACATCCTTCCCCCCGACTCTCGCGTTCGCATCTGAGGCCCGTGCGGCGCTCGAACGCTGCATCCAGGATTTCGTCAGCGCGCCTTCGGACGAGCAGCTCCTCCGCTGCGTCAACGCCGAATACCGACTGTTCCAGATGGTCGAACGAAAGGTATGCGAAAAGGAAATCGTTCGGCTGTTCACATCGGTCGATGACTTCCTGAAGACGGCCCAGTCCATCCTCCAGCGGCGCAAAGCGCGGGCCGGTCGCTCGCTGGAGCATCATGTCGAGTATCTGATGCGGCGGGCCGGCATTCCGTTTGAGATGCGAGTCGAAGTGGAAGGGACCCGACCCGACGTCCTGATCCCTGGGAGAGCTGCGTATCTTGATCCTGCCTTTCCGGAGACGCGTCTCTTCGCGGTTGGGTTAAAGACGACCTGCAAGGATCGTTGGCGCCAGATATTGCGCGAGGCGCCGCGGGTTTCGCACAAGCACCTGCTTACGCTGCAACCGGGCATCTCCCCGGCACAGATCGCAGAGATGAGAAGCTCGACCGTCACGCTCATCGTTCCGAGGAAGCTCCACGCCGCCTATCCGCCGCAGGAGCGTCGCAACCTTCTGACCGTCGACCGCTTTATCGATATCGTCCGGGCAAGCCACGCGGCCGTCTGAGATGAGCGACGTACTGACGCCTGCGCAACGTCGGTACAACATGTCGCGCATCCGTGGCAAGAACACGGTGCCCGAGATGATCGTTCGCAGGCTCGTACACGGGATGGGGTATCGCTACCGATTGCATCGGCGGGACCTTCCGGGCCATCC
>DASVGI010000055.1:0-6793 GCA_036379595.1 Casimicrobiaceae bacterium | reverse complement strand
TGCGCTTCTACGACACCGAGCGCGGACGCATCCTGATCGACGGCCAGGACATCGCGCACTGCACGCAGGAGAGCCTGCGCGCCCAGATCGGGATGGTGACGCAGGACACGTCGCTGCTGCATCGCTCGGTGCGCGACAACCTGCTGTACGGGCGACCCGACGCCGGCGACGACGAGATGATCGCCGCTGCGAAACGCGCCGAGGCGCACGAATTCGTCGTCGGGCTCGCCGACGCCCGCGGCCGCCACGCCTACGACGCGCACGTCGGCGAGCGCGGCGTCAAGCTCTCGGGCGGCCAGCGCCAGCGCATTGCGATCGCCCGCGTGATGCTGAAGAACGCGCCGATCCTGCTCCTCGACGAGGCGACGTCGGCGCTCGACTCGGAGGTCGAGGCCGCGATCCAGCAGAGTCTCAACCGGCTGATGGAAGGCAAGACCGTCGTCGCGATCGCCCACCGCCTGTCGACGATCGCCGCGATGGATCGCCTGATCGTCCTCGACCGCGGCCGCATCGTCGAGGAAGGCACGCACGCGGCGCTCCTCGAGCGCGGCGGCCTCTACGCCCGCCTGTGGGCGCACCAGAGCGGAGGATTCCTCGGGGAGCAGGAGGAACCGGGCGATCTCGACGAGCCGGTCGCGCCCATCACCGCGACCAACGACGAGGTCGCCGCTCCCGCAACCGCAGCGGCGAAGCGCTGGCTCGAACCCGCGCACGCCGCGCACGACCGCCTCACCGGACCGGACGTCTGACTGCGGGATCAGTCGTTCGCCGCGTGCGCGGCGCCGTGCCAGCCTTTCGGAATCGACGCCAGCAGCCGCTGCGTGTAGGGCATCTTCGGATCGCGGTAGATGTCGTCGGAATTGGCGATCTCGACAATCTCGCCCTCGTTCATCACCATCACCTGGTCGGCAATGTACTTGACGACGGCGAGGTCGTGCGAGATGAAGATGTACGACATGCCAAACTCGTCCTGCAGGTCCTGCAGCAGGTTCAACACCTGCGCCTGCACCGACACGTCGAGCGCCGACACCGATTCGTCGCAGATCAGGATGTCTGGCTTCATCGTGAGGCAGCGCGCGATCGCGATCCGCTGGCGCTGGCCGCCCGAGAACTCGTGCGGATACTTGTAGAACGACACCTCGGGCAACCCGACCTTCGCGAGGAGCTCGAAGGCCATGTCGGTGCGCTGCTGCGCATTCGCGCCGATCGCGTGGATCTGCATCGGCTCGACCAGGATCTGCCCGATCGTGAAGCGCGGATTGAGCGACGCGTACGGATTCTGGAAGATGATCTGGATGCGCCGCTTGTAGTGCATGAACTCGCGCGCCGGCATCGACAGGAGATCGCGTCCCTCGAAGATCGCCTCGCCCGAGGTCGCCTCGTGCAGGCGCATCAGCGTCAAGCCGACGGTCGTCTTGCCCGATCCCGACTCGCCGACGAGTCCCAGCGTCTTGCCCTTCGGCAGCCGGAACGACACGTCGCTGACCGCCTTGAACTCGCGCTGGCCGAACAGTCCCTCGCGCGAGAAGAAGCTCTTGCCGAGGTGCTTCACCTCGAGCACGACCGGGTCACCGGCGCGAACCCCGCGCACGCGCTCCTCCATGTGCTTCGGACCCGTGCCGTCCATGTAATCGTCGATCACGGGGAGCCGCATCGGGCGGCGGTCGAGCTGCGGGCGGCAGCGCAGGAGCGCCTTCGTGTAGGTGTCCTTCGGCGTCTCGAAGATCGTCTTCGCCGGACCCTGCTCGCGAATCTCGCCGTTCCGCATCACGACGACGTAATCGGCGATCTCACCGACCACCGCGAGGTCGTGGGTGATGAACAGCACCGACATCTGCCGGCGCCGCTGCAGCTCGGCGACGAGATCGAGGATCTGCTTCTGGATGGTGACATCGAGCGCCGTGGTCGGCTCGTCCGCGATCAGGAGCTTCGGCTCGCAGGCGATCGCCATCGCGATCATCACGCGCTGCTGCTGGCCGCCGGAGAGCTGCGACGGGTATGCGTCGATCCGGCGCTCGGGATCGGGGATGCCGACCTCGTGCAGAAGCTCGATCGCGCGCTTTCGCGCCGCGCGCCCGGAGAGGCCCATGTGCAGCCGGAGCACTTCCTCGATCTGCCAGCCGACGCTGAACACCGGATTGAGCGAGGTCATCGGCTCCTGGAAGATCATCGAGATGTCGGCACCGCGCAGCCGCCGCAGCTCAGGGAGCGGCAGCGTGACGAGATTGCGCCCCTCGTAGATGATCTCGCTCGCCGGGTCGATGATCGAGTTCTCGGGCGGCAGGAGGCCAAGCACCGCGAGCGACGTCACCGACTTGCCCGAGCCCGACTCGCCGACCAGCGCGACCGTCCGGTTCTCGGGAATGTCGAAGCTGATTCCCTTCACCGCATCGAACGTCGTCAGGCGATCGAGCCGGAACGACACGCGGAGATTCTTCACCTGCACCAGCGCGCTCATGCCCCGGCCCTCCCCTTGAGCCGGGGATCGAGCGCGTCGCGCAGCGAGTCGGTGAAGATCGAGAACGCCGTCACCAGCACGGCCATCGCCGTCCCCGCCGCGACGAGCTGCCACCACTTGCCGAGGATCAGCTCGTTCTGCGCCTCGTTCAGCATCGAGCCCCACGACACCACGTCGACGGGGACGCCGAAGCCGAGGAACGAGAGGATCACCTCGGCCTTGATGAAGGCGACGACGAGGATCGAGAGCTGCACCAGCACGACGTGCGATGCGTTGGGAAAGATGTGGACGAACATCCGCCGCGCGTTCGACGCGCCGATCGCGTCGGCCGCCTGCACGTACTCGCGCGCCTTGTGCTTCAGGTACTCGGCGCGGATCAGCCGGAACACGCCGGTCCACCCGGTGAGCCCGAGGATCAGCACGATCGTGAAGATGCCTTTGTGCTGGAGCACCGCCGCGACGGCGAAGATCAACAGCAGCCCCGGCATCGAGCTGAACACGCTGTAGAACCAGTTGAGGAAATCGTCGACCCAGCGACCGTAGTAACCGGCGAGCGCTCCGAGCACGGTACCGATCAGCGTCGCGACCGTCGCGGCCGCGATGCCGACGAACATCGATGTCTCCGAGCCCTTGACCGTCTTCTTCAGGACGTCGCGACCCCATTTGTCGCCGCCGAAAGGCAGCGTCGCGAGCCGCGTCTCGTGCTGCGTCGCCTTCGCGACCTTCTGATCGGCACGGATCTCGGCCATCACCTGCGCGAGCGGATCGACGCTCTTCTCTTCGGCCGTCTCGGGAGGCAGCCCACTTGCGGGAAGCTTGCCGGCGCGGAGCTTCGCGATCACGTCGCCGATCGGATCGACGATCTTCGACTGGTACGCCGGCACGGCAGGTACGGCGCCTGCCGGCGCACCGGGCGTGGTGCCGGATGTTGCACCGGCGTTCTCGCCTCCGCCGAGCGGCACCGTCAGTCCGCCGGGGAGCGCCGTCGCGCCCGGCGTCGCACCCGGCGCGGCAACGACCTTCTCGGGACCCAGGAACGACGGCGGCGCGTAGTTGACGCCGACCTCCTTCTGCCAGTCCTTCGCGATCAGCCCGAGCGCCGACAGAACGACCATCACGATGTAGAGCAGCACGATGACAAGCGACACCATGCCGACCTTGTCCGACTTCAAGCGCCGCCACGCGAGCGTCCACAGTCCGGGAGATACGCTGTGAGGAACTTCCCGCACCACCCGAGGGCGCGCCGTACCTAGTGTGACCGAGGGAGTCGCCATCGTCGCGCTCACTTCAACTGCACGCGCGGATCGACTGCCTTGTAGGTCAGGTCCGCGAGCAGGTTGGTGAAGATCGTCGCGAACGCGACGTACACGGTGATCGCCTTGATCACCGGAAAGTCCGAGCGCTCGACGGCGAGGATCACCTCGCGGCCGATCCCCGGAATCGAGAAGAAGCGCTCGATCAGGAACGAGCCGAGCAGGAGCCCGGGCAGCGACGCCATCAGGTAGGTGATGATCGGGATCGACGCGTTCCTGAGCACGTGCACCCAGATGACGCGGTTCTCCGACACGCCTTTCGCGCGCGCGGTGCGCACGTAGTCCTGGTTGATCTCGTCGAGCACGAACGTGCGGTAGAGCCGCAGGTCAGGCGCGATGCTGACGGCGAGCGCGATCAATATGGGCAGCGATGCATAGACGACGAGGTTCTGCCAGAAGCTGTCGCCCCATCCCTGCACCGGGAACCAGCCGAGCTTGTAGGCGAACACGTACTGGAAGACGATGATGTAGACGAGGATCGAGATCGACAGGCCGACCGTGCAGACGATCATCACCATCCGGTCGGTGAGCGAGCCGCGCACGTAAGCAACGGCGAGGGCGAGCCCGATCGAGATCAGCGTGCCGAGGATCAGGAGCGGCACCAGCACGGTGAGCGACGGCCCGAGGCGCGTCAGCAGGATGTGCGAGACCTTCTCGTTGGTGCTCCAGCTCGCGCCGAAGTTGGCAGTGACGATCTCCTTGACGAAGATCCACAACTGCACGTAGTACGGCTGGTCGATGCCGAGCTGGCGGCGGATGTTGTCGATCTGCTCCTGGCTGCTGATCTTGCCGGCGAGCACGTAGGCCGGGTCGCCGCCGACCCAGTTGAACAGCACGAACACGAGCAGCACCACCCCGAGCATGGTCGGGATCATCTGCCACAAGCGCCGGACGATATAGCCACCCATCGCCGCCCTCCTTCTCTAACCCGGCCGCCGCGACCACCGGCGCCGATCCTCACCGTGCGCGCGTTCGTTACCGCCGCGCGGCGAGGTCAAGATACACGAATTCCGCGTTCAGAATCGGATGCTTCCTGTAGCCGATGACCCACGGCTGGATCAGCTCGTTCCGTACCGGCGAGCTCTCGAGCACCCACGCACCGTCGACCTCCATCTGCCGCGTCATGTCGAGGAACAGGTGCTGCCGCTCGACCGAATCGGTCGGCAGCGTGCGCGACTTCTCGTACAGCGCGTCGTACGCCTTCGACTGGTAGCAGCCGTTGTTGCTCTGGCCGGTGTTCGGCCCGTAGAGAAGCTGCAGGAAGTCATCGCCATCGGGGTAGTCGGCGATCCATGCGGCATCCCACATCATCAGCTGGCAGGCCTTCGCGGCCTTCAGGTGGTCGGCGAACTTGCCCTGGTCGAACACCATGCGGATGCCGATCGCATTCATCGACTTCTGCCACAGTTCGCTCCGCTCGCGGTCGAGCGCCGAGGTACCGAGCGAAAGCCGCAGCGTCAGCGGCTTGCCGTCGGGCAGCGTACGGTAGCCGTCGGCGCCCTTGCGGTAGCCGAAGTAGTCGAGGAGCTCGTTGGCAAGCTCGGGGTCGTACTGGTTGATGCTGCGATACCCGGGCTCGAAGCCGACGATGCCGTCCGGGATCGGCATCTGCGCCTGCACCGCCTGTCCTTTGTCGACGACTGCGAGCTCCTGCGGCAGGTTGTACCCCATGATGATCGCGCGGCGCAGTGCGATCTTCTCCTTCGAGAAGCCGCCGACCAGCGGATCGCGGAAGTTGAAGAACGCGTAGCTGATGCTGGGATCGACGCTGCGGTCGAGCTTCACGCCGCGCGCGGCGAGATTGGGCAGCAGGTGGTTGGAGTCGTCGAGCGCCTGCGCCTTGAACGTCGCCGGGAGGCCGAGGTAGTCGAGCTCGCCTCCGTTGAACGCGAGCCACCTCGACTGCGACTCCTCGATGATCGAGATTTCGACGCGGCCGATCTGCGGGATCGTCTTGCCTTCCATCGCTTTGACGATCGCCTGGTCCCACGCTTCGTCGCCGGCCTCGAAATGCCACGTGACCTTGCGGTAATCGGGATTGGCGACGAGCGTGATCTTCGCGCCCCGGCGCCAGTCCGCGAGCATGTAGGGCCCGGTGCCGACCGGGTGCGCGTTGGTGTCGCTCGCATACTTCTCGATCACCTCGCGCGCGACCGCACCGAACGGAGTGTGCGCGAGCGTGTACGGGAGCAGATAGTCGGGGCGCTTCAGCCGGAAGCGCAGCGTGTAGCGGTCGACCGCGACGATGCCGGGAATCGTGGCGTCGTAATCGAACTTGCCGCGCCTGGCTGCCGCCTCGGCGAGCGCGTCGAGACCCTCGAAGCGGTCCTGCACGAGAAATGCCCACGGCGAGCGGTTGGCCGGATCGGCGTGGCGCTCGAAGCTGTAGACGTAATCCTGTGCGGTGAGCTCGCGCGGCTTGCCTCCGAACGCCGGATCCGACGCGAAGTAGATGCCGTGCTTCAGGTGGATGGTCCAGGTGCGCCCGCCGTCGGAGATCTCGGGCATGCCGTCCGCGGTCAGCGGCACGATCTTCACCGGGCGCGCGAGGTAATCGTACGTGTAGAGGCGCTCGAAGATCGCCTCGATCACCGTCGACGAATAGAGATCCGAGACCTTCGCCGGATCGAATCCGGTCTCCGCCACCGGGAACGCGATGCGCAGGACCTTCGCCGGATCGGCGGCACGTGCCGGCGCGGCGACGAGTCCGATCGCGAGCGCAGCGACGAAGCCGATCGCGAGCGCGGGGACGAAGTCGATCGCGAGCACGGTGACGATCGCACCCACCCACGACCCTGCTCGCGCAGCGCGCATCCGTACCCCTGCTTCCTGTCCCGCCCGAAAATGGCGCCGTAATGTACCACCTCCGGCACGCTTCCCGTCGTGCGTTGCCGGTTCCTCAGTGATGCGGCTGGACGTCCATGTAGACGAACGACGCGTTGAGGATCGGGTGGCGCTTGTAGCCTTCGACCCACGGCCTGATCATCACGTTGCTGATCGGCGAGACTTCGAGGCTCCAGGC
>DASVGI010000054.1:0-2661 GCA_036379595.1 Casimicrobiaceae bacterium | reverse complement strand
GTAGGCAGGCGCTCCCACTCGCGCGAGGCGCTGGGCCCGCACCGACCGAGCCTGCGGCAGCGAGGCAGCACACCGCATCGTGCAGGTGCCCGGTCCGCGCTTTCGCATCGGCGGCGCTATCGCGCGAACGCGCGCCCCGCTCGCGCCGCACCGCACGCCGCGGCGGAGCGCCGTGGGGGCGCCCGCTGCGCCCGTGGGAGTGCCTGCCGTCACGGGTGGCGCGGCGAGCACTGCACTGAACTTGGTCGGCCACCGGCGCACACCTTGCGAAGCGAGCGCCGGGCCCCGTAGGCAGGCGTTCACGGACTCCGGGCCCTGCGGGGCACCCCGCTGCACTTCGCCGCTGCGCTTCGCTGTGACGCCGACACGCGCGCGAGTTCGCGCGACCGCGCGCGCGGGCGTCAGCGGTAGCCGAACACGCCCGGCAGCCACGACGACAGCCCCGGCACCAGCGACAGGAGCGCCAGCACCGCGACCTGCGCCCACACGAACGGCCACAACTCGCGCACGAGTCGCGCGAGTGGCACGCGCGCGACGATCGACGTGACGAACAGCAGTCCGCCGACCGGCGGCGTGATCATCCCCATCGTCAGGTTGACGATGACGATGATCCCGAACTGCAGGTCGTTGATGCCGAGCGCATGCGCGATGGGAGCGAGGATCGGCACCAGAACGACGATGCCCGGGAGCGGCTCGATGAAGATGCCGAACGCGAGCAGGAGCAGGTTGACGGCGAACAGGAACGCGAGCGGCGGCAACTGCATCCCGACAATCCACGCGGTCAGGTGCTGCGGCACGCGCGAGACCGTCAGCACCCACGCGAATGCTGCCGACATCCCGACGATGAGGAGGACCGACGCCGTCATCAATGCGGAGCGCACGAGAATGCCCGGCAGCATCGGCCACTCCAGCGTCCGGTAGACGAGCCGCCCCGCGGCGAGCGCGTAGAAGACCGCGACCACCGACGCCTCGGTTGGGGTGAACGCTCCCGACGCGATGCCGCCGAGAATCAGTACCGGCAGCACGAGCGCCGGGATCGCGCGCCAGGTATTGCGCAGATACCCGGCGAGCCCCGGCCGCTCGACGGCGCCGCGATAGTTGCGCCGCACCGACACGAAGTGGTTGATCGACGCCATCGCAATCGCGATCACGATGCCCGGAACCGCGCCGGCGATCAGCAGGCCGACGAGGTTCACCTGCGGATAGGCGAGCGCATAGATGATGACGCTGATCGACGGCGGGATGATCGGCCCGAGAATCGACGTCGCCGCGGTCAGCGCAGCCGCGTAAGCCGGATCGTAGCCGTCGTTGCGCATCATCCTGATCATGATCGCCCCGGGTCCGGCGGCATCGGCGAGCGCCGAGCCGGAGATGCCCGAGAAGAACGTCAGCGTCAGAATGTTCGTATGGCCGAGCCCGCCGCGGAAGCGGCCGACGAACTGCGACGCGAAGCGCAACAGCACGTCGGAGAGCGCACCTCCGGTCATCAGCTCGGCGGTGAGGATGAAGAACGGCACCGCTTCGAGCGCGAAGAGATCGATTCCGGAGAAGAGGTATTTCGGCAGCGCGACCAGCGGAACGCCGCCATCGATCATCGCCGCAAGCGTCGCCCCGCCCAGCGCGAAGGCAACGGGAACGCCGAGCGCGAGGAGCGCGACTGCTGCGACGAAGAGTATCGTCACCATCGCGGCGTCGACCGCTCGCCGGCCGAAGCGTCACATCCTCGCCGCATCGGCGTCGAACTCGCCGCCGGCAAGCGATTCGCCGCGCACGACCCAGCTCTGCGCCATCAGCAGCAGATGCGTCACGAGCAGAACCGCACCGACCGGCATCGCAAGATAGATCGCGCCGATCGGTACGCGCAGCACCGGCGTCGTCTGCCCCCAGGTCAGCATCGCGTAGCGGGTCCCGACCACGGCGAGGACGACGAAGAACGCGATCAGCGCCGCGAAGATCACCCCCCGGATCTGCAGCGCGTAGCGCGGCAGCTTCTCCTGCAGCGTATCGATGCCGATGTGTCCGCCGTAGCGCAGTACGAGCCCGGCGCCGACGAACGTCAGCCAGACCATCGCATAGCGCGAGGCCTCCTCCGACCACAGGATCGAGTATCCGGTCGTGTAGCGCAGCACGACGTTGGCGAACACCATGATCGCCATCGCCGCGAGGAGAACGATGACGAGCCAGCGGTTGACCGCGCAGAGGCCGCGGTCGAATGCCTCGATCATCGTCCGGCCGGCAGGACCGGCGAAACGCGATGGACGGCGAGCATCGTCGCATCGTCGAAACGCTCGCCGTCGCCGGCGTGCGCGGCGACCGCTGCCGCGATGCGGTCGAGAAGCCGCGTGGCGCATCCGCCCGACACTGCGCTCGCGTCGGCGGCGCGATCGCCCAGCAACGCAGCGATGCGCTCTTCCGAGAACTGCGTGCCGTCGACGGCACGCGCGTCGCTGACGCCGTCGGTGTAGACGAGCAGCACCTCGTCCGGCGCGACAGTCTCCACGCGCACCTCGTAGCGCGCGCCCGCGACGAGTCCGAGCGCAGGCCCGGTCGCGCCGAGCCGTCGCAGTGTGCGCGCTTCGCCAGCGGCACCGGCGCGACTGACGACATTGGCGCTACCGGTGCCGCCCGCAAGGAACGGCGGATCGTGCCCGGCGTTGACGT
>DASVGI010000053.1:0-14715 GCA_036379595.1 Casimicrobiaceae bacterium | reverse complement strand
AAGCCCGAGCCGGTCGCGATCTGCCGTCTGAAGCGCGTCGCGGCCGACTACAAGGAAGACATCCGGCCGCGCCTTCCGCGGCGCGCCGCGGCAGGCAACGGCAAGCGCATCGCGCTGATCGGCGCCGGACCCGCTTCGCTCACCGTCGCGCGCGACCTTGCGCCACTCGGCTACGAATGCATCGTGTTCGACGCCGACGCGCAGGCCGGCGGCATGATGCGCACGCAGATTCCGAAATTCCGCCTGCCCGATCGGGTGATCGACGAAGAGGTCGGCTACATTCTCGATCTCGGCATCGAGTTCCGTCCGGGAGCGCGGATCGATTCGCTGCGCGCGTTGCTCGACGGCGAGTTCGACGGGCAATTCGACGCGGTGTTCGTCGGCAGCGGAGCGCCGCGCGGGCGTGATCTCGACATACCGGGACGATCCGAAGCCGCCGCGCACATCCACATCGGCATCGACTGGCTGTCGTCGGTGTCGTTCGGCCATACGACGCGGATCGGCCGGCGCGTCGTCGTCCTCGGCGGCGGAAACACCGCGATGGACTGCTGCCGCAGCTCGCGCCGTCTCGGCGGGGAGAGCGTGCAGGTCGTCGTCCGCTCGGGCTTCGACGAGATGAAGGCGTCGCCGTGGGAGAAGGAGGACGCGCTGCACGAAGGCATTCCGATCCACAACTATCTCGTGCCGCTCGAGTTCCTTCACGACGGCGGGACGCTCACCGGCGTGCGCTTCGAGAAGGTCCGCGCCGAGCACGACGCGCGCGGACGCAGAAAGCTCGTGCCGACCGGCGAAGCGCCGGTCGATTTCGCCTGTGACGACGTGCTCGTCGCGATCGGCCAGGAGAACGCGTTTCCGTGGATCGAGCGCGATCTCGGCATCGCGTTCGACGATCGCGGCATGCCGCAGGTCGATCGGCAGACGATGGCGTCGACGCACCCTCGAGTCTTCTTCGGCGGCGATGCCGCGTTCGGGCCGAAGAACATCATCTGGGCGGTGGCGCACGGCCACGAGGCCGCAATCTCGATCGACCTTCACTGCCGCGACGAGTCGCTCGCGAAGCGTCCGCCGCCGCACACGAACCTCATGTCGCAGAAGATGGGTATCCACGAGTGGAGCTACGACAACGCGATCCACCCTGATCGCCGCTACCGCGTGCCGCTGCGCGAGGTGACGATCGCGCTCAAAGATATCCGCACCGAGGTCGAGCTCGGCTTCGATCCGCGGCTCGCCTACGCCGAGGCGCAGCGCTGTCTCAACTGCGACGTGCAGACGGTGTTCAGCGCGAAGCTCTGCATCGAATGCGACGCGTGCGTCGACATCTGCCCGATGGACTGCATCAGCTTCACCGCCAACGGCGACGAAGCCGATCTGCGCACGCGGCTTTCGGCGCCGGCCGCGAACCTCGCGCAGGACCTCTACGTCTCAGCGGCGGTCCGAACCGGTCGCGTGATGGTCAAGGACGAGGACATCTGCCTGCACTGCGGGCTCTGCGCCGAGCGCTGTCCGACCGGGGCGTGGGACATGCAGAAGTTCCTGATCGAGATGGCGCACGCCGCCGATCGCGTGCGCCCGCCGACGCTCGTTCGCGCGGCGGCCGACGTCGGCGCGATGGCTGCTGACTGATCGAGATCGGACCGATCGCCATGGACGCACGCGTCAACGATTTCGTCGTCAAGTTCGCCAACATCAACGGCTCCGGGTCCGCTTCCGCGAACGGCCTCTTCGCGCGCTCGATCCTGCGCATGGGCGTTCCCGTTGCCGCGCGCAACATCTTCCCGTCGAACATCCAGGGCCTGCCGACATGGTACGAGGTGCGCATCACCGAAGCTGGGTGGCGCGGCCGGCGCGGCGGTGTCGACTTCGCCGTCGCGATGAACCCGCAGACGTGGGACAAGGACGTCGCCGAGATCGATGCCGGCGGGTACCTCTTCTTCGACTCGACGCGGCCGTTGCCGCAGTCGAAGTTCCGCACCGACGTCACGTCGCTCGGCGTCCCGCTCACTGCGCTCTGCAATGCCGAGTACACCGACGCGCGCCAGCGCCAGCTCTTCAAGAACATCATCTATCTCGGTGCGCTCTCCGCATTCTTCGCGATCGATCCCGACGAGATCGATCGCCTGCTCGCCGAGCAGTACCGCGGCAAGGAAGCGCTGCTCGAGCCGAACCGGCGCGCGTTCGCGCTGGGGCGCACGCATGTTCTCGAGCACTTCGCCTGTCCGCTGCCGCTGCATGTCGAGCGACGCGATCGCGTCGGCAAGCGGATCTTCGTCGACGGCAATGCGGCAGCGGCGCTCGGTGCCGTCTACGGCGGGGCGACGGTCGCCGCGTGGTATCCGATCACGCCGTCGTCGTCGCTCGCCGAGGGGTTCGCGAAATGGTGCCGAAAGCTGCGCACCGATGCCGCCGCGGGCAAGCGGCGCTATGCGATCGTGCAGGCCGAGGACGAGCTCGCGTCGATCGGCATGGTGATCGGCGCCGCGTGGAACGGCGCGCGCGCGTTCACGGCGACATCGGGGCCGGGCATCTCGCTGATGCAGGAGTTCCTCGGCCTCGCGTATTTCGCCGAGATTCCGGCAGTGCTCTTCGACGTCCAGCGCGGCAGCCCTTCGACCGGGATGCCGACGCGCACGCAGCAGGCCGACCTCGTCGCCTGCGCCTACGCGTCGCACGGCGATACGAAGCACGTGCTGCTGTTCCCCGAGGATCCGCGCGAGTGCTTCGAGCTCGGCGCGCTCGCGTTCGACGTCGCCGATCGCATGCAGACGCCGGTGTTCGTGATGATGGACCTCGACATCGGCATGCAGGACTGGCTCGTCGAGCCGTTCGCGTGGGACGATGCGAAGCGGATGGATCGCGGCAAGGTGATGACCGCCGCCGAGCTCGACGCGGGGCGCGACTTCGGCCGCTATCTCGACGTCGACGGCGACGGCATCCCGTATCGCACGTGGCCGGGAACGCATCCGACGAAGGGGAGCTTCTTCACGCGCGGGACGACGAAGGATCGCTACGCGCGCTACACCGAGGAGGGCACCGCCTACGTCGACAACGTCCAGCGCCTCCTGCGCAAGTTCGACGGCGCGCGCGCGTGGTTGCCGAAGCCGGAGGTCTCTGCCGCGGCCGAGCCGACCAGCGCCGGCGTGATCTGGTTCGGGTCGACCGGAGCGGCGATGGCCGAGGCGCTCGCCGAGCTCGCGCGGCAGGGCATTCATCTCGACCGGATGCGCCTGCGCGCATTTCCGTTCCACGACAGCGTCGCCGAGTTCGTCGCGGCGCACGACCGGGTCTTCGTCGTCGAGCAGAATCGCGACGCGCAGTTGAAGATGCTGCTGGTGAACGAATGCGGGATCGATCCGGCGAAGATCGTCTCGGTGCTGCACTACGACGGCACGCCGATCACCGAGCGCTTCATCACGCGCGAGATCTCCGACCAGGCGCGCCTCCTCGGCATCGGTGCCGGCGAGGCCGCGGTCGCGGGACGCAGGCCGCCGATCCGCCGCGCCTCCTGATCCTCGTTCGCTCCTCGCTCCCCGATCCTCGCTCCCCGATCCTCGCTCCTCAATCCCCTATCCTCACTCCTCACTCCTCCATCCTGCTGTGACGTACCTCGCCAAACCCAAGCTTCACCATCCCGGGCTTCCCCGCAACGCGCTCGGGCTCACGCGGCGCGATTACGAGGGCGCGATCTCGACGCTGTGCGCGGGATGCGGTCACGACTCGATCTCGGCGGCGCTGATCCAGGCGTGCTTCGAGCTCGGCATCGCGCCGCATCGCGTCGCCAAGCTGTCGGGGATCGGCTGCTCGTCGAAGACGCCGACCTACTTCCTCGGCAACTCGCACGGCTTCAACAGCGTTCACGGCCGCATGCCGTCGGTGCTGACCGGCGCGGCGCTCGCCAATCGCGACCTGATCTACATCGGCGTCTCGGGCGACGGGGATTCGGCGTCGATCGGGCTCGGCCAGTTCGCGCACGTTCTGCGCCGCGGCGTCGACATGGTCTACATCGTCGAGAACAACGGCGTCTACGGCCTCACCAAGGGACAGTTCTCGGCGACCGCCGACAAAGGGAGCCGCAGCAAGCGCGGTGCGGTCAACAGCGACGAGCCGATCGACCTCGTGCTGCTCGCGCTGGCGCTCGGTGCGACCTTCGTCGCGCGAAGCTTCTCGGGCGACAAGACGCAGCTCGTGCCCCTCCTGAAGGCCGCGCTGCGGCATCGCGGCGCGGCGTTCCTCGACGTCATCAGTCCGTGCGTCGCGTTCAACAATCATCCGGGGTCGACGAAGAGCTACGACTACGTGCGCGAGCACAACGAAGCAGTCAACCGGCTCGACTTCATGCCCGAGCGCGATCCGATCACCGCCGAATTCGAGCCCGGCAGCGTGCGCGACGTCGTGCTCCACGATGGCGGCACGGTGAAGCTCCGCAAGCTCGACGACGACTATGATCCGACCGACCGCGTCCGCGCGATGGCGTACCTCGAATCACGGCGCGCGGCCGGCGAGATCGTCACCGGGCTCCTCTACCTCGACCCGGACGCGCACGATCTGCACGCGGCGCTCGAAACCGTCGAGGTTCCGCTCAACTCGCTCGGCGACGCCGAGCTGGTGCCGGGGAGCGCTGCGCTCGACGCGGTGAACGCTTCGCTGCGTTGATCGAGTCTCCCGGAAGGCGTAGCGAGTCTCCCGGAAGCGGAACGCCGAGCGCGGCGAGCTCGCCGTCGACGGCTTCCGCCCAGCCGCGGTTCGCGGTCGGGTTCGCGGGGCTCGGGTGCAGGATGCGCCCGCTCTTCACGCTGCGCGCGAATCCCGAATCGACGTTGCCGGATTCGAGGACCGCGCGTATGCGCTTCGCGGCGAAGTCGCCGATGCCGATCGCCCACGATGGCGCGAGTGCGGCGAGTGCGCGCGCGAGATGGAGGTCGCAGGCGGCGTAGAGCTCGCGCTGCGCTGCGGCGGGGAGGTGGTCCGGGGTCAGGTTGCGGCCCGACGCCTCGACGAACGCGAGCGGGCAGTAATTGAGCACGAACCAGTCGGCGAAGAACGCGTCGGCGCTCCCCGCTCGCGCCGCGGCCCATCCCCACAGCCGCCGGCCGCTCACCTCGGAGCGCGTGCACTCGAAGCCTTCCACCGGACGTTTCGGGTGCGCCGAGGCCGGCGTGCCGACCGTCGCGCGGATGCCCATCCAGTCGCGCACCGCTGCGACCTCGCCAAACGGCACGCCGGTCTGCACCATGCCGAACGGACCGGGGTTCATTCCGACCAGCACCACCTTCTTGCGCGAGGCGCCGTAGCGGTGCACGTATTGCTCGTACGAAGCGAATGCGTAGTGGAGCGGGTTGTAGACGTGCGCGACGGGCGACGGGAAGGTGAGGTCGGTGACGGCGCGAACGAGCGCCTTTGCGGCGCCGAGCACTTCGCGTTCGATCGAGGTCATACCGCGATGATGCCTGACTGCGGGCCGAGCGCTCGAGTATCGCGACGCTTCGCTCGCGCACAGTCGGATTAGAATCGGCCGATGCGCAGAACTGCCCTGATCATCCTCGGCGTTGCGGGCGGGGTCGTCGTGCTGATCCTCGTCGCCGCGGCGATCGCCGTCGCGACGATCGATCCACGCACGCTGATGGCGCCGGTGCTGGCGCGGATCGAGGCAGCGACCGGGCGCGCCGTCACGGTTGCCGGGCCGGTTGCCTTTCACCTGTCGCTGACACCGTCGATCTCGCTCGACAACGTCAGCATCGCCAACGCGCCGTGGGGGCAGGCGAGGGAGATGCTCGCCGCGGGCAGGATCGAGGCGCGGGTTGCGCTGCTGCCGTTGATCCACCGCCGGTTCGAGATCGTCGAGGTCGCGCTGTCGCATCCGGTGATCGCGCTCGAAACCGACGCGGCGGGGCACGCGAACTGGGAGTTCGGCGCGAAGAAGGCGGAAGCCCCCGGCGCGCCGGGCCCCGCCGCGGCGGCCGGCGCCGCAGCGGCGATCGGGGTCGCCAACGTCGTCGTCGACAACGGCGAAGTATCGTATCGCGATGGAGCGACCGGGAAGGTCACCGCGATCGGCATCGATCACCTCGCGCTGCACGCGGCCAGCGCCGATGCGCCGGTGGCGGTCGATTTCCGCGGTAAAGTCGGCGACGTTCCGGTCGCGCTCAACGGCGATCTCGGGCCGGTTTCGGCGTGGCTCGGTCAGCGCTGGCCGTACGCGGTCGCGCTCGAGGGAAAGGTCGATGGAACGCCGACGCACCTGAAGAGCAAGCTCACCCGCGCCGCGCCGACGACGACGCTCGACGATCTCGACGTCGGCTGGAGCTCGCTCGCCGCGACCGGCAAAGTCATCGTGACCGACCTGGGCCACGGTGTCTCCCGTCTCACGCTTGCGCCGCTCGACACGTTCGGAGGCACGCTCACCGGCACCGTCGACATCACGTCGGCTCCAGGGACGCCGATGCGCGTGAAGGTCGCGCTCGCGGCGCAGAACCTCGACCTCGCCGCGATCGCGCGCGCCGCGGGCGCACCCGACAGCATTCGCTCCGGACGGATGCGCGTCACCGCCGAGCTTTCGTCGAGTGGCGCGGGGCCCGCGGAATGGGAGAAGCACATGTCGGGCAACGTCCTCGCGATCGCCGGCCCGACGACGCTTGCCGGATCGGCGGGCGGCAGTGGCTCCGCGCTGGCGCGTGTTGCCGCATTCCTCGATCCGACGCTCGCGTCGCGCGGGACGACCGAGCTTCGCTGCGCGGTCGTGCGCCTGCCGATCGCCAACGGTGTCGCCGAGATCGATCGCTCGATCGGCGCCGAGACGAGCCAGCTCGGCGTGCTCGCGAGCGGTCGCATCGATTTTCGCAACCGGACGCTCGACCTTTCTGTGCAGCCGCGGCTGCAGCAGGGGATCTCGATCGACGTCTCGAAGATCGCGCGCCTCGTCCGCGTGCGCGGGCCGTTCGCGCATCCGACGGTCGGCGTCGACGCTGCGGCGACCGCCGAGACGATCGCCGGCATCGGTGCCCTCGCGGCGACGGGGGGCGGGCTCGCGGTGCTCGGCGGTGCGTTGATCGCGCCCGGAGGCGCAGGCGGCGAGGCGCCGTGCACGGCCGCGATGAGCGGCGCGAAGCGCGCGGCCGCGCCCGCCTCGGCGCAGCGGCAGCCGAAAGAGGCCGGCAACGCGGTTGCCAACGACATCGGCAAGGCGCTCGGCAGGCTGCTCGGCCGCTAGAGCAGCGACGCCTGGATCGGCTCGCGCACGCCGGCGTCGTCGTTCTCCGCGCGGTTGACGCGCGTCGACACCGCGTAGACGTTAAGCTCCGGCCCGCTCCACGGCACGAGGAGGTCAGCGACATCGGCGTTCGTCGCGTCGAGCCAGCGCGCGTAGCTTGCCGGCGGAAGGATCACCGGCATCCGGTCGTGGATCGGCCGCAGCGCCTCGTTCGCATCCGTCGTGATGATCGTGCAGGTATCGAGGACCTCATCGGTCGACGAGCGCCAGCGCTCGAAGAGGCCCGCGATGCCGAACGGCGCGTCGTCGGGCATTCCGATGTGCAGCGGCTGCTTGCCGCCCGGCCGAACCTGCCACTCGTAGAAGGCGTTCGCCGGAACGAGGCAGCGATGGCGCGCGTACGCGGCGCGAAACGCCGCCTTCTGCGCGACGGTCTCGGCGCGCGCGTTGAAGAGCCTCCCGCCGATCGACGGGTCCCGCGCCCAGCGCGGGACGAGTCCCCACTTCACCTCGACGAGTTCGCGCGCACCGGAGGCGTCGAGCCGGACGATCGGCACGCGCTGCGTCGGGGCGATGTTGTAGTGCGGCTCGAGGTCGGGCACGTGCGCGAGCCCGAACGCAAGCGCGATCGCCGTCGGATGACTCGAAAGCTCGTAGCGCCCGCACATAGCGGTGGCGGCGGATCAGTCGGGCGTCGGCGAGGAGAGGAGGCGGGTCGCGGTCGCCGCGACCTGCATCGTGTCCCAGTACGCGTACGCGCTGACGGCTGCGGCGCCCGCGAGCGGAATCCAGCGGCCGGCCGCAGTGCCGGCAACGCGTTGCGAGACGGTAACCCCGATGGCGCCGAGCGCAGTCCTCACCGCGCCGGTCGAAAGCTGCCGCACGACGAAGCGCTGCCCGCTGCGCACCGCGACGTCGCGCAGCACGTGGCTTGCCGCGTGGCGGAACAGGCAGTAGAGCATGTGCGTGCGGGTGAGCTCGCCGTCGCGGCCGTGCGCGCCGAAGAGATCCGACACCATCTGGCGCTGCGTACGCCAGATGAGATAGAGGTCGGGCAGGATCGTGACGAGACCGAGCGGTCCCGGCGGCAGCGCAAGCGAGCCCGACAGGAGCGCCGCCTGCTTTGCCGCGCGCCGCGCGATCGAGCGTGCCGCTTCATCGGGGGAGTCGGTTGGTCCCATCCGCGCGCGCGGAATGTCGGCGAGCATCGATTCGAGCGCGTCGACGAGGCTGTGCCCTTCCGCGGCGTCGGAACCACTTGCGCGTGCGACGATCGGAACTTTCATCGGGGGGTCAGTCTACCCCTTACAATCGAGGCGGGTGAAAGCGATGCGAATCGGAGTGCCACGCGAGACCAAGGACGGCGAGCGACGCGTCGCGATGACGCCTGCGGGTGTGCGCGAGCTCGTGCATGCCGGGCACGAAGTTGCGGTCGAGCAGGATGCCGGGCGCGCGAGCGGCTTTGCCGACGCCGAATATGCCGAAGCGGGGGCGACGCTTAAGGCCGATGCCGCTGCGGTCTGGCAATGCGAGCTCGTCGTCAAGGTGAAGGAAGTTCAGCGCCCTGAATTGCCGCTGCTCGCGCGCGGCACGACGCTCGTCGGCTTCGCGCAACTCGTCGGCGACGCCGGGCTCGTCGCGGCGCTCGCGGCCGCTGGAGTGAACGTGATCGCGGCCGAGGCGGTCCGCGACGCCGACGGCGAGCTCCCGATCCTCGCTCCGATGTCGCGGATCGCCGGGCGCCTGGCGCCGCTCGCCGGCGCCGAGGCGCTCTGCCATGCCGTGGAAGGCGGCGGCACGCTGATCACCGGCGTGGACGACGTGCCTCCGGCGCGCGTCGTCGTGATCGGTGCCGGCAACGTCGGCCGCGAGGCGGCTCACGTCGCGGCGGAACTGGGCTGCCACGTCCACCTGTGGTCGCGCGGCGGCGAGCGGCTCGCGCGCACCGCTCACGCGCTGGCGCGCGCGCGCACTCCGGTCATCACCGATCGGATCGGCCGCTCGGCGTCCGAATTCGCCGAGGCGATCGCCTCCGCCGATCTCGTGATCGGCGCCGTGCTCGAGCCGGGCGCCGCATCGCCGACGTTGATCACGCGCGCGATGCTGAGATCGATGCGGCGCGGCGCCGCGCTCGTCGATGTCTGCATCGATCACGGGGGCATCGCCGAGACCTCCCGGCTGACGACGCTCTCCGATCCGATGTACGTCGACGAAGGCATCGTTCATTACGCGGTTCCGAACATGCCGGCGCGCGTGCCGCGCACCGCGACGCAGGCGTATGCCGCGGCGCTGCTTCCGCGGATCGCGCGGCTTGCCGGAAGCGGCATCGGCGCCGCCCTCGACGCCGATCGGGGCCTCGCCGCGGGCGTGATGGTCTGGGACGGCGCCATCGTCGATCCGGGGCTTGCCTCGATGATCGGCGTGCGCGCGACGCAGCACCCCTGGCATCGCGGTGCGCTCGCCGCCTGACCCGCACCCCCTTTCGATGCGCGTATTCGGTTTCGCCGGCTGGTCCGGCAGCGGCAAGACGACGCTGATCGAAGCGCTCGTTCCGCGCCTGCTCGCCGGCGGCCTCGCCGTATCGCTCGTCAAGCACGCGCACCACGCCTTCGACATCGATCACGAAGGCAAGGATTCGTGGCGCCACCGGCAGGCCGGATGCGGCGAGGTGCTGGTGAGCTCTGCCGTTCGCTGGGCGCTGATGCACGAGCTTCGCGGAGCGCCGGAGCCTTCGCTCGAAGCGAGCCTTGCCAGGCTGTCGCCGTGCGACCTCGTGCTGGTCGAGGGCTACAAGACGGCGCCGATTCCGAAGCTCGAGGTGTGGCGTCCATCGGTCGGCAAGCCGAAGCTCCACCCGGTCGATCGGAACATCGTCGCGCTCGCCACCGACGATCCGGCGATCGAGGCCCCGGGGCTTGTGCTCTTCGGACTCGACGATCTCGCCGGCATCGCGGCCTTTGTCGCCGAGCGGGCAGAACCGATTCCACGAGCCGCCGGCGAGCCGGCGAACGATTGACGATCGGGGTCCGCGAAGAGTAGCGTGAACCACTGGGCGGCAGAAGTTTCAAACGCGTTCGGGATGCGTCGATCCGGGAGCGCGCAAGAGGTTGCGGCGCACGAAGCCGTGCCCAGCAGGTGATACAAGAATGATGGTGAATCAAATACTTGCGATGCTTGGCCTGGCCGCACTGGCGGCGGCGCCGCTCGCAGGTGCCGCCGGACTTGCCGCAGCGCCGCCCGACGCCGCCGGAGTCGTCGCATCCACGCAGGACACCCCGGGTTTCTACGGCGGCGTCGAGCTCCGCGACAGCGGGGTCGACACGGCGGGCGTCGATTTCGGCCGTCGCGCCTCGACCTGGGGCCGCTACACGCCTCCGGTATCGAGCGATACGGCGACGCGCCGCTCGCTCCTCTTCGGCGGGTACCGCTTCGCGAACGATCTCGCGGTCGAGGGCTCGTTCTCGACCGCCGATCGCGATCGCCAGTATTCGCTGGGCTCGGCCGTGCCGGGCGGCGGGGTCGGCCTGTCGCTCGCCGGGGCGACCGGGGCGCCGGCGGCGAGCTGGAATGCCGATGTCTATACAGCGTGGTCGTTCCTGCACCGTTTTTCGCTGTACGGGCGCCTCGGCTACGCGCAGAGCGCGAATGCGCCGACCTACGCGCTTGCTTCGCCGATCGACGCGCGAAATCGCGACGGTGTCAACTATGGTCTCGGATTGCGCTACGACGTCAGCTCGGCGCTCGGCCTGCGGCTCGAGTACGCGCGCTTCCCGCACTTCGCCGGCGAAAGCCTCTCCGGGCCGTTGCCCGAATCGGACCAGGTTCAGTTCGGCGTCCAGTTCCGCTTCTGATCGCCCATACTAGAATGGCGGTACGCGGCCGCAGACTGCCGCGACCTTTCTCGTGCTGCCATGGAACATGCCGTCGACATCGACCCGGTGACAACCTCGCGCGTCACCACCGTGCGCGTGGTCTACCTTGCGCGTCTGCGCGAGGTGCTGGGATGCGCGTCCGAGACGCTTGCCGTCGCGAGCGACGCGGCGCCGAGCGTCGCCGACCTCGTCCACGCGCTGCGCAAGCGCGGTGGAGTGTGGGCCCACGAGCTCGGCGTCGGCCGGGCGGTGCGCTTCGCGGTCAACCAGCGCCTCGCCCGGCCCGATACGCCGATCGGCGACGATGACGAAGTGGCCGTGTTTCCTCCGGTCACCGGGGGCTGAAGGCCACGCGATGACGGTGCGCGTGCAGGAAGCCGATTTCGACGCCGGCGCGGAAATCGCCCGGCTCCGGGCCGGCGATCATGGCGTCGGCGCCGTCGCAAGCTTCGTCGGGACGGTGCGTGCCGAGAACGACGCGTCGCAGGTCGATGCGATGTTTCTCGAGCATTATCCGGGGATGACCGAGACTGCGCTTGCCGACATCGTCGCCGGCGCCAGGGCGCGCTTCGACGTGCGCGACGTGCTCGTCATTCACCGCATCGGGGTGCTCCAGCCCGGAGACCAGATCGTGCTGGTAGTCGTGACGAGCGCGCACCGCGACATGGCATTCGACGCCTGTCGTTACGTGATCGACCTCCTCAAGACGCAGGCGCCGTTCTGGAAGAAGGAGCGCACGCCCGCAGGCGAGCGCTGGGTCGACGCGCGCGCGAGCGACGAGGTTGCCGCAGGCCGCTGGTAACTCATTCGGGCCGCCTTTCGCGCATCGTCTCGCGCATCGTTCCGCGTATCGACTTGACTGCCAGCGCGCTGATTGCCATCGATTGGGGCACGACGCTCGCGCGAGCCTGGCGCTTCGACGCCGATGGCGTGATCCGCGAGCGCCGCTCGGCGCCGCTCGGCCTGCGCAGAATGCACGGCAGCCGCTTCGAGGCGGCGTTACTCGAGCTCCTGGGACCGTGGCGCAGTGATCGCGCGCCGCGCATCGCCTGCGGGATGGTCGGCAGCCGCCAGGGGTGGATCGAGGCGCCGTACGTCGAGTGTCCCGCGTCGCTCGCCGCACTTGCCGAGCACCTCGTCGCCACGCCGGGCGGCGAGCTCACGATCGTTCCCGGCGTGACGACCGTCGACGCACGCGGAGTACCCGATGCGATGCGCGGCGAGGAGACGCAGCTTCTCGGCGCGGTGGCGCTCGGCGAAGCGGATGTGCTCGCCGTGCTTCCCGGAACGCACAGCAAGTGGGCGCGCGTCGACCGCGGCCGCGTGATCGATTTCGCGACGTTCATGACCGGCGAGCTCTACACGCTCCTCCTCGAGCACAGCATGCTCGGGCGCCTCGCGAGCGGGGCGCCGGGCGACGGCGCCGACGATGCATTCGCGCGCGGCGTCGCGCATGGCCTCGAAGCCGGCGAGCTGATGCACGATCTCTTTGCCGCGCGCACGCTGGCACTCGCCGGCGAGCTCGCGCCCGACGACGTCGCCGAGTGGCTGTCGGGCCTCCTGATCGGTCGCGAGATTCGCGGCGGCCTCGCCTGGGCGCGCGCGCTCGGTGCGGGCGCCGGCGGCGTGCGGATCATCGGTGACGACGCGCTGGCCGATCGCTACGAGCGCGCACTGTGCGACGCCGGTGTCGCGAGCGAGACCGCCTCCGCCGACGCGGCCGCATACGGCCTCTGGCGCATTGCGGTGCAGGCGGGGTGGCTCGCCGAGCCCGTCATCGACGAAAGGAACGCGCAGCGTGCCGACATTCGATCTTGATCCGTACCTCTCGCCGCTACCGCTGATCGCCGTGCTGCGCGGTATCGCACCGGAGGAAGTCGCTACGGTCGGACCAGCCCTTCGCGCAGCCGGCTTCAGGATCCTCGAAGTTCCGCTCAACTCGCCGCGGCCGCTGCAGTCGATCCGCGAGCTCGCCGATCGGTTCGGCGGCGATTGTCTCGTCGGCGCGGGAACCGTCGTCGATGCGTCGGACGTTGCGCGCGTCCGCGACGCGGGCGGCAGGTTGATCGTGATGCCGCACGCCGATCCGACGGTCGTTCGCGAAGCGAAGCGTCTTAACCTTGCCTGCCTGCCCGGCGTGGCGACGCCGACCGAGGTCTTTGCCGCGCTCGCTGCCGGCGCCGACGGGTTGAAGCTCTTTCCCGCCGAAGCGATGATCCCGGCGGTGCTGCGCGCGTGGCGCGCGGTGCTTCCTCCAGCGACACGCGTGTTCGCCGTCGGCGGCATCCGGCCGGACAACATGGCGCCGTGGTGGGCCGAAGGCGCGACCGGCTTCGGCACCGGGTCGAACCTGTATCGACCGGGAAGTGACGTCGCGAGCGTGGCTGCCGCCGCCGCGGCTTACGCGAGCGCGTTTCGGGCGTTGCCGGCGCGCGGCCGATGAGTCAGCAGGCTGCAAGCGGTGCCGTCGGATCGGCGGGTGCCGCGTTCGATCTCGTCGCGCTCGGCGAGGCGATGGTCGAGTTCAACGAGGTGCGCGGCGACAGCGCCCACACCTGGCGGCAGGGCTTCGGCGGAGATACGTCGAACGCGGTGATCGCCGCCGCGCGCCTGGGTGCGCGCTGTGCTTATGTGACGCGCGTCGGCGACGATTCGTTCGGGCGCGATCTCGTGTCGCTGTGGTCGTCGGAAGGTGTGGCCACCGAGGGCGTGACGGTCGACGCAACAGCGCCGACCGGAGTCTATTTCGTCCGGCACGACGAGGCCGGGCATCACTTCTCGTATCTGCGCACGGGCTCGGCGGCGACGCGCCTCGCACCCGCGAATCTTCCGAACGAGATCCTCGCGCGCACGCGGCTCCTGCACCTCTCGGCGATCAGCCAGGCAATCTCGCCATCGGCGTGCGATGCGTGCTTCGCGGCGATCGACATTGCGCGTCACGCCGGAGCGCGCATCGCGTACGACACGAACCTGCGCCTCGCGCTGTGGCCGCTTGCCCGCGCACGCGCGATCGTCATCGAGACGCTGCGCCGCTGCGACTTCGCGCTGCCTGGAGCCGACGATGCGAAAGCGCTCTTCGGAACCGACGCAGCCGAACGCATCGCCGATCGGTGCCACGCGCTCGGCGCGCGCGTCGTCGTCGTGAAGCAGGGCCGCGACGGCTGCTACGTTTCGGATGGCGAGCGCCGCACGCGCGTTGCGGGGATCGCGGTCGACGCGGTCGATGCCACCGGCGCCGGCGACTGCTTCGATGGCGTGTTCCTCGCACGGATCGCCGCCGGAGACGCGCCGCTCGAAGCGGCGCGCTACGCTAATGCGGCGGCCGCACTCGCGACGACGGGCTATGGCGCCGTCGCTCCGTTGCCGCGTCGCGATGCGATCGCGCGGCTCATCGTCGAGCGTGGCCTCTTGCACGTGTAGCCTGACGCTGCATGACCGGGACGTACTGGCGTTCAGGAATGCGCCGCACCGGGTAGCGGTGGGGATGCTGCGGCGCGCGAGTTCGACCGCGGAGGCCGAGGGAGTGGGGTACCGTGGCGCGCTCTACACCGACCGCGTTCCGCGGCCGAACTCGCGCGTCACGGTACCCCACTCCCTGCCTCCGCGGTCGGTGTAGAGCGCGACGTAGCATCCCCACCG
>DASVGI010000052.1:0-14623 GCA_036379595.1 Casimicrobiaceae bacterium | reverse complement strand
CCTGCGCACGCCGCTCGCGCGGCTGCGGCTCGGCATCGAGCTCGACGACGCGGCGACCCGCGCCGGCATGGTCGCCGACATCGAGGAGATGGACCGCATCATCGGCCAGTTCCTCGACTTCGCGCGCGACGTTCCCGCCGGTGCCTCCGAGCCGATCGACGTCGCCGCCGCGGTTGCCACGGCAGTCGACCGTTACCGCAATGCCGGACACGACGTCAGCCACGCGTCCGCAGCGCCGGCGCTCGCGCGGATCCAGCCCGCATCGGTGTCGCGGCTCGTCGGCAATCTCGTCGACAACGCGCTCGCGTACGGCGCCCCTCCGGTCGAGGTCAGCACCCGCGACGACGGCGGAGAGGTCGTGATCGAGGTCGCCGACCGCGGGGCCGGCATCGCCGACGCCGACGTCGAGCGGCTGAAGCAGCCGTTCACGCGCGCGGGCCCTGCGCGAAGCCGCGAGGACGGCGCAGCAGGGGCCGGTTTAGGTCTCGCGATCGTCGAGCGCATCGCGCGGTTGCACGGCGGGCGCCTCGACCTCCTGCCGCGCGAGGGCGGCGGAACGATCGCGCGCGTGACGATCGCGCGCGCGGGGGGTGCATTTACGGGCGCGCCTCGAAGACCAGATTGAAAGGGGTCTGCGTCGCGCGCCGGAAGCGGCTGAACCCGCCGGCCGTCACGACCTCGCGCAGGCGCCCTTCGCCGGCCTGCGCGCCGAGGCAAAGACCGACCTCCTGCGAGCGCGAGCACGGCGTGCAGAGGAGCGTCGAGAACGAGTAGTAGACGCGGCCGACCGGATTCAGGTTGTCCTCGAGCCGGTCGTTCGCGAACGGCTCGACGATCATCCACGTGCCGTCCGGCGACAGCGCCCTGCGCACGTGCGTGGCGGCGCCGATCGGGTCCCCCATGTCGTGCAGGCAGTCGAACACCGCGACGAAATCGTACTGGCTGCCGGGGAAATCCTTCGCCCTCGCGACCTCGAATCGCGCCCGGTCCGCGACACCGGCGCGCACCGCCGCCCGGCGCGCGGCCGCGATCGAGGCGTCGTGGTAATCGAATCCGACGAACTGCGAACGTGGGTACGCCTTCGCCATCAGGATCGTCGAAGCACCCAGTCCACAACCGACATCGGCGACCCGCGCACCGGAGTCGAGTCTCTTTGCGACCCCGTCCAGTGCGGGAATCCACGCGCTCACGAGGTTGGCGATATAGCCGGGGCGGAAGAATCGTTCGCAACCATGAAACACATCGGCGTCGTGCTCGTGCCAACCCATTCCGTTCCCCGTTCGAAACGCGTCGGCCATGCGCGGGACAGCCTTGAGCGATCCCAACGCAAGCTCGAATGCGCCCGGGATGTAGGCCGGACTGTCTTCGACTGCAAGAGCCATCGCCTGCTCCTCGTCGAGGCTGAAACGGCGGCTTGTCGCATCGTAATTGACGTATCCTCCGGCCGCCTGCGACGACAGCCATTCGCGCACGTAGCGTTCGTCGGTGGAAGTCGCCGTTGCAAGCTCGGCGGGCGTCATCGGGCGCCCGGCCAGTGCCTTGTAGAGACCCAGCCGATCTCCGAGGACGACCATGCCTGCGTGCACGGTCGCGCCGAGATCCGCGACAAACCTGCCTATGAACTCGTTCAGCTTGTCCATG
This sequence comes from Casimicrobiaceae bacterium, assembly GCA_036379595.1. Classification (GTDB taxonomy): domain Bacteria; phylum Pseudomonadota; class Gammaproteobacteria; order Burkholderiales; family Casimicrobiaceae; genus VBCG01. Next base: position 12,982 of record DASVGI010000052.1, on the reverse strand, counting down.
TTCACGGCCATGATGCCTCCCGCTCGTTCGTTGCTGCGACGATGATCGCGGAACCGCGAAGGCGTGTCGTGAGACGGCAGTCCCGTGCCGTTACGCGCTGCCGGCGTCGCGGGCCGCGTGAAGGCCGGCCGGATGGGACTCTGGCCCCATGCGCCTACGGGGCACCGCCGGTGCCGAAACCCGCCTCGCGGGCACGTACGATCGCCTGGGCACGGGTCGTCACGCGCATTTTCGAGAAGATGCGCGTGATGTGGTTGCGCACCGTCTTGTTGCTGACGCAGAGTCGGCTCGCAATATCGTCGTTGTCGCGCCCTTCGGCAATCAGCTCGAGCAGCTCGCGCTCGCGCGGCGTCAGATTGGCAGACGGAAGCGACGCCCCTCGCGGCGACGGCGGATTCAGGAATGCGCGTAACTCGAGGACAAATGCCTCCCACGCCGGCTCATGCGCAAGCAGGACGTGGTTGCGCGATTGCAGCGGAACGAATCGGGCGCCGCCGATCAGGCTCGCGATCAGCTTGCCCTCGTCGAACGGAACCCGCGCATCGCCGTGGCAATGCATGACGAGCGTCGGGCAGCAGACCTTCGCAGCGAGCCCCTGTACGTCGATGTCCGCGAACGCCCGAGCCATCCCGCTCGCGCTTTGCGGGGACGCGGACATCTGCTGCAGGCGGTTGAACGATTCGATCTCGTCGGGCGCGCCATCGGGGACGAACAGCAACGTGAACATCTGGCGAAATGCCGGATTCTCGCGCCCCCATCCCAGCTCGATCAGCTTAGTCATCGCATTGAGCTCGTCGCGCTCGTGCGAGCCATGGCCGCGGTGCAGGATGCCGCGTACATAGCCGCCGTAAAGCAGGAGCCGCTCGACGCGTTCCGGATGCCGTGCGGCGTAGGCGATCGCGATCGCGGCTCCCTGCGACATGCCGAGCAGGGTAAAGCGTGCCAGCGCTGCTGCTTCCACGACGGCCTCCAGGTCGCGTACCCACGCGTCGAGTCCGAAGTGCCGAACATCACGATCCGACAGGCCGCAACCGCGCGGGTCGTACCGATACAGGGTGTTCGTCCGCGACAGTTCGGCGAGCCACGGGGCCCAGACCTGGCTGAGGACATCGAATTCGAGGTGTGTCAGCCACGATCCAACTTTCAGCACCGGCGGCCCACGACCGAGCTTGGCGTAGGCGAGCCGCACCCCATCGGCTGACGTGCAGAAGCGGATCTCCTGCTCGAAGGTGTTAGCGTTCACGCCCGGCCCGAGGTGACGTCAGCTCCCGATCTGAACATCGAAGGCGGCGACGAGCACGATTGCGGAAGCCGCGATGCCCTCCTCGCGGCCGGTGAAGCCGAGATGGTCGGTCGTCGTCGCCTTGACGCTCACAGCGCCGAGCTCGCAGCCGAGGTCGGCCGCGATGTTCGCGCGCATCGCGGCAACGTGCGGTGCGAGCCGCGGTGCCTGCGCGACGATCGTCGCGTCGACGTTGACCGTCCGATACGCGACACCCGTCGCCAGCGCCGCCACGTGACGCAGGATGCGGCGGCTGTCGGCGCTCTTCCAGGCGGGGTCGCTCTCGGGGAAGTGCGCACCGAGATCACCGAGTGCGAGCGCGCCGAGGATCGCGTCGGCGATCGCGTGCAGCAGCACGTCGGCGTCCGAGTGTCCGGCGAGGCCGCGGTCGAACGGAATGCTGACGCCGCCGAGCACGAGCGGCCGTCCTGCGGCGAACGCGTGCGCATCGAAGCCGTTGCCGATGCGAAGATTCACATGGCCTCCTGCAGCTTCAGGATCGCGAGTGCCAGCGCGAGGTCGGCCGGCCGGGTGATCTTGAGATTGTCGGAGCTGCCGCGAACGAGCCTCGGTTTCGCGCAGCCTCCGGCTGCGGCAAGCTCTTCGACCGCCTGCGCCTCGTCGGTGCAGTCAGCCGCAGCATCACCGCGGTACGCCGCGGCGAGCACGCGACAACGAAACATCTGCGGCGTCTGCGCGAGCCACAGGCCTTCACGCGCCTCGGTGCGCAGCACGCGAAGCTCCGCGGCGCCCTCGGCGCGCTTCAGCGTGTCGGCAAGCGGCACAGCGAGGAGGCCGCCGACCGCATCGTCGGCAAGATCAGTGACGAGCCGCGACAGCGCGTCATACGAGACGCACGGACGCGCTGCATCGTGGACGAGGATCCAGTCGTCGCCGTCACAGCGCGAGGCGAGCATTGCGACCGCGTTGCGCACCGTTGCCCCGCGTGTCGCACCGCCGCAGCGCAGCGCCACGATACCCGGCCGGTGGCCGATCATCGTATCGTACTGCGAGTCGTCGGGTGAGAGCGCGACCAGCGTCTCCTCGGCGCCGATCGTCGCGAGCCGCTCGAGCGTGCGGGTGAGCATCGGCTTGCCGCCGAGGTCGGCGTACTGCTTGGGGATGCCGGCAGCGAAGCGGGTTCCGCTTCCGGCTGCGGGAACGACGATCCGGATCCGCGTCCGCGTGTGTGACTGTGTGCTGCGCCCGATTCCCATCGCTGCACGCGGCGAGCGCTAGCCAGCACCCTGGCCGGGCTGGCCCGCGGCGCCGAGATGCCGCGCGAGGAAGGCCTCCATCGCCTCGTAGAACTCGAAGCGGTTCTCCTCGTTGTGAAAGCCGTGCCCCTCGTTGTCCTTCACGATGTACGGAACGTCGATGCCGCGCGCCTTCAGCGCCGCGACCATCTGATCGGACTCGTCCTTGTTGACGCGCGGGTCGCGTGCCCCCTGCGCGATCAGGAGCGGCGCGCGAATCCGCTCGGCGTTGAGCGCCGGCGAGCGCTCGGTGAGAAGCGCGCGATCGCGCTCGGGATCTCCGACCATCTCGTACATCATCGCCAGGTACGGCTTCCAGTACGGCGGAATCGTCTGCATGAACGTGAACAGGTTCGATACCCCGACGTAGTCGATACCGCAGGCGTAAAGCTCGGGGGTCTTCGTGAGCCCCGCGAGCACCGCGTAACCGCCATAGCTTCCGCCGTAGATGCAGATGCGACGCGGATCGGCGATGCCCTCGTCGATCAGCCACCGCACACCGTCGGTGATGTCGTCCTGCATCGTGCCGCCCCACTCCTTGAACGACGCTTCCCAGAAGCTGCGCCCGTAGCCGGTCGAGCCGCGGAAGTTCATCTGCAGCACCGCGTAGCCGCGATTGGCGAGGAATTGCACTTCGGGATTGAAGCCCCAGCCGTCGCGATACCACGGCCCGCCGTGCGGATTGACGACGACGGGCAGACCCTTCGGCGGCACGCCGTTCGGAAGCGTCAGGTACCCGCTAATGACGAGGCCGTCGCGCGCGCGATAGCTGATCGGACGCACCGCGGCCATGCTCGCTTCGGGCAGCCACGGCGCCACCTCGCCGAGCGGCGTCAACCGGTCCGCGGCACGGTCGTAGACGTAGCGCACGCCCTGCGTGCGATCGCTGAACGCCGCGACGATCATCTTCGTCTCGTCGTCGGTTGCCGATTGAATCGCGATCTCGTAGCCCGGAAGCTTCGCTTCGAGCGTCTCGTAGAGGCTCTGCGCATCGGGATCGAGATAGTGGCGCTCGGACTTCGCCGTCTGATAAGCGACGAACGACGCGCGCTTCCTCGCCTTCGACCACGCGATTCCCGCGACGTCGACGTCGTCGCGCACGTAGACGAGCTCCTCCTCGCGGGCGGTCGCCGGGTCGACGAGGACGATTGCGAGCTTGTCGCGGCCGAGGTTCGATGCCGCGTAGAGCTTCCGGTTGTCGGCAGTGAAGCACTGCGGCGCGAACGCATCGCGGAAGCTCGTCGTCAGCACCTCGCGGAACGCACCACTTTCCTCGTCGCGGTAGAGGTAGGTATTGTCGACACCGTTGGTCGCGATCGCATAGCGAATCCGACCCGCGTGATCGGCGCCCCACGAGGTGACGCCGCCGGGGTTTTCCGCGACGAGCGTCAGGGTGCCGGTCGCAAGATCGAGATCGTAGACGTCGAAGATCTCCGGCACGCGCTTGTTGAGGCCGACGAGCAGGCGATCCGGGAATTCGTCGAGCGCATCGACGACGATCGCCTTGACGCCGGGAAACGGAGTCAGGTCGCGCGCCTCGCCACCGCGGCGGTCGACGACGACGATGTGATCGTTCTCGTCGCCGCCGACGTCGCGCGTGTAGACGAGCCGATCGGGCCCTTTCCACGAGTAGTCGGGGATGTCGCGTTCGCGCTCGGCGCTGATCCGCACCGCATCCCCTCCGGACGCGGGCTGCACGTAGATGTTCATCCGCCGTTCCCACGGCTGCATGAACGCGAGCGTCGCGCCGTCGGGCGAAATGCGGTAGTGCGCGCGCTCCGGAAGCCGGAAGAAGTCGCGCATCGGGATCGTCATCGGGGACACTCCGCTGCGAAGCTGCGGCGCCGGCGGCGCCGCTCATCGGATCGATTCCAGAGGATCAGCGCAATGCGCTCCTCGTCGAGCTTGCGAAAGCCGAGCCGCTCGTAGAAGCGCAGCGCGGCGTCGTTGCCGCGATGACACGACGAGTCGATGCGGGTTACGCCGCGACTGCGCAGATGCGCGGCGAGCGCTCCGAGCATTGCCGACCCGACGCCGCGCCCCTGCCAGCTCGAAGCGACGGCGACGTCGTCGAGCTTCGCGACCAGCGATCCGCGCGCCGTCGAGATCGCGTAACAGACGACGCAGGCTCCGACAGCATCGGCGGCGGCGTTGGCGCCGGCGGCAATTTGCGCGATCCAGACGAAGCCGAGCGCGGGTCGCGCGAGGAAGAGATCGAGTGCGCGGCCGAGCGCCTCGGGTCCGCCGTCGCCATAAGACGCTGCCGACGCGCGGTAATGCGCGTCGCCGTCGAGGAACGCGCCGAGGACGCGCTCGGCCGCGCCGCGCGTCGCGGCGGTCATCGCCGAGCAGACGACTGCTTCTGCGCCGCTTGTCATGCGCAGGCTCAGCGCGCCGCGGAAGCGCCGACGACGAGTGGCGCCAGCGCCGCGCGGATCGGCTCGGGAATCGCGACCGGCCGGCGCGTCGCGCGGTCGACCCAGACGTGCACGAAGCGCCCGGTCGCCGCCGCGTCGTCGTCGCCGCTGCGGAACAAGCCGATCTCGTAGACGACCGACGAATGACCGAGATGCGCGACGGCAAGCCCCGCGTCGATCACCTCGGGAAACGACAGCGCCTTGTGGAACTGGCACGCGGTCTCGACGACGAGCCCGATGCACGAACCCGAGCGGATGTCGAGGTGTCCGGCTTCGATCAGCTGCCGGTTCACCGCGGTATCGAAGTACGAGTAATAGACGACGTTGTTGACGTGCCCGTAGGTGTCGTTGTCCATCCAGCGCGTCGGGATGGCGACGAAATACGGATACGCTCTCCGGAACGCCGGTGCGAGGCGATCGTTCATGCGAGCACCCAATCGTTCATTCGAGCGCCCAATCGTTCATGCGAGCGCCCGATCGACGAGCTCGATCCAGTGCTGCACGGGAAGCCGCGTTCCCGACTGCAGATGCGTGAGGCAGCCGATGTTGGCGGTCGCGATGAGCTCGGGCTTCCCGGCTTCGAGAGCGCGCAGCTTGTTCTCCTTCAGGCGGCGCGCAAGCTCCGGCTGCAGCAGCGAATAGGTCCCCGCCGAGCCGCAGCAGAGGTGTCCGTCGGCGACCGGTGCGAGGCGATAGCCGCACTCGCCGAGCAGATGCTCGACGACGCCGCGGATCCTGAGGCCGTGCTGCAGCGTGCACGGCGAATGGAAGGCGACCGTCGATGCATCGATCTTCCGCGGACGCAGTGCCGGCCACGCGTCGCGCACGAGCTCAGCGGGATCGCGTGCGAGTGCGGCGACGCGGCGCCCCTTCTCGGCGTACGCGGGATCGCCGGCGAAGAGATGATCGTATTCGTGCAGCATCACGCCGCATCCGCTCGCCGTGACGACGATCGCCTCGACTCCCTGCTCGATCTCTCGCCACCAGGCGTCGATGTTGCGGCGGGCAATCGCCCGCGCTTCGTCGTGCGCGGAGAGATGCCAGGGAACGGCGCCGCAGCATCCGCCGCCGTCGACGCCGATCGCCGAGATGCCGGCGCGGTCGAGCACGCGCGCGGTTGCCGCGTCGATGTCGGGCGCGAGCGCGGGCTGGACGCAGCCTTTCGCGATCAGCACCCTGCGCGAATGCCGCGGCGCCGGCCACGGCCCGGCCGGACGCGCGTCGGGAATCGTCGCAGCGAGGCTCGCGGGGAGCCAGCCTTTGGCGTGACGACCGAGTGACAGCGCCGCGCCGAAGAGAGACTTCGACAGCAATCCGCGACGCAGTACCGCGCGCTTCGCATCAGCGAGCGGGTTCCTCGCGACGCGCTCTTCGACGATCCGCCGCCCGATGTCGACGAGACGACCGTAGCGCACCCCCGACGGGCACGTCGTCTCGCAACTCCTGCAGGTGAGGCAGCGATCGAGATGGAGCTGCGTCTTCGCGGTCGGCGTCGCGCCCTCGAGCACCTGCTTCATCAGGTAGATGCGCCCGCGCGGGCCATCGAGCTCGTCACCGAGGAGCTGGTAGGTCGGGCAGGTCGCCGTGCAGAAGCCGCAGTGCACGCAGGCGCGCACGATCGCTTCGGCCTCCTGTCCTTCGGGCGTTCCGGCGTACTGGGGCGCGAGTTTGGTTTCCATCGATGTCGTGCGTTCCGAACGGCGCGTCAGAACGCCGGGTGAAGTCGGCCGCGGTTGAGGATTCCGTGCGGATCGAAGACGCGTTTCAGGCGCTCGTGCAGCCCGAGGATCGCGGGTGCCAGCGGCTGGAAGGCTCCCGGAGCCTTGTCCCTGGCGCGATAGAGCGTCGCATGGCCGCCCTGCGCCGCGGCAAACTCGCGCAGGCGCGCGGCATCGATCGGGGCTCGCGGTACCAGCCAGCGCAGCGCCCCGCCCCATTCGACGAGCATGTCGCCGCCGAAATCGTCCCACACCGCCGTCGACCGCAGCGAGAGCCGCCAGAGCGATGCCGAGCCCGCGGTGGCCGGTGCGAAGAACGGATGGGTCTGATCGCGAAGCGCCTGCCACGGCGACGCGTCGTCGGCAGGAGTCCCGCCGATCTCCGCCGCGGCCGCGGCGACCGCGGGTGCCGCGCCCGAGAGGCGCACCCACAGACGTTCGGCGACGTGGCACGTCGCGGAAATCGGCAACGGCCGTCCGCCCCACTCGTTGCAGAGGCGAATCGCGTCGGCGGCGCCGCAGTCGATTGCGCGCGTTTGCTCGACTCGCGGCTGCGGCACGCACTTCAGCGAGACCTCGGTCAATACGCCGAGCGTGCCGAGCGCCCCGGCCATCAGGCGCGACGCATCGAAGCCCGCGACGTTCTTGATCACCTGCCCGCCGAACGCGAGCGCCTCGCCGGCGCCGTCGACGATGCGCACGCCGAGCACGAAATCGCGCGCGGCGCCTGCCGCCGCCCGGCGCGGCCCCGAGAAGCCGCAGGCGATGACCCCGCCGAGCGTCGCTTCGGGTCCGTGTCGCGGCGGCTCGAAGGCGAGCATCTGCCCGTGCCGCGCGAGCTCGTCCTCGACCTCGGCGAGCTTCGTCCCGGCGCGCGCGGTGACGACGAGCTCGGTCGGCGCGTACGCGACGATCCCCGAGAGCGCCCGCGTATCGAGAATGTCCCCTTCGAGCGGACCGCCGTAGAAGTCCTTGCTGCCGCTGCCGCGGATGCGCAGGCGCCGGCCGTCGGTCGCAGCCGCGCGCACCGCGTCCCGCAGCGAGTCGATGGCCGTATCGGTCACCGGCCGCGCGCGAGCAGGTCGCGGTACACGATGCGAGGCTCGTCGACCTCGATGACTTCGGTTTCGGCGAGAGCGTCGCGCTCCCACTCGCGAAGGTACGGATGCGCGAGGAGCTCCGACACATACTCGCCCGCTACCCCGGCAAGCGCTACGCCGTAGGTCTGGAAGCGGAACGCGACCGGCGCGTAGAAGCAGTCGGCGATCGAGAACGGTCCGTAGAGGTACCGTCCGCCCGAGCCGAAGTGCGTCCGCGCATCGCCGAAGATCTCCTCGATCCGCGCGATATCGCGCGCGAGTGCGGGCGACCACGGGCGAACGTCGACGCGCTCGCGAATGCACATCGTCATGCCGCTCCTCAGCGTCGCAAACCCCGCGTGCATCTCGGCAGTCGCCGAGCGCGCGTGCGCGCGCGCGATGGCGTCGGATGGCCACATCGCCGGGACCCGCTCGGCGAGCGTCTCGGCGATCGCGAGCGAATCCCAGACGACGACGTCGCCGTCGTGCAGGCACGGTACGAGCCCCGACGGCGAGACCGCGCGGATCCCTGCATTGGGTGAGCCCCCGGAGAGCGAGAGCTGCACGACGTCGAACGCGAGACCCGAAAGCTTCGCCGCGAGCCACCCGCGAAGCGACCACGACGAATAGTTGCGATTGCCGAGATAGAGCTTCACGACTCGCCCCGCCTACAACCGGTCAGCGTGATGTACGCGAACATGTTCACGGGAGTTCCGCCGTGCGTGCCGCGCGCGGGACGGTCTTGCCGGGGTTCATGATGTCGAGCGGATCGAGCGCGCGCTTCACCGCCTGCATCAGCGATACCGCCTCGCCGTGCTCGGTGACGAGCGCGTCGAGCTTGTGCACACCGATGCCGTGCTCGCCGGTGCAGGTACCGCCCATCTCGATCGCGCGCAGGCTCGCACGGCGCGCGAGCCCTTCGGCCTTGTCCCGGTCACCCGGCTTGTTCGGATCGAACACGACGACGAGATGAAAGTTGCCGTCACCGACGTGACCGAGGATCGGAGCGACGAGACCGGTCGATTCGATGTCGGCCTGCGTCGCCATCACGCATTCGGCGAGGCGCGAGATCGGCACGCACGAATCGGTCGCGAACGCCTGGCTGCCGGGCTTAAGCGCGAGCACGGCGTAGTAGGCGTTGTGGCGCGCCTTCCAGAGCTTCGAGCGCTCCTCGGGAGAGCTCGTCCACTGGAACGCGCTGCCGCCGTGATCATCGGTGATCGACTGGATCGTCTCGGCCTGCTCGCGGACCCCCGCTTCGCTGCCGTGGAACTCGAAGAAGAGCGTGGGCTTCGCGGCGAAGCCTTCGAGCTTCGAGTAACGGATCGATGCATCCATCTGCACCGCGTCGAGGAGCTCCATGCGCGCGACGGGAATGCCGAGCTGCATCGCGACGATCACGCTGTCGACCGCGCTCCTGAGATCGGGGAACTGGCAGACCGCGGCCGAGATCGCCTCCGGGATGCCGTAAAGGCGCACCGCCACCTCGGTGATGACGCCGAGCGTTCCCTCGGCGCCGACGAAGAGCCGCGTGAGGTCGTAGCCGGCGCTCGACTTCCGCGCGCGGCCGCCGGTGTGGACGATGCGCCCGTCGGCGGTGACGACGGTGAGGCCGAGCACGTTCTCGCGCATCGTGCCGTAGCGCACCGCGTTGGTCCCCGATGCCCGCGTCGACGCCATCCCGCCGAGGGTCGCATTGGCGCCCGGATCGATCGGGAAGAAGAGGCCGGTGCCCTTGAGCTCGGCGTTGAGCTGCTCGCGCGTGACACCAGCCTGCACGCGGCAGTCGAGGTCCTCGGCGTTCACTTCGAGCACCCGGTTCATCTGCGAGAGATCGATGCACACGCCGCCATAGAGCGCCGCGACGTGACCTTCGAGCGACGTGCCGACACCGAACGCGATCACCGGCATCCGCGCCGCAGCGCAGAGGCGCACGATCGCCGCGACCTCGTCGTTGCTGTGGGGGAACACGACGACATCAGGAAGCGCCGCGTCGGCGAGCCCCTCGCCGTGGCTGTGCTGATCGCGAATCGACTGGCCGGTCGCGACACGGTCGCCGCAGGTCGCTCGCAGGCGCTCGGTGAGCGAGCGGACGGCGTCGGCACCGGGGCGTTCGCGAAGGTCGGTCGCAGCAGTCATCGTCGTCTCCTAAATCTGTCCTAAATCGTGGCAACTCGGGTGTCGAAACTAGAACCGCGGCAACTCGGGGTGACGCAACTCTCCGGCGTGCACGTGCATCCGCCCGAACTCGGCGCAGCGCGCGAGCGTCGGCACCGCCTTGCCGGGATTGAGCAGTCCGCGCTCGTCGAACGCGTGCTTGATGCCGTGAAAGCGTTCGAGCACCGGCGACGGGAACTGCGCGCACATGCCGCGGATCTTCTCGACACCGACGCCGTGCTCGCCGGTGATCGTACCGCCGACCTCGATGCAGAGCTCGAGAATCCGGTCGCCGAACTCGATCGTGCGCTCCTTGTCGCCCGGCTTGTTGGCGTCGAAGAGAATCAGCGGGTGCAGGTTGCCGTCGCCGGCGTGGAAGACGTTCGCGCACGGCAGACCGAATTCGCGCGACCACGTCTCGATCTGCGCGAGCACCCTCGGGAGCGCACCGCGCGGAATGGTGCCGTCGATGCAGTAGTAGTCGGGTGAGATGCGGCCGACCGCGGGAAACGCCGACTTGCGCCCGGACCAGTAGAGCAGCCGCTCGCGCTCGTCCTCCGACACGCGCAGCGACGTCGCGCCGCTCTTCGTCAGGACGTCGCGGATCTCCGCGATCTCGGCCGCGACCTCCTCCGGGGTGCCGTCGGCCTCGACCAGCAGCACTGCCGCCGCGTCGAGCGGATAGCCGGCATGGACGAACGGCTCGACCGCGCGCGTCGCCGGCTGATCCATCATCTCGAGCCCGCCCGGGATGATGCCTGCACCGATGATCGCGCCGACGGCCGCACCCGCTTTCTCGAGATCGTCGAACGCGGCGAGCACGACGCGGGCCTCGCGCGGCTTCGACAGGAGCTTCACGGTGACCTGCGTGATGACGGCGAGCAGGCCCTCGCTGCCGGTGACGAGCGCGAGCAGGTCGAGGCCGGGCGAATCGAGCGCGTCACCTCCGAACTCGACGATTTCGCCGGTGACGAGGACGCCGCGAACCTTGCGCAGGTTGTGCACGGTCAACCCGTACTTGAGGCAATGCACGCCGCCCGCATTCTCCGCGACGTTGCCGCCGATCGAGCACGCGATCTGCGACGAAGGATCGGGGGCATAGAAGAGACCATACGCGCTCGCCGCCTCGGACACCGCGAGATTGCGCACACCGGGCTCGACCACCGCCGTGCGCGTCAGCGGATCGATCGAGACGATGCGGCGGAATTTGGCGAGCGACAGCACGACGCCGTCTGCGACGGGCAGCGCACCGCCCGAGAGGCTGGTGCCCGCCCCGCGCGCCACGACCGGCACGCGTGCGGCGTGGCAGAGCTCGAGGATCCGCACGACCTGCGCTTCGTCTTCGGGAAGCACGACGGCGCCGGGAAGCTCGCGGTACAGCGTGAGCCCGTCGCATTCGTAGGGTCGCGTGTCCTCGGCATTCGTCAGCAGCGCCTCGTCGGGGACGATCGCGGCCAGGGCTGAGGTGAAGGCTGGATCGAGCATCAGTTCGCGGTGGCGACCGCGCCCGCCAATTATTTCACAGTCGGCGCCGGCGCCTTCTGTTGGTAGAATCGCGCGCGGCCTTCGAGGCGGAAAGCCGCACCGAACCGGAGATCGCCATGCGCGCAGCCCTCTGCCGCGTCACCAGGATGCTTGCCGCGGCGGTGCTCGTCGCCGCCGTGCTCGTCGTCGCCGTACCCACCCGGTCGTTCGCGGCCGGCCCGACGGTGCTCAAGATGAACATCTCGCTCGCTCGCGACTCGAGCTACGGTGTCGCCGTCGATACCTTCGCGCGCGAAGTTGAAGAGCGCACTAACGGACGCTACCAGGTCCAGAATTTCTACTCGGGCGCCCTCGGCGCCGAGCGCGAGTCGATCGAGGCGCTGCAACTCGGCACGCTCGACCTCACGATGACGTCGACCGGCCCGGTGCCGAACTTCGTGCCGCAGATCGCGATCCTCGACATTCCGTTCCTGTTCCGCGACACCGCGCACGCGCGCGCGGTCCTCGACGGACCGATCGGGCAGGCGATGCTGAAGGACTTCGAGCCGAAGGGCATCGAGGCGCTCGCCTGGGGCGAGAACGGATTTCGCAACATGACGAACAATCGTCATCCGATCCGCACGCCCGCCGACCTCGACGGGCTCAAGATGCGCACGATGGAGAATCCGGTGCACATCGAAGCCTATCGCGCGCTCGGCATCATCCCGACGCCGATGGCCTTCACCGAGGTCTTCACCGCGCTCCAGCAGGGGACGGTCGATGGCCAGGAGAATCCGCTGTCGGTGATCATGGCGGCGAAGCTCTACGAAGTGCAGAAATACCTGACGCTGACCGGCCACGTGTATTCGCCGGCGCTCATCCTGATGAGCAAGGCGAAGTGGGACGCGCTCTCCCCCGCCGACCGGCAGGCGTTCCATGAAGCGGCGAAAACGGCGGTGCGCGCCAACCGCGAGCGCATCGACGCCGACGAGAAGAAGGCCGTCGCCTTCCTTCGCGCGCACGGGATGCAGGTCGTCGAGCACGTCGACAAGGCGGCGTTCCAGGCAGCGCTCGCGCCGACGTATGCGGACTTCGCGAAGAAGTTCGGGCAGGCGAACATCGACCGCATTCGCAACTATCGCGACTGAGCGCTCCCGCGCGCGGCGATGCGCGGACGGCGCGAGCGTGCCGCACTGACACGCCCGCACGCGCATCCGAGCGCGAGGGATGCGAGGGCGACGCGAGCGTCCGGGGCTCGGAGTGCGCCAACGCCGGCCTGCGGGTCCCGGCGCGCCATCGCTCGGGGACAGCAGCACCCATACGGTACGCCCGGGCTCGCTCGGTGCGCCACCCGCTACGGCCGTCGCGCACACTCGCCCGCGGTACGCTCGCGTCGCCCTCGCATCCCCTGCGTGGCGCCAGTCGCCATTCGCGTGATCAGTACGCTGCGACCGATCGTCACCGACGCGCAGTACGTTCCATCGTCAGCGCGACAGCCGGCGCGATCGGCGCGAAGCGGCGTGAAGCCGCGCGGCCTGGGGCGGTTCCCTGCCGCGCGCGAGTGTGCGCGACGGCCGTAGCGGGTCGCGCTTGACACAGGCGTAGCGGC
>DASVGI010000051.1:0-53021 GCA_036379595.1 Casimicrobiaceae bacterium | reverse complement strand
CGCTCGCTCGCGACGAAGATGATCGGCGAGGACGTCGCGATGCCAGTCGCGCTCGCACCGACCGGGCTCACCGGCATGCAGCACGCCGACGGCGAGATTCTCGCTGCGCGCGCGGCCGAGAAGTTCGGCGTTCCGTTCACGCTGTCGACGATGAGCATCTGCTCGATCGAGGACATCGCCGCGAACACCAGGCGCCCGTTCTGGTTCCAGCTCTACGTGATGCGCGACCGCGGCTTCATCGAGCGGCTGATCGATCGCGCGAAGGCCGCGCGCTGCTCGGCGCTGATGCTGACGCTCGACCTGCAGATCCTCGGCCAGCGCCACAAGGACATCAAGAACGGCCTCTCGGCGCCGCCGAAGCCGACCTTCGCGAACCTCGTCAACCTCGCGACGAAGCCGCGCTGGTGCCTCGGCATGCTCGGCACCAGGCGGCGCCAGTTCGGCAACATCGTGGGCCACGTCGAAGGCGTGGCGGACATGAGCTCGCTTTCCGATTGGACGCAGCAGCAGTTCGACCCGTCGCTCGACTGGAACGACGTCGAATGGATCAAGCGCCGCTGGGGCGGCAAGCTGATCCTCAAGGGCGTTCTCGACGCCGAGGACGCGCGGCACGCCGTGGATACCGGAGCCGATGCCGTGATCGTTTCGAATCACGGCGGCCGCCAGCTCGACGGCGCGCCGTCGTCGATCGAAGCGCTGCCGGCGATCGCCGATGCCGTCGGCGGGGAGATCGAGGTGTGGATGGACGGCGGCATCCGCTCGGGCCAGGACGTGCTGAAAGCGGTCGCGCGCGGCGCGAAAGGCACGCTGATCGGGCGCGCCTTTCTCTACGGGCTCGGCGCGATGGGCGAGGCCGGCGTCACGAAGTGCCTCGAGCTCATCAGGAATGAGCTCGACCTCACGATGGCGTTCTGCGGTCGCACGCGGATCGGCGACGTCGATGCGAGCGTGCTGCTATAGCGTTCGCAGGAACGCGACGAGGTCGTCCTTCTCCTGCTGCGTGAAGCCGATGCCGAAGCGCTGGTTGTAGAAGTCGACGACTGCTGCGAGATCGGGCGCCGAGCCGTTGTGGAAATACGGCGCGTGCGTCGCGAGTCCGCGCAGCGTCGGTCCCTTGAACTTGTCGATGTCCGCCCATTTGCCGGTGATCAGCGCACGGCCCGGATCGGTCGTCTGCACGATCTCGTACGGCGCGACGTTGTGCTGCAGCGTGTAGAGCGGCATGTCCGGTGTGCGCCGCGACCCGTCGGAAGTGCCGATGTCGAGCGGCGCGGGAATCGAATGACCACCGGCATTCGGTGCGTCGTGGCAGGTGCCGCAGGTGCCATGGATCACCGGCATGCCGAGTGCGTCGTTGAGCCCGCCGACGCCGGTGATCGTGATCGGCTTCGTGTCGAACAGCGTCTCGCCGCGCGCAACCGCCGCGCGCGCGTCGCTGCGGTCGAAGCTCTCGCCGAAGTCCGGCGCGTGGTGGCCGACCTCGTTCCACGCCGTGTAGAGCGTGAACACGTTCGGGTCGAACGGCGCGCCACTCGCGTAGTCGCCCGACACGGCGTCGTTGATGCCGAAATAGAACGGCATCGTGCTCGACGCGACCGGGCCACCCAGCGCGCCGCGGGCCGTGAGTTTGCCCGCCCTGTCGTCGAACACCTGCGCGGTGTAGAGGCTCGCTTCGAACGCGACGATCGCATCGGTCTGCTGCGGCGTCGGTGGATGCGTTGCCTGCGCGTGACCGGTCGTCGCGCCGTTCGCCTGGTCGGCGAGGTCGAAATGAAGCGAGGCGAAGCAGGTGGTCGTTCCCATGATGCAGCTCGTCGACGTGGGATCGACGAAGGTCTCGCGCCCGTCGACCATCACCGTGCTGAGGAAGCGAAGATTGGTCGATGGCAACGGCCGGCGGAAGAGCGAGAGCTCTTTCGCGCTTGCGTAGCCGTAGGGATCGTCGACCGCGATCAGCGTGAACTCGGCGTTGGGCGGAATGCCGATGCCGACGCGGATCACACCCTTGGTGAGCAGCATGTTGTAAGCGACGAGCCGCGCCGCCACCGTCGACACGTCTGCGTTCGGCGAGACCGACCCGTCGACAGGACGGAAGATCGGATCGGTGCCGCCGCTCGCGGCAAAGCGCGCACGCAGGCTCGCCGGCGTCACCGTCCATCCCGTCTCGGGGGCGTGGCACGTCGCGCACGAGCGACCGTTGGTGCCGAGGACCTGGAAGAACGGGTTGCTGAGGTCCATCGGACCCAGCGTCGAGTAGGTTGCGGCGACTCCGGTCACATCGCGAAATCGGAGCAGGGTCGGCAGATGGCCGCGATCACCGGCGGCGACGCCGGCACTCATCATCGCGAGAAGCGCTGCCGCGATGGCCGTGCGGCGGATGCAGCGAGCGCGGTGGGCTATATGGGTTTGGGTCGCGGGGGTGCGCTGGGTCGCAGGGACGCGGTAGGAGTGACGCATAGGGGCTCCGACGGTGGGGCCGGCGCATTCCGGCTCTTACCCACACCAACGTAATCCAGCGACCAAACCCGACAGCGCGCCGACGAGCGGCGGGCGCGCCGATCCGAAGGCGGTCAGCGACGAGCGCCGGGGCCGCCCATCGCGACGAGGTCAGTGGGAGGAGGAAGCGGTGGCGCGGGCACCCGCGGCGAGGTCGCGGGCGAGGCGCGTCTCCGGATGGTCGGCGCCGACCGAGGCCTCGAGCTGCGATTTCGCGGCGGCGAGCGAATGTTTCGCATCCATCGACTCGCCGCGCGCGAGTTCGGCGCGTCCAAGCGCGAGCCAGGCACGTCCGACGTGCAGCGACGGCCGCTCCGCGGGGAGCTCGGATGCGAGGTGGGCAAGTGCCGCGCGTGCATCGGCCTCCGCGCGAGCGGAGCGCCCGAGATCGAGATCGAGCGCCGCGCGTCGCGTCAGCACGATCGGAAGCGCATAGCCGCCGTGTGGATCGGCTGCCGCGAGGTCGACAGCGCGGTCCGCGAGGCGCTCGGCAGTGGGCAGGTCGCCGCGCGCCGCGGCGATCAGCGCGCGCTCCGACGCGGTCATCGCGAAGGCCGAGTGCGTCGACGGCAGCATCCGGTGAAGGCGGGGCTCGACCTCGTCGAGCGCCCGCTCGGCGCCGGCGGGATCACCGCTTCCGAGCAGAACCTCAGCACGCAGCGTGAGCGCCATGTTGGCAGCGACCTCGTCACCCTGCGCGGTCGCATCGCGCAGGGCACGATCGACCAGCCGCCTCGCCTCCGCGCCGCGGCCGAGCTGATAGAGCGCCCGCGCATCGTTCGTGAGCAGAATCGGCGACACGCCTGCGTCGTCGGGGCCGGATCGACTGAGCTCGATCGCCTGACGGAGGAGTGGCTCGGCGCGCAGCGGCTCGCCCATCTGCACGAGCGCTATCCCCCAGTTGTTGAGCAGCGTTCCGGCGGCCTGCGTGTCACCGCGGCCGAGCTCTTTCAGACGCGTCCATGCGATGGCAAACGCGGCGTCGGCACCCGCGAAATCCCCGGCGACGCGCAGCGATTCGGCAACATCCTCCCATACGGACTCGTCGATTTGCGGCGCCGGAAACGGCAGATGCGCAGCCATCGCGCGCGCCGCCTCGGCGTAGCGAACCCCCGCCGCCGCGTCGCCCATCCGACGCGCGGCGCCGGACGCGCTTTGCAGGCAACGCACGCGATCGAGCGCGAAGCGCGGGTCATCGGGCAGTCGCGCGAGCGCGTCGGTGAAGAGCGCCGTCGCGTCAGCGTGCGTGCCGGAATCGGCGAGCATCTCGGCCCACGCGCACTCGGCGCGCGCGCGAAGCTCGGGATCATTTTCGCGGCGCGCGGCCGCCAGCGCCTGTCGGAGCACGCGCCTCGCATCGGCGTAGTCGTCGAGGCTCGCGTAACTGTCGCCGATCGCGAGCAGCAGATCGGTGCGAGCCGGGCCTGCCGTCGACGCTTCGACGATACGCTCGGCGCGCGTCAAGAGCTCGGTCGCCGTGAAGCTCCTCCCCGACGGCGCGGCGTTGTAGAGGAGGAAGTTGTCGAGATCGCCGACCGCCGTCGCGCGTGCGAGCTGGCGCAGTGCGAAATCGCGCTCGGACGTCGCGCGCTGCGCCTGCAGCGTCGTTCCGGCGAGACCGGCGAGTGCCGCCACGACGGCGACTGACGCGAGCGCAACGACGACGCGATTGCGGCGCAGGAACTTGACCGCGCGGTAGCGCAACGCGTCCGGGCGCGCGCGCACCGGAAGGTTGCCAAGGTGGCGACGAACGTCGTCGGCGAACGCGGTCGCCGATGCGTAGCGCCGTCCGGGCTCCTTCTCGAGCGCCTTCGCGACGATGCTGTCGAGATCTCCGCGCAGGCGCTGCCGCAATGCCTGCGGCGCGAGTCCGCGTTGCGCGGCGGAACGCGTCGCTTCCTCGGTCACCGTACCGCGCTGCGGCGCGACCGCGTCGGAGGCGCGCTCGGCCGGCACTTCGACGACCGAGCGCACGATCTCCGCCGGCGGGCGCGTCGTGTCACCGGCAGGGTGGCGCCCGACCAGCAGCGAGTACAGCAGCACGCCGAGCGCGTAGATATCGGTCGCCACCGTCACCGGCTCGCCGGTCAACTGCTCGGGCGCGGCGTATTCGGGGGTCAGCACACGGTCACCCTCGCGGGTGAGCGCCGCCCTCCCCGACGCGCTCGCGTCGTCGTCGAGCAGCTTCGCGATGCCGAAGTCGAGTAGCTTGACGACACCATCGCGCGTCACCAGCACGTTGCCGGGCTTGATGTCGCGATGGATGACGAGATTGGCGTGCGCGTGCTCGACCGCCGCGAGGACGTCGAGGAAGAGCCGCAGCCTCGCCTCGACGCTCATCGCGCGCGCGTCGCAGTACTCGTCGATCGGCTGACCGTCGATCGGCTCGAGCACGAGGTACGGCTGCCCTTCGGGCGTCACGCCCGCATCGAAGAGGCGCGTGATGTGCGGGTGCGCGAGCCGCGCGAGCACTTCGCCTTCGCGTCGGAAGCGCAGCTCGGCTGCGCGCCCGACGAGCGCGGCATTCAGGAACTTGATCGCGACCTTCGCTTCGAAGCGCCCGTCGCTGCGATGCGCGAGCCAGACGGCGCCCATGCCGCCGCGGCCGAGCGCGCGCTCGATCGTGTAGGCGCCGACGATGCGCCCGTCGTGCGCATCGGTCGGCACGTCCGTCGGCACGTCCGCGTGAGCGTTTGCGCTCGGATCCGCATCGGGCGGCAGCGGGGCAGCTTCCATGAAACCCTGCCGGACGATGTCGTCGCCTTCGCGCAACATCGATGCGAGCTCGGCGGCCGCCGCAGGATCAGCGGCACGAAGCGACTCGAGCCACACCGCGCGCTCGACCGGCTCGAGCTCGACCGCACGGTCGAGGAGCGGCGAGAGCGCGAGCCAGCGCGCAGCGTCCATTCAGGGCGCGTCGTCGGCGAGGATGCGGCGCAGGAAGATGCGCGCCTTCAGCCAGTCGCGCTCGATCGTGCGCGCCGAGACGTTGCGCAACGCGGCGATCTCGGCGAGCGTCAGGCCGCCGAAGAACTTGAGGTCGACGATCTCAGAGAGCATCGGATCGGCCTGCGCGAGCGCATCGACGGCATCGCCGATGCGTGCGAGCGTTCCGGCGTCCGCGACTGCTGAATCGGAAGCGTCACCGGCCTCGGTATCGAGGCTCGTGAGATGGAACTCGCCGCCGCGCTTGTATGCCTGCTGGCGCCGCGCGTAGTCGATGACGATGCCGCGCATCGCCCGCGCCGCGTACGCCATGAACCGTGCGCGATCGGGAAAGCGTGCCGGGTCGCGCAGGTGCAGGTCGAGGTACGCCTCGTGCAGCAGCGTCGTTGCCGAGAGCGCGGCGCCCGGAGTCTTGCGCAACTGACTCTGCGCGAGTCGGTGCAGCTCGGCGTAGAGCGAGCGAAACAGCTCCGCGGCGCCGGGCCGTGGAGGCACGGTGCTGTCGGGGCGGGTGAGCGGCTGAGCCATCCTGCGCGACCTCGCGTCGGTTCCGGGTCGAGCCTCGCCCGCACAGTCTAGCGCGCCGGATCGCGACACCTATCGCCTCGACCCGGGGTACAATTGCCGGTTCGTGGGGACGTAGCTCAGCTGGGAGAGCGTCGCGTTCGCAATGCGAAGGTCGAGGGTTCGATCCCCTTCGTCTCCACCACCATTCAACGCCCAACGGTTCCGGTTGGGCGTTTTCGCGTGATAACGCGTGCACCCGAGATCGCGTGCTGTATGACCAGGGCGTCGTTTTCAGGCCCATTTTCACCCAATTCTGAGTCACTCAAGAATGGGTGTAATTGAGTGTAGTATTGATCTATGCTCCGAGTCGAGATCATCCAGATCACACCGGAGACCCTGCGCCTGATCGCCCGGATCGACGAGTTCAAGGGTGCATGGGGCGTCCTGGGCACGCTTGCGCCCGACCGACTCTCGGCTCTCCGGCGCGTCGCCACGATCGAAAGCATCGGCTCGTCCACACGCATCGAAGGAAGCAGACTCACCGACCGCGAGGTCGAGCGGCTGCTGTCCAACCTCGCAATCAAGAAATTCGAATCCCGCGACGAACAGGAAATCGCGGGGTACGCTGAACTGATGGAATTGATGTTCCGGGCATGGGAGGACATGCCGTTCAACGAGAACCACATCAGCCAGTTCCACCAGATTCTTCTGCAATATAGTCAGAAGGACGAACGACACCGGGGAAACTACAAGACCGGTCCGAACAGCATCGCCGCCTTCGACGAGAACGGCGTGCAGATCGGCATCCTGTTCGAGACGGCGACGGCGTTCGACACGCCGCGCCTGATGGCGGAACTGATGCATTGGGTCAAGGACGAACGCGAGAAAGCCGTCCTGCATCCGCTACTGATCATCGCCATCTTCGTCGTCGTATTCCTCGAAATCCACCCGTTCCAGGACGGCAACGGACGCTTGAGCCGCGTGCTAACAACCTTATTGCTGCTTCAAGCGGGCTACGCCTACGTCCCCTACAGCTCGCTCGAAAGCGTGATCGAGGCGAGCAGGGACGCCTACTATCTGGCGCTGCGCCAGACGCAGGGCACGATCCGAACCGACACTCCGAACTGGCAGCCGTGGTTGCTGTTCTTCCTGCGCTCGCTGGCCGAGCAAGTGCACCGGTTGGAAAAAAAGATCGAGCGCGAGAAGATCGTGCTGGCGGCGTTACCGGCGTTGTCTTTGCAGATCGTCGAATTCACCCGCGAGCACGGGCGCGTCACGATGGCCCAGGCGATCAGGTTGACTGGTGCGAGCCGCAACACCTTGAAGCAGCACTTCCGCGACCTGATCCAGCGCAAGCATCTCGAGCAACACGGTAGCGGGCGTGGCAGTTGGTATGGACTGAAGTGATCCGTCGTCACCCGGCGGCGGGCGTAGCACCGCCTACGAGCTTGCCGACCGACGCGCGTCGGCGAAGATCAGGCTCCGCGCAGCCGTAGCGCATTGCCGACGACCGATACCGAGCTCATCGACATCGCCGCCGCCGCCACCAGCGGCGACAGCAGGATTCCGAATGCCGGATAGAGGATCCCGGCCGCGATCGGGACGCCGAGCGCGTTGTAGATCAGCGCGAAGATCAGGTTTTCGTACATGTTGCGCACGGTGGCTTCCGAGAGCTGCCGCGCGCGTGCGATGCCGCGCAGGTCGCCCTTCACCAGCGTGACCTGCGCGCTGCTCATCGCCACGTCGGTGCCGGTACCCATCGCGATGCCGACGTTCGCGCGCGCGAGCGCCGGAGCGTCGTTGATGCCGTCCCCGGCCATCGCGACACGCCTGCCCTCTCCCTGCAGACGTGCAACCAGATCCGCCTTGTCCTGCGGGCGCACCTCGCCGTGGACTTCGTCGATACCGAGCCGCTGCGCCACCGCCTCGGCTGTGGTCCGACCGTCGCCGGTCGCCATGACGACGCGAATTCCGGCCCGATGCAGCGCATCGATCGCCGCGGGCGTCGAATCCTTGATCGGGTCGGTGACCGCCAGCATGCCGGCGAGGCGGCCATCGACCGCGAGATGGATCACGCTCGCTCCCTCCGTACGCAATCGTTCGGCCTCCGCGGCGAGCGGCGCCGCATCGGCACCGACGTCGCGCATCAACACCGTGTTGCCAAGCGCGATCGCGCGCCCCTCGACCGTCCCGCGAACACCGATCCCGCTGGCGGATTCGAACGATTCGGGCCTCGCGAGCTTCAAGGCGCGGCGACGCGCCGCGTTGACAATCGCGACGCCGAGCGGGTGCTCGCCGGCCTGGTCGATACTGGCGGCAATGCGCAAGACGTCGTCGTCGGAGAACGGCGGCAGGCTGACCACGCGCGAGAGCACGGGCTTGCCGAGCGTGAGCGTGCCCGTCTTGTCGACGATCAGCGTATCGATCCGCCGCATCGTCTCGAGCGCCTCGGCATCCCGGAACAGCACGCCGCTGGTCGCTCCGCGGCCACTCGCCACCATCACCGACATCGGCGTCGCGAGGCCGAGCGCGCACGGGCACGCGATGATCAGCACCGACACCGCGGCGACGATCGCGTAGGCGCCGCGCGGCTCGGGACCGACCAGCCACCAGACGATGGCCGTCACGATCGCGATACCGACGACGGCAAGAACGAAGTAGTGCGCGACGCGGTCGGCCAGGCGCTGCATCGGCGCACGGCTGCGCTGCGCCTGTGCGACCATCTGAACGATCTGCGCGAGGACCGTCTCGGCCCCGACCTTCTCCGCGCGCATGATCACGCTTCCGGTACCGTTGATCGTCGCGCCGATGACGCGATCCCCGGCCGCCTTCTCGACCGGAATGGCCTCGCCGGTCAGCATCGACTCGTCGATGCTCGAGCGACCCTCGGTCACGGTGCCGTCGACCGGCACCTTCTCTCCCGGGCGGATGCGCAGGAGATCGCCGATATGCACGCTCGCGAGCGGAATATCCTCCTCGGTTCCATCGACTCCGATGCGACGCGCGGTCTTCGGTTGCAGCCCGAGGAGCGCGCGTATCGCGGCCGACGTTCGTGATCGTGCCCGCAACTCCAGCATCTGTCCGAGCAGCGTCAACGAGACGATCACCGACGCGGCCTCGAAATAGACCGCAACGCGCCCGCCCTCGCGGAACTCCGCGGGAAAGATGCGCGGAACAAGCGTCCCGAGCACGCTGTAGAGGTAAGCCGCGGCGACACCGGTGCCGATCAGCGTCCACATGTTGGGATTACCGTCGCGGATCGACGCGAACCACCGGGCGAAGAACGGCCAGCCCGCCCAGAGCACCACCGGTGTCGATAGCGCAAGCTCGAGCCACGACATCGCGGCCGGGGTCAGCGACACGATCCGGTGTCCGCCCATCGCCAGCACCACACCGACGATGCTCAGCGGAAGCGTCCACCAGAAGCGACGCGTGAAATCGTCGAGCTCGGGATTGCGCTCGTCCTCGACCGACGGCATCTCGGGCTCGAGCGCCATACCGCAGATCGGACAGTGCCCCGGCGCCGGCCGCCGGATCTGCGGGTGCATCGGGCAGACGTAGGTGATCGTGCCCGTGCCGGCGTCCGTGCCGGCAGGCGCCGCCGGTTGCGGTCGACGTTGCTGCTCTTCGGCGTCGGCGTTCATCGCGGTCCCGATCGTGGATGGGCTCGCCATTTGTCGGGCGGCTGACACCCTCGCTCGCGCGAGTGACTCCTCCTATCGATAGCTGTGCCAGGCGCGCGTCGCGCCGTCGGCCTGGAACAGCAGCACGTCGTAGGGGATCGCACCCGGGATGTCCATCCCCGGCGCGCTCGCCGGCATTCCCGGAACCGTCAGGCCCACCGCCTTCGGCCGCTCGGCGAGGAGCTTGCGGACGTCCAACGCAGGGACGTGCCCTTCCAGCACGTAGCCACCGACCCAGGCGGTGTGGCACGACGCGAGTGCACGCGGCACCCCTGCCCTCGCGCGAACCGCATCGAGATCGCCGACATCGTGTACGACGACACTGAATCCGTTGCCGCGCATGTGCCGCACCCACTGACCGCAGCATCCGCACGCCGGGCTCTTGTAGACATCGATGCTCGGTGCCGGGGCCGCAATCGCCGCCCTGCTGCCGACGATGACCATGGCACCCGTGATTTCCAGGAACGTCCGACGCTTCATCCGATTCTCCTCGTTTGATCGATCGGGCACGTTGCAACGGGTCGTGCCCACAATGCGCGCGCCGGCCTACCGCAGCCGCCAGTGGAAGACGCGTGGCGCCGACTCTCCCGCGCGCACGATCCTGAGCTCGATGCTGGCTGGCGTCGGCGTCGTGCCTTTGAAGCGAAGAATGCCCTGGCGATGGTGCCCGCCCGGCGGGTCTCCGCGCCACTCGATCGGCGCCTGCGGGGTGCCACCATCGACCGTCAGCGTAGCGCTCCTGGCGAGATCATCGTCGAGCTCGCTCGCGTGCGTTTCGAGCACGACTTCGAAATCCTGCCCGTTACCGTCCAGTGCCTTCGGCGTGACCTTGACGATCACGCCCGAATCCGAGGTGGTCTGCGTCGCGAACGACGCCGCTGCAGCACCCGCCGCGAGCGTGCTCAGGGCAACGGCGAGAAGCACATTGGCTCGCTTTCGCATTTCGCATGCTCCTTTGCGGCGACGTACAGTCTGCTGCCGATGAACGCAAGAGCGGCAGCGTTCAGTCCCAGCCCGACCCAGAAGAATTGCACCTGATACTGGCTGACGAACGTCACCACACCCGCGACACCGATGATCGGCACGAGGTTCACGAGGTAATGACTGCAGCACGACACCATCGCGGCCGCCGAAGTGGTGCCGGACGCGGCGATCGCCGTCTTCCCGCCTGCCTGGCCGCTGACCAGCTCGCGCAGGCGCACGAACATGCCGACCTGAAGTGCGAACCCCGCCGCCAGGGCGACGACGTAGTAGCCGTATCGAGCGAGCTGCGAGAGCGCGAACGCCCAACCCGAGACCAGCGTCAATACGGCGAGATAGAGCGCCATCATCGCGCCGAAGGCCGTGATGCCCCAGACCAGCGGGACCGTGTCGAACCGCGCCGCCGTCGGCCGGGTGCCTCGCGAAATCCCCAGGTTGGTCACGGATGGGACGCGCCTGCATAGCGCTGCGGCGCTTGCTCGAACTCGTCGCGGCACTTCGTGGAGCAGAAGTAATACGTCCGGCCGGCGTGCGCCGATGCCGCGGTCGCCTTCGAAGCATCGACATCCATACCGCAGACGGGATCTCTTGTGGCTCCGCCGCCAGCGGGGTCTTCGTTCCCCCGATGACCGCTGTGGTGACCGTGCCTGCCCATGATGTGGGCGCCACAGCCGAAACGCATCATCAGCAGGAACGCGACAACGTAGAGCAGGATCCACGCGAGCGACTTGAGTGTTTCGCTATCCATCCTGCACCTCGCTCATCGAGCGCGCGATGGCCAACACGCTGGCTCACGCGCCGAGATCGCGCTTGCGTTCCTCGAATTCCTGCTTGTCGATCTCGCCGCGTGCATAGCGTTCGCGCAGGATCTCCATCGCCCGGTTCGCCGTTCCGCCCTCGCCACCGCGCGATGTACCGCGATACAACCACTTCGCCAGCAGCACGATCCCGAGAATGATCAACACCCACCACAGCAGCATCCCGACCATGCCAAACCCCCACCAGCCGCCCCAGCCGTAGCCTCCCATCGCTCCCGGACCGTAGCCGGCGGGTTGGGCCTGGATCACCGGTGCGATCAAACTTGCTGTGGCGACGAGCGCAATCGATGTGATTCTCTTCATCAGTCGATTCCTTCAGTGCAGATCGACCCGGCACCTGCCGGGTACGATGGATACGAACGGGTACCGCCCCGCGAACTGGGGTCGGCTAGAGCCGCAGGCGGCTGATGCGCAGGAACGGTGGTAGCCCTGAGACAGGGCGTACGTCGCCTGGAGGCAGAATTGTCGGCGCAAATTCGCGAACGAAGTCCGCGCGAGCGATGCGTGGTACGAGTGGTGACGAGTCCGACGGCCCACCGATGACCGGAAGCCTCGTGACGACCGGAATATCGTTGGCGCAGAACTCGTCGCAGTCAGCAAGACAGGACTCGTGCGAGGAGGTGGCACTCGCACTGCTCGCACACGCTGCGCCATTACCGTCGAGCGCGGCATGCCAATCGCACGCCTGCGCGAAGCTGACGAACAGTGCGAAGAGCCAGGTGCCCAGCATCAAACCCGCAGCCCGTCGCCTCCGGCTCGATAGCGTGTTCATTGCAGATCGCCGCGGCGACTCCCACTCATACCGATCAGTCTAGCCGTCCCGGCGACATCCGGGTGTTGATCCGCGTCAACGTTGGCTGCGCCATGGCGCCAACGAAACTCGTTGACTGCGTTCCCGAGGACGAGTTTCGGGTCGAGCTCGAGGCCTGGATAGTCGAATGCGTCGGAAAAGCTCGACCAGGTCGAGCAGCGGACGCGAGCTTCGGCAGCACGCACAGCGCACGGTGCACCGACTGAATGTGAACGAATGGCTGCTCCCACGTTCGCGAGTCATCGGAAACGCTGGCGTTATCGCCGACAACGAAGAGCTGACCGGACGGAACGCTCCAGCGGGCCACGGTCGCTCCGGCAACCCGAAGGCGCCCGTCGAAGGACCGACCGTTCACGCGGAGTCGACCCGCCTCCAACTCGATCGAGTCGCCCGCGATGCCCGCGACGCGCTTGACGAAGTACGCTCCAGAATCGCGACTCAGGACAACCACGTCGCCCCTTCGCAGCTTGCCGGCAACCGGGTGAGTGAGCACCACGTCGCCGGAGCGCAGGGCTGGCTCCATCGACCGGCCCTGCACTCGAGCGAGCACCGGCCACGACATCCTAGGCATGCGCCGCCTGAGGGTGATGGTGGTGGTGAGCGTGCCCGGCGTGCTCGGCGTGATCGTGCTCCTCGCCCTCCGCGTACTTGAAGTAGGACACGTAAGCAGCAATGAACTCGCGGCCCGCGTTCACGTCATCGACGTCGAAGTTACGCTTCGCACGCGCGCGCTCGAACCGTGCTGTCAACTCGTCGAAGCGGTCGGCCGGCACCAGCGCCCGAAGCGGCTCGAGATCGCCGTCTTCCAGCGCGCGGTCAGCGGCAACGACGACCGGCTCCACCGGCGCGCCGGGTCCCTGGATGCCCGTGAAACCGACACCCTCGGCCATGCGGTGAATCCGGACAAGCGTCTCCACAAACAGCCGATCGGCAATCTCGGCGGCCTCGACGCCCAGCTTCCGGACCTTCATGACCTTTCCGAAGACTTCCCTCAACTCGGTCTCACCCGTGGCGGGTATCCACTTGAGAGCGTAGTTGAGATTACCGGTCGCCAGCGCGCGGCGTCCGTCGGCGACCGCAGGCCCGTCGGCCGTGTCGCAATGTGCCGCGGCTGTCGGAAGGGCCGCCAGCAGCTTCCTGATCAGGTCGAACATTGGAGCTCTCCTCTCGAAAGCTGACACGACCCATATTGCAGACAACCGGCTTTCGTGTCTTGACACGCGTCAACCTACTTGCCCTGGAGAAGATCCATGACAGGTGGAAACGTCAGCAACAGGCCGACGATGAGCAGAACGAATGCCGCGACGTTGACCTTGTCAAGGGCAACCGTCTTCGTCGCCCAGGCACGCGCGAGCACGAACCACGAGACCAGCCAGACGATGATCGCCACGGTGGAAACACCCGACAGCGTGCCAGCCGGGTTGTAGAAGTTGAGGGCATTGCCGATCGCCGGCGAAGCGTCTCCTGCGAGCGCGAGAATGCCAAGCATCGCGCAGCCGATGCCGGCGGCCAGGATCGCCGCGGCTCCGGGACCGTTCGGCAGGTTGGTATCGGAGAATGTCGGAATCGAGCTCATTACTTCTCTCCTTGCATGATCACGATGGCAGTACCGCCGCGAACCGGCGCGTACTTGTTGAGGAATGCACCGAATGCACCGGCCACGCCGGTGACGAAAAAGGCCGCAACGGCGAAACCGAGCACCCCGGCGCGCAGGCTGCCATGGCGGGTGATCGCGCGACCGTATTTCATCGTCACGTACGCGACCATGCTGATCGCGATGGGTGCAATCCACGCGACGTGCTCCTTCCACTCCATGCCGACGTTGTGCCATTCCGACGTATGACTGCTCGACAGCAGCAGCCGCCGCGGATAGTTGGCGAAGTCGGTGACGCCTGCCGGCGGAACCGCGCGGTACCACGGGTAGATGATGTAAGCGCCCGAGAACACCGTCAGCCAGGCGAGGATCACCATCACCGCAAGATAGAACCCGACCAGCTTCTGCTCGCGGCCGCTCACTCCCGCGAGGGTGACCGGCGCCGACATCCGATACAACTCGGCGAGCGCTCCCGAGAATGCGAGCATGAACAGCGCTCCAAAGCCCATTCCGTGCAATACGGTCCAAAAGTCATGTGTGGTGATTTCCATGCGCTTCTCCTGAGTGGCTCGAGATGCGACTTCGTGAAGCGGATCTCGTCCTCGACGATTCGTGGTCGAAGAGCTCCCGCACGAGCTCGAGAATGCGGGGCCGACTGAGCCGCAGCGCCGATTTTCCTACCGTGGTCGCGACGTAGCTGCGCCTGCGCTTGCCGCCGACGATCTCGACGCGCGACTTCAGGTAGCCGTTGCGCTCGAGGGTGTGAAGAATCGGATACAGGGTTCCGGGGGACACGCGGTAACCGTGGCGCCGCAATTCCTCGATCAGGCCGGCGCCGAATACCGGTGCGCGGCCGGCGTGATGAAGTATGTGAAGGCGAATCGAGCCGCCGAAAAACTCCCGCTCGACGGTTCTCGCCATCGCGTCCGGACTGGCCTTCATCGTCTTGCGATATCCACTTCCGATATCGGATTGCGTAAACGCTAGTCCGAGCCCGCCTCGTGCTTGTTGATCGCGATCAAAGGCAGGCGATGCGCTCGGCCGGATGCGAGCGCCGTCACCCCTACGGCACGAAGCGGTAGGCGTCTACGGCACGAAGCGGTAGCCGACCCCGGTTTCCGTGAGCAGGTGCCGCGGGCGCGCCGCGTCGGCTTCGAGCTTGCGGCGCAGGTGCCCCATGTAGATACGCAGGTAATGCGCGTGCTCGATGTGCGACGGCCCCCACACCTCGAGCAGAAGCTGTCGATGGGTGAGCACCTTGCCCGGATGCGTCACCAGATGCGAAAGGAGCCGGAACTCGACCGGCGTGCAATGCACGGGAGCTCCGTCGCGGGTGACGACGCGGTTCGGCAGATCGACGCACACGTCGCCGAATCGGATCACCGTCGCGCCGCTCTCCGGAGTGCGCAGGCCCCGCCGCAGCATCGCGCGAATGCGCGCACCGAGCTCGGCGACGCCGAACGGCTTCGTCAGGTAGTCGTCCGCGCCCGCGTCGAGGGCGCGAACCTTGTCGGCCTCGTCGACGCGCGCCGAGAGCACCAGAATCGGCAGCGACGAGAAAGCGCGGACTTCGCGGATGAATTCGACGCCGTCCTGGTCGGGAAGCCCGAGATCGAGCACCGCGATGTCGGGCTTGCGGGTCCCCGCCTCGATGACCGCGCGGCGCACCGTCTCGGCTTCGGCGACGCGATAGTTCTCGGCTTCCAGCGCGGAGCGCACGAAACGCCGGATTTCGTGATCGTCTTCGACGACGAGCACCAGCGGTCCGGGATCCATCTTCACGCCGCTGCGCTGGTCTCGGACTCGGTCGGAGCGGGTGGCGATTCCGCGACCGGCAACGTGAACACGAAGCGCGCGCCGCCGCCTTCGCGTTGCTCGACCCGGATCGTGCCACCGTGCGCCTCCACGATCGCGCGGCATATTGCGAGCCCGAGGCCGACGCCGGATACGGCGGATTCGGGCACGCCCCGCGTGAACTTCTCGAAGATCGCGCGCTCGCGGCCGGGCGGTACTCCCGGTCCGCGATCCTCGACCATCAATTCGATGCCGCCTTCGTCGACACGCGCGCCGACGCGAATCGGCGATCCGGCCGGCGTGTACTTGGTCGCGTTCTCGAGCAGGTTGACGAGCACACGCTCGATCAGCGGTCCGTCGCACGCGACGAGTGGGAGGTCAGGCGGCAGGTCGACGTCGACCGATCGGCCGGCGAGTGCCGGTTCGAGCGCCGCGAGCGCGCTCCCAACGAGCTCTTCGATCGACTGCCAGTCGCGCCGGATGTCGACGCGTCCCGCCTGCAATCTCGCCATTTCGAGCAGGTTGTCGACGAGCCTCGCGGTGCGGCGCGCCTGGTCGCGTATGGCAAGTGCTTTGGCTTCTCCGGTCGCGACGCCGGCCCCGCGCGCGATCTCCTGCGCCAGCGTCTCGGACAGCCCAACGAGCGCGGTGAGAGGCGTGCGGAGATCGTGCGACAGCGCCGCCAGCAGCGAATTGCGCAGTCGCTCCGACTCCATGTCGAGCAGCGTGCGCTGCGCGACCGCGACGAAGTGCACGCGCTCGAGCGCGATGGCGATCAGCGCCGCGAAGGTTTCGAGAAGCCGCCGGTGTTCCGGCGTCATCATCTGGTCCGGGTTGTCCGGTTGGACGACGAGCACGCCACGCGTTCGCACCGGTGCCTTGAGCGGCAGATACAGCGCACCCGCCGCCGGCAGCGTGTCGGTGCCGATGCCGGCCGGCTCGGCGTGATCGACGCACCAGCGGGCGATCGCCATGTCGACCGTGGGTCGCGACGTGCCGGGCGCGATCGGTCGCAACGTCTCGTCGTCGTCCAGCATCAGCACCGCCGCCCTGCCCGACTTCGCCGCCATCACGTAGCGCTCGCCGATCTCGATGACCTGCTCGGGTGCGAGCGCGGCCGAGAGGTCGCGCGCCATTTCGAAGAGATGGCGTGCGCGCTCCTCGCCGCGGGACGCGAAGCGCGCCTGGTGCCCGAGGCGCGCGGTCAACTGGCCGACGACGAGGCCGACGATCAGCATCACGACGAACGTGAACAGGTAGGGCGCATCCGAAACCGCGAGCGTGAAGCGCGGCGGGACGAAGAAGAAATCGAAGGCGAGTACGTTGACGATCGCGGCGAGCACCGCCGGTCCCCGGCCGAACAGAAGCGCGACGCCGACGACCGCGAGCATGAGAAGCATGACGATGTTCGACAGGTCGAACAGCCGGTGCAGCGGGAACGCGGCGAGCGTCGCCGCTGCGGATAACGCGAGCGCACCGGCGTAGCGCGTCAGCACGCGTTCACCGGAAGGCATGCGCTCCCGCTCGACGAAATCGTGCGGATCCCGTTCGCGGCCAACGAGCACGACGTCGAGATCGGGTGCGAGCCGGTTGACGCGCCGCGCGGGGCTCGGTGCCCATCGCTCGCGCAGCAATGGTCGCGTCGTCGCGCGTCCGAGCACGACCTTGCCCAGGTTGTGGGTGCGCGCGTAGTTGACGAGGGCGGCGATCGTATCGGTAGCGCCGATCGTTGCGGTGTGGGCGCCGAGCTCCTCGGCGAGCTTGAGCGTCGCGAGAATCCGGCTCCGCTGCGATGCGGGAAGCCGCGCGAGCGCCGGAGTATCGACGAAGACGGCGTGCCAGGTCGCGTCGAGGGCCGCCGCGAGACGAGCGGCGGAACGGATCACCGTCTCGTCACCGCGCTCCGGTCCGACGCCGACCAGCAGGGTATCCCGCGTCTTCCAGACCGGCGAGCCGGCGACGTGCTCGACGCGATAGCTGCGCATCTGCGTATCGACGCGATCCGCGGTGCGGCGCAACGCAAGCTCGCGCAGCGCGAGCAAATTGCCCTTGCGAAAGAAGTTTCCGATCGCGCGCTGCGCCTGTTCCGGAAAGTAAACCTTCCCTTCCTTGAATCGCTGCAGGAGGTCGTCGGGTGTGAGGTCGACCAGGACGACTTCGTCGCCCTCGTCGAACACGCGATCGGGGAGCGTCTCGCGCACCTTGACGCCGGTGATGCCGGCGACGATGTCGTTCAGGCTGTCGAGATGCTGAACGTTGACCGTCGTGTAGACGTCCATGCCGGCGGCGAGGAGCTCCTCTACGTCCTGGTAGCGCTTCGGATGCCGCGATCCGGGTGCGTTGGTGTGAGCGAGCTCGTCGACGAGGAGCACCGACGGCCTGCGCGCGAGCGCAGCGTCGAGATCGAATTCGTGCAGCACGTGCCCCTTGTAGTCGATCCGCTTGCGCGGCAGCACTTCGAGGCCTTCGAGCAGCCGCGAGGTGTCGGTGCGGCCGTGCGTTTCCGCGACGCCGACGACGACGTCGCGGCCCTCCTGGCGCAGCCGTTGCGCCTCGGCCAGCATCGCGTAGGTCTTGCCGACGCCGGGAGACGCACCGAAAAAGATCTTGAGATGGCCGCGGGCGGCGCGTGCTTCTTCCGCCTCGACGCGCGCAAGCAGGACGTCGGGATCGGGGCGCTGGTCGCCGCTACCGTGGGTCATCGAAACCTCGCCGCGCGCCGCAGTGCGCCTCGGTGCGCCGCGGTGCGCCTCAGTGTGCATCCCCTGGACGGATCATCCGCGCAGTTTATCCAACGCGAGATTGAGTTGCAGCACGTTGACGACCGGCTCGCCGAGGAAGCCGAGCTCGCGACCCTGCGTGTATTGTGAGACCAGCGCCCGGACGCGCTCGGGCGCGAGCCCGCGTGCCTGCGCGACGCGGGCGACCTGATACTCGGCCGCCGCGGGACTTATGTGCGGGTCGAGCCCGCTCGCCGATGCGGTCACGAGATCGACGGGCACCTGCGCCTTGTGCTCGGGATCGGCCTCGCGCAGCGCCTCGATGCGCCCTTTCACCGCTTCGAGCAACGCAGGATTGGTCGGTCCCAGGTTCGACCCCGACGATGCGCTCGCGTTGTACGGATACGGCGACGTCGCCGACGGTCGCGACCAGAAGTATTTCGGGTCGCTGAACGGTTGTCCGATCAGCTCCGAACCGATCAGCTTGCCGCCCGATCGGATCAGGCTGCCGTTCGCCCGGTGCGGCATCGCGAGCTGCGCGATGCCGGTGACGACCCCCGGATAGACGAGGCCCGTCAGGACCGTGAACACAATCAACAGCAGCGCGGCAGGACGAAAGTGCAACGCGGTTAGTCGAAACTGGGCGAGCATGGCGTGGCTCCCGGATCGATCAGGCGAGGTGCAACAGTGTGAGGATTACGTCGATGATCTTGATGCCGACGAAGGGAGCGACGATGCCACCGACGCCGTAGATCAACATGTTGTCGCGCAGCAGGCGGGCCGCGCCGACGGCGCGGTAGCGGACCCCGCGCAACGCAAGCGGCACGAGTGCGATGATGACGAGCGCATTGAAGATGACCGCCGACAGGATTGCGCTTGCCGGCGTCGCGAGGTGCATGACGTTGAGGACGCCGAGCTGCGGCCAGGTCGTCGCGAAGGCCGCGGGGATGATCGCGAAGTACTTGGCGACGTCGTTGGCGATCGAAAACGTGGTGAGCGAGCCGCGGGTGATCAGCAGCTGCTTCCCGGTCTCCACCACCTCGATCAGTTTGGTCGGGTTGCTGTCGAGATCGACCATGTTGCCCGCTTCCTTCGCCGCCTGCGTCCCCGTGTTCATCGCCACCGCCACGTCGGCCTGTGCGAGCGCCGGCGCGTCGTTGGTGCCATCGCCGGTCATCGCGACGAGACGGCCTTCGGCCTGGGTCTCGCGAATGAGCTCGAGCTTGGCCTCCGGCGTCGCCTCGGCGAGAAAGTCGTCGACGCCCGCTTCCGCAGCGATCGCTGCGGCCGTGAGCCGATTGTCGCCGGTGATCATCACCGTCTTGATGCCCATGCGACGCAATTGCGCGAAGCGCTCCTTGATGCCGCCTTTGACGACATCCTTGAGCTCGACGACGCCGAGCACGCGCGCGCCATCCGCCACGACGAGCGGCGTGCTGCCCCGCCGCGCGACTGCCTGCACCGCTTCGACGACCGCGGTCGGGAACCGACCACCCCTGCCCTCGACGAACGCGCGAATCGCGTCTGCTGCGCCCTTGCGTATCTCGCGTCCGTCCAGATCGACGCCGCTCATGCGCGTGTGCGCGGAGAACGGAACGAAGGTCGCGCCGAGCGCGCGGATGTCGCGCTCGCGCAAGCCGTATTTCTCCTTGGCGAGGACGACGATGCTGCGGCCCTCGGGGGTGCCATCCGGCAGCGAGCTCAACTGCGCCGCATCAGCGAGCTCACGCTCCGCGACGCCTGGTGCGGCGATCAGCTCCGAAGCCTGCCGATTGCCGAGCGTGATCGTGCCGGTCTTGTCGAGCAGCAGCACGTCGACGTCCCCCGCTGCCTCGACCGCGCGACCCGACATCGCGATCACGTTCTGACGCAGCATGCGACCGATGCCGGCGAGGCCGATCGCCGACAGCAGGCCGCCGATCGTCGTCGGAATCAGACACACGAGCAGCGCGACGAGCACCGTGATCGTGACCGGGCTGCCGGTCTTCGCCACCTCGACCGCGTAGACCGAGAATGGAAGCAACGTCACGGTCGTGAGCAGAAACACGATCGTGAGCTTGACGAGGAGGATCGACAGCGCGATCTCGTTCGGCGTCTTCTGCCGCCGCGCGGTCTCGACCATCGCGATCATGCGGTCGAGGAACGCCTCGCCCGGCTCGACGGTGACGCGCACAACGAGCCAGTCGGACAACACGCGCGTGCCGCCGGTCACCGAGCAGAAGTCGCCGCCCGACTCGCGGATGACCGGCGCCGATTCGCCGGTGATCGCCGACTCGTCGACGGACGCGACGCCATCGATGACCTCGCCATCGGCGGGGATGTACTCGCCTGCCTCGACGAGCACGACGTCGCCCTTCCGCAGCCCCGTGGATGCAACGATGCTGCACCCGCGCGTGCGGTCGGTTCCGGCGAGCTTCTTTGCCGTGACGTCGCGCCTGGCCGCGCGCAATGCATCGGCCTGCGCCTTGCTTCGCCCTTCGGCGATCGCCTCGGCGAAATTGGCGAACAGCACGGTGAACCAAAGCCATACGGTGACCGCGAGGATGAATCCGGCCGGCGCGTCAGCGTGCCCATTGAGCGCCTGGATCCACAGGATCGTGGTGAGCAAACTTCCGATCCAGACGCAGAACATGACCGGGTTGCGCCACTGGTGCTGCGGCAGCAGCTTGACCACCGAATCGCGCAGCGCCCGGCGGAAGATCTTCGGCGTGACCAGCGCACGGTGCAGCGAGGCGGTGTCACGATGCTGGTGAACGTGGACCGTTCGGGTATTCATGGATATCGCTCGCGGATGCCGGCGATCACTTCGCGCCGACCATGACGAGGTGCTCGACGACCGGTCCGAGAGCAAGCGCGGGGATGAAGCTCAGCGCGCCGACGATCATTACGGTGCCGATCAGCACGCCGACGAAGAGCGGTGTGTGCGTCGGCAGGGTTCCGAGGCTCGCGGGTACCTTCTTCTTCGTCGCCATCGAGCCTGCGATCGCCAGAACCGGCACGATGATCCAGTAGCGCGCAAAGAACATGACGAGGCCGAGCGCCGTGTTGTAGAAGGGGGTGTTGGCCGACAGGCCCGCAAACGCGCTACCGTTGTTGCCGCTCGCCGACGAGAACGCGTAGAGGATCTCCGAGAATCCGTGCATCGCTGGATTGGCGACGGCCGCCTTTCCGGCATCGACCGTCACGGCAATGCCGGTTCCGACGAGCGACGTGAAGATCGGCACCAGAACCGCGATCGACGCCATCTTCATCTCGTACGATCCGATCTTCTTGCCAAGATACTCCGGCGTTCGGCCGATCATCAATCCGGCAACGAATACGGCCACGATGACGAACATCAGCATCCCATAGAGTCCGGATCCGACGCCGCCGTAAATCACCTCGCCGAGCTGGATCAACCACAGCGGTACGAGGCCGCCCAGCGGCGTGAACGAATCGTGCATCGCGTTGACCGAGCCGTTCGACGCGGCGGTCGTGGCAGTCGCCCACAGTGCCGAATTCACGACGCCGAAGCGAGCCTCCTTGCCTTCCATGTTGCCGCCCGGCTGCACCGCGCTCGCCGTCGTATCCGCCCCGGCGGCTGCGAGCGCAGGGTTGCCCGATTGCTCGGCGCCCGCGCAGATGGCGAGCAGCCCGACGAACACGACGGTCATCGCCGCGAGCAACGCCCAGCCCTGGCGCCAATCACCGACCATGACACCGAAGGTGCAGCAGAACGCTGCACCGATCAGGTTGATGACGAGGACTTCGAGAAAGTTGGACAGCGGCGTCGGGTTCTCGAACGGGTGTGCGGAATTGACGTTGAAAAACCCGCCGCCGTTGGTGCCGAGCTGCTTGATCGCCACTTGCGATGCCGCAGGGCCGACGGCAATCACCTGCTCCTTCTGCGTCGCCTTCCCGGTGACCGGGTTGCCGGCGGCGTCCGTGATCGGCTGTCCCGTCGCGTCGAGCTTCGGAGTGTCGTACTCGACCGCCTGGACGAGCGGCACCTTCGCATACGCGGAGAGCGTCTGCACGACGCCTTGCGATACCAGCGCGACTGCGAGCACGAGCGCGAGCGGCAGCAGGATATAGAGCGTCGAGCGCGCCATGTCCACCCAGAAGTTGCCAAGGGTGTCGACCTTCTGACGCGCGAAGCCGCGGATCAGCGCGACGGCCACCGCCATGCCGGTCGCCGCCGACAGAAAGTTCTGCACGGTGAGCGCCGCCATCTGCGTGAGGTAGCTCATCGTGCCCTCGCCGCCGTAGCCCTGCCAGTTGGTGTTGGTCATGAAGCTGACTGCGGTGTTGAACGACGAGTCCGGGGACACGGCGCCGAAGCCCTGCGGATCGAGCGGCAGGAACGCCTGCAGGCGCTGCAGCCCGTACACGAGCAGCCCGCCCAACACGTTGAACACCAGCAGCGCGATCGCGTACTCGGTCCAGCGCATCTCGTGCTTCGGATCGACGCCACCCGCGCGATAGAGCGCCCGCTCGATCCCGCCGCCGATACGAACGGCGATGCCCCTGCCTTCGTACACGCTGGCCATGTACGTGCCGAGCGGTCTTGCAAGCGCGACCAGCACGACGACGTAGACGACGAGCTGGAGGTAGCCGTTGGCGGTCATCAGAACTTCTCCGGGAAGAGCAGCGCGATCACCAGGTAGACGAAGACGAGAAGTGCGATCACGCCCGAAAGCAGCCAGGTCCAGCTCACGACCGCCTCCGCAGGTGCTCGAGCGCAACGACCAGTACGGCGGTCACCGCGCCGCACACGAGGAGCAGGACGATGTAGAGAGCGTCCATCGCGTTCTCCGTTCGAGACATGCTAACGATGCTATGCGGTCATGCATGAAGGCGGCGCAAAAGATCGGCTCGTTGGTGTAATCAAAGCGTAAATATCGGCCTCGTGCGGGCTCTGCTAAGGTGCACAGCGTGCGATGCGCAGACAGCGCTACGCGGAAAGGTGGAGAAATCGGAATGGAGAACACACGTCCGAGCGAGTTGCTCGAAAGCCAGCATCGTCGGATCGACACGGGAATAGAGAGCATCGTCGCCGGGACGGGACCGCTCTCCGGGCTCGCCGAATCGCTCGCGCTGCTGCGCCACCACATCTACGTCGAGCACGAAATCCTGTTTCCGCCTCTCGAAAAGGTGGGTCTCGTCATGCCCGTGCTGGTGATGAAGCGCGAGCACGGCCAGATGTGGCCGCTCATCGACGGCCTGGGTGCGTCCTGCGAGTCCGGAAGCCCGGCCGACGCGCTGCGTGATCCGTGCCGTGAATTGCTGCTGCTCCTGCAGAAGCACAATCCCAAGGAAGAGCAGATTCTCTACACCGCGGCCGATCGGCTCGAAGCCGAGCGCGCCGACGGCTCGCTCACGAAAGCGCTCGCCGCCGGTCGGATGCCCGAGGGCTGGGTGTGCCCCACGGCGCTGCATTGAGCGCGACCGAAGCTCAGCAGTAAGCGGCTGCAGCGATGACCGCGATCGGCATTGACGCGCTTGCCGCGGCTGCCGCCGCGGTCGCCTTCGCCGGGTTCGTGCAGGGGACGACGGGGATGGGCTTTGCGCTGCTCCTCGCGCCGATTTTCGCCTTTCTCGCGCCGCAGCTCGTCCCGGTCGGTCTGCTGGTGCTGATGATTCCGCTCAACGTCTACGTCGCGTGGCGTGAACGCGCCGCACTCGATCGCCTCGGCGCAGGCTGGATCACCGCTGGGCGCCTCGCGGGAACGTCCGGGGGAGTCTGGGTCCTCGCGGCACTCTCGGCGCACTACCTCGACCTGATGATCGGGGCGGCGACGGTGCTCGCCGCCGTGGCGACGCTGCTGGCTCCCGCATTCACACCCGGGCGCCGCGCGTACGTCGTCGCCGGACTGGTTACCGGAGTCACCGAAACCGCGACCGGGATCGGCGGGCCGCCGCTCGCGCTCGTGCTGCAGCATGCCACTGCACCCGCGCTGCGCTCGACGCTCGCATTCTGCTTCCTCGTCGGTCAGATCGTCTCGCTTGCGTTCCTCGCCGCGGCCGGGCACGCGACACCGGCGCAGTTCGGCGCAGCGATAATCCTGCTTCCGGCGCTTGCAGTCGGCGCGGTGCTCAGCCACTTCGTCCACGCGCGGATCGGCGGACGCTTTCTGCGCGTGTTCGTGCTCGCCTTCGCGATCGCTTCGGGCGTCTTGCTGCTGATCCGAAGCTGATGACCTGCGAGAGGAAACCTGACCGATGAGCGAACGTGACATCGAAGTCGCCGTGATCGGCGCAGGCATCGTCGGCTCGACGATCGCGTGGGAGCTTCGCAGGCGCGGGCACGCCGTTACGCTGCTCGACCGCGACGAGCCCGGACGCGGCTGCAGCTTCGGCAACTCGGGTGCGATCAGCGCGTGCTCGGTCGTGCCGCTCGCGATGCCGGGAGTGCTGGCGAGCGTGCCGCGGATGCTGCTCGATCGCGACAGTCCCCTGCGCGTGCCGCTGCACTACCTGCCCCACGCCGCTCCCTGGCTCGCCCGCTTCGTCGCGTCGGCCGCGCCGCCACGCGTCGAAGCGAGCGCGCGCAGGCTCGCCGCACTGCATGCCGGCGCAACGGCTCGCCATGTCGCACTCGCGCGCGAAGTCGGCGTTCCCGAGCTCGTGCTCGAGCGAGGTCACCTGTATCTCTACACCGATCCCGCTGCGCTCACGAAGGATGCGGCCGCCTGGGAGCTGCGTCGGCGATTCGGTTGCACAGCGGAACAGCTCGACCGCGCAGGAATCGTCGCACTCGAGCCGGACGTGCACGCCCGCTACGCCACCGCGATGTTCCTGCGCGACCATGCGACGATTCGCAATCCGTTCCGCTACGTCGATGCGATCGCGAAGGCGTTCGTGGCGCGGGGCGGCGCGCTCCGCCGCGCCGAAGTGACGGCGCTTTCCCACTCCGCCGAGCGCTGGACGATCGCGATGCCGGGTGAATCGATGCATGCGGAAGCCGTGGTCGTCGCCGCAGGGGCGTGGTCGCGACGCCTGCTCGATGCGCAGGGCCTCAGGTTGCCGCTCGAAACGCAGCGCGGCTATCACGTCGAATTCGACGGCGCGGCACCGGTCTCGCGAAGCGTCGTGCTGACCGACCGCAAGGTCTTCGTCACGCCGATGGAAACGGGATTGCGCATCGGCGGCACCGTGGAGATAGCGGGTCTCGCCGCGCCTCCAGATTGGCGCCGTGCGGACGCGCTCGTCAGCGCAGCGCGCACGGCGTTACCCGATCTACCCGCTTCGCCCGCGCGCCGCTGGATGGGTCACCGCCCCTGCCTGCCCGATTCGGTTCCGTACATCGGCGCGGTTCCCGGCCGACCGGGGCTCTATGCCACGGTCGGGCACGGACATCTCGGTCTCACCGACGCTCCGGCAACAGCCGAGCGCATCGCCGACCTGCTCGCGGGCACTGCTTAGTTCGAGTCGCGCACGCGACGTTCGATACGCTCAGCGCTTCGCGGTGCGTCGTCGCAGCCACATCCCCGCGCCGATGGCCAACAGAGCGGCAAGTAGCCAGGTGCTCGTTCTCGATAGCGTCGGAATCGGCTGCGCAGTGGGCGGACCACTCGCCGGCGCAAAGTTCGCTGTTACCGACTTGGCGCCCGTGACGCCCGTCAGGTTGCAGGTCGTCCCCGAACAGTCGCCGGCCCAGCCCGTAAACGTGAAGCCCGCATTCGGAGTGGCAGTGCAGACACTGTCGCTGCCGCTCAGTACCGGATTGGGTGTGCACGCTACGGTACCGCCAGCCGAAGGATTGGCTGAGACCGCAATGGCGTACGTTGGAGTCACGACGGTGCTGCAGGCCTCGTCCTGGAGCGCAGAGATGTCCGCTGCCGTGACGGGTGCATCGATCAGCTTGAGGTAAGTGATGACCCCGGCGGACGACTCCGAGATATTCGCGGCCCCCGTCGTGTTATCCATCAGGAAGATGACGTCCTGAGCCAAAGGCACGTAAATGCCCGTACTGTCGGTATACGTCCCTGCCGGCGTGGTACCTACGAAGACGCTGACGACGCTGGTCGCTGCGTCGCGCGTGAAAGTGACGAAAGAGAATCGATCGGTCACGAAACTACCCGAGGCGAACGTGCCGACCGGGTAGAGAGACAGGAGGCCGTTCAACTCGTAGATGCCGTTGTCGCTGGTCGAGTTCGAGAAATCGATCAGGCGAGAGTAGCCGGGCTGCATCGGGTTGAACTTGACGATCATCGAGATCGTATAGGAGCCTCCAACGACGACCGGAGCGTTATTGGGCGTCATCAGCCCGCCAAATTGCGGGAAAGACCAGCCACGCACGGTTGGTGTCGTTGGACAGACGTTTGCGTCGATCGTCGTGTCGACGAAACTTCCGTTCACGAATGCCCCGTTGTTGTAGGTCGGGACGAGCGTGTTGCCGGCACCTTCGAGTGGCGCCAGAGTATCGCGGAACAGATAGGTGCCGGCTGCCGCGAGCGCCGAGCCCGCGAACAGCAGCGTCACCGCGACGACAAGTGCAAGCGGGATTGCGCGCCCTTTCGGCGCTGTGCGCAGCGCGCACGCAAAGATGGAATTCATTTGGGATCTCCCTTGATGCCGAACGTGGCACTGTCCGGTACGGTTCTTGTCGCGAGGAGAAGAGCTCCCTCAGGAACCGACGATGCAGGGAGTTTCGCCGGCGCGAATTTCATGTCTTCAATGCGATGAAACCGCGACGTGCGGCAGAGTACGCTGCAGACGACTTGTCAAGTGCGCGGCGCCAGTGCGTGGCGCCAGGGAGCGGCGCCAGAGAACAGCGCCAGACAGCGAGCGGCGCGAGGCGGCGAGTCGCGCGAGCCAGCTGCTCGCTTGTCCCTTGGCAGCAAATCGGATAATATTCGGATTATGCGTAATATCCGAATCGAATCCGAAGCTACTCCCTTTTCGACGCCGGCAATACGGGACCGCGCCGCCCGCGTCATCGCCTTTGCCGCGACGACGGGCCTGCTTGGCAATCTGGGTGTCCGCGACCTGAACGCCACCACGTGGAAGGCGGTCGTCGAGCGCTTGCGCAGCCTCGATATCGGCCGGATGCAGGGCGGCGTCGCGAGCAGCGAGCACAAGCGCGGCGCCGGGGTCTCGAGCGAGGTGGAGCGCATTTACGATGCCATCGAGGCGTCGCCGATGCCGGCATCGGAGTGGGCGCCGATGCGCGATCTGTTGAAGGACGATTTGCTGGAGCGGCTCTTGCACGTGTCGCGCGCCAGCATCCAGCGCTATGCCAGCGGCGAGCGCGACACGCCGCAGGACGTGGCGGAACGGCTCCATACCGTCGCGCTGATCGTTTCCGACCTCGCAGGCAGCTACAACGAGTTCGGCATCCGGCGCTGGTTCGACCGGCCCCGCACACAACTCGCGGGCAAGTCGCCCTCGGCCGTGCTGCAAAGCGACTGGCGGGCCGACGACGAAGCCGCGCGCAGGGTGCGCGCGTTGGCGGCGACGCTCGCGGGCGTCGGCTTGCCTTGATGCTGTTTCGGCATTGCGATCGCCGCTTCCCCCTTCTTTGGGAGTCGTCGCGGCAGCCCGCGGCTCGCTGGCACGGCGACGGCGAAGGACCCGCTCAATATCTTGCGGACACGCCGTCCGGTGCGTGGGCGGAGTTCCTGCGCCACGAGGAGATCGCCGATGCAACGGACCTTGCCGGTGTCGAGCGCGCGCTCTGGGTGATCGACGTGCCCATCGACAACATCCGATGGGCCCTACCCGATCTGCCCGCGTCGACGCTTCTCGGTGGGATGCATAGTTATCCGCGCTGCCAGCGCGAAGCGCGTCGTTTGCGCGCGGCGGGAGCCGAAGGGCTGCGCGCACCATCCGCCGCCCTGCTCGGCGGCGGAGCCGCCGGTTGGACCGTAGATGCCGGCGAGAAGGACGCCAGGTCCCGCGACGGGAAGGTTTACGTCGTCTACGACCGACGACCGGACTTCGTCGGGTGGCCCGTCGTCGAAGCCGGACGACCGCCGGCGCGCCTGCTCTCCCGGGTTCGGCACCTGTAGCCGAGCCGCGTCACCGCAGCGCGCGCGCGAAGACGTCGATGCCGCCGCCGGCGAGAACGAACGCGCCGATCGTGACGTAGATCAGCGCGGCAACCGCATGCACGACGCGCGGGTGAATGCGACGCGCGACGCGCTCGCCGAACAGCACTGCCGGAACGTCGGCGATCAGCATGCCGAGCGTCGTGCCCGCGATCACCGCGTAGAGATCCTGGAAACGCGCCGCAAGAGCGACCGTCGCGATCTGCGTCTTGTCACCCATCTCGGCAAGAAAGAACGTGACGAGCGTGGTGACGAAGATGCCGTAGCGAGCTCGCGCAACGTCGGCGG
This sequence comes from Casimicrobiaceae bacterium, assembly GCA_036379595.1. Taxonomy (GTDB): domain Bacteria; phylum Pseudomonadota; class Gammaproteobacteria; order Burkholderiales; family Casimicrobiaceae; genus VBCG01. Next base: position 24,352 of record DASVGI010000051.1, on the reverse strand, counting down.
AGTCGACCTTGTCGGGGATGAGAAGCCACACCGCAATGGCGACGAACGAGAGTCCCAGGATCCAGCGCAGCGCAGCCGGGCCGAGCACCGAAGCGAGCCACGCGCCGACGATGCCGGCGATCGTATGGTTGACGACGGTCGCCGCGACAATGCCGGCGATGACCGGGATCGGGCGCTTGAATCGCGCGGCGAGGACGAGCGCGATCAGTTGCGTCTTGTCGCCGATCTCCGCGAGCGCGACGACGCCGGCGGAGACGAGAAAGGCTTCCATCGGGCACCTGTCTGGTCGGGCGGCTTCGACAACCGATGGCGGCGGCACCCTCCGCCCGACCGTGAGCGGTGTGCCGCGCCAAAGGTCTCGTCGAGCACGCGCGATACCGTGCCGGCTGCGCCATGGTCAGTTGCGACCAAGTGTGTTGACACAGCCCCGCCGGAGGCCGGCGGTGACTACTCCCCGATGAGCGGGCGGGAGTATAACTCAGCGATCGGCCGCTCGCCGTAACGGAGAAACCGCATGCCCTCACCGACGATCAAGGTTGCTGCCGCACACGCAGCACCCGTCTACATGAATCGCGCAGCAACGATCGAGAAAGCGCTGTCGATCATCGACGAGGCGGCGCGAAACGGCGCCGAGCTCGTCGTCTTTCCGGAGTCCTACGTCCCGGGATTTCCGGTGTGGGCGGCCCTCCGGTCGCCGATCGACAACCACGACTGGTTCAAACGGATGGTCGCGAACAGCATCGTCGTCGACGGACCGGAGATGGCGAAGATTCGTGCGGCGGCAAAGCGCAACGGCGTTTTCGTGTCGATCGGCATCAGCGAGTCGACGCGCGCGAGCGTGGGCTGCATCTGGAACAGCAACGTGCTGATCGGCGACGACGGCGCGATCCTCAATCATCACCGCAAGCTCGTTCCCACGTTCTTCGAGAAGATGGTGTGGGCAAGCGGTGACGGCCACGGGCTCGTCGTGAGCGATACGCGCATCGGCCGGCTTGGAGCGTTGATCTGTGGCGAGAACACCAATCCGCTCGCGCGCTACGCGCTGATCGCGCAGGGCGAGCAGGTCCACATCTCGACCTGGCCGGCGATCTGGCCGACACGCAGGCCCGGCTCGACGACCGGCAGGAATTTCGATAATCGCGCCGCCAACCGGCTGCGCGCCGGAGCACACTGCTTCGAGGCGAAGGCGTTCGGCATTCTCAACGCCGGGTTCATCGACCGCGCGATGCAGGACGCGCTCCTCGAGGGTGCCGACGCCGACACGGCCGAGGTGCTGCAGCGCACGCCGCGCGCCGCCACCGAATTCCTCGATCCCACCGGCGCCTCGATCGGCGATTCGCTGCACGAAGACGAAGGCCTCGCGTACGCCACGTTCGATCTCGACGAATGCGTCGAGCCGAAGCAGTTCCACGACGTCGCCGGCTACTACAACCGTTTCGATGTGTTCGACGTCAGGATCGACCGGCGGCGTCTGGTACCGGCGCGGTTCACCGACCGCGATTCAGACGGCGATTCAGACGGCGATTCAGACGGCGACGCAGCGGTCGATGCCGAAACGGGCTAGAACGTCTCGACCCACGGACGAAGCTCGATCTCCCACGACCACGCGCTTCTCGGCTGGCGCAGCAGCTGGAGGTACGTTCGCGCGATCGCGGCGGGATCGAGCATCGAGTCGGGCTTCTCCGGCGGCTCGATCCGGCCCGGATTGCGGATCGCGCCGTCGATCACCACGTGTGCGACGTGAATGCCCTGCGGCGCCAGCTCGCGCGCCATGCTCTGCGCGAGGCCGCGAAGCGCGAACTTTGCCATCGCAAACGGCGCGGAGCGCGGGTAACCCTTGACGCTCGCAGAGGCTCCGGTGAAGAGGATCGCACCGTGCCCCCTCGCCAGCATGCGCCGCGCCGCCTCGCGCGCGACGAGAAATGCACCGAACGCGCCGACGGCAAGCGCCCGCTCGACCTCGGCAGGCTCGAGGTCGACGAGCGCGCCACGCGCCCTGGCGCTCGGGTTGTAGACGACGGTATCGGGAGTGCCGATCTCACGGTCGACGGTCTCGAAGAGGCGCGCGACTTCGCCCGCTTTCGTCGCATCGCAGGCGAACGCCCGCGCGCCGGTTTCGGCGCATAACGGAGCAAGCTTTCGCGGATCGCGCGCGGCGAGCGCAACGCGCATGCCCTCGGCGGCGAAGAGCCGCGCGATCGATGCGCTGAGCCCGCTTCCCGCGCCGACGATCAGCGCGACCTCGCTGTGGGGTGCAGTCATGGACATCGCTCGAGCTAAGCGGCGGCGGCCGCAATGAGTTTCAGTCTAGCGCAGCCGACCTTCAGCCGAATATGAAAACAAAGGGCGAAATGCAAACCGAAAGTGCCATGCCAACGCAGCCAGGACCACCGCGTTAAGCGTGCCCCAAAGCCAGGCAGTGTCGAGAAGCGTGTCTGTAAAGAAGATAATGACCGTAACCGGCGCCAGGAGTACCAGGCCAAGGGGCGCGGTGCGATGGAAAATCAGCGCACAAGCCGATGCAATGTAGGTGAACGAGAGCAACGGAAACATGAACCCGGTCTTACCCAAAGCACTCTGAAATGCGGCGGACTCGCTGCCTGGTCTCGGGTGCAGTGGCGGAATGATGCCCACAAGGGACAACGCCAGAACGACACCTACGAACAGGTAGTACGCCGCGTACAAGTAACGAAGACCGCGCCAAGGAATCGAATCACCCACGACCTACCCTCTTGCCGTCTCGAGCCCAACGGTTGCTCGGCGCCGCCATCATGCATCGCAGTGCGATCGGTCGCAACTGGCCGCGTGCTGCGGCCGCGTGCTGCGCGTGCGGCGAGCCATCCCGGGCTCGGACGCGAGCGGATAATGAGCCGTCCGAGGCTACCGCACCGCTCGGCCGGTTGCGATCTCATCTGCGCGTACCCGACCTGCGCGTACCCGGCCTCTGCGCAACACTCGATGGAGGTGCACGATGAATTCCTTCGACGCGATCGTCATCGGAACCGGGCAGAGCGGTCCTGCCCTCGCCGCACGCCTTGCCGGCGCCGGCATGCGCGTGGCGGTCATCGAGAAGAGTCGCTTCGGCGGAACCTGCGTCAACAACGGCTGCACGCCGACCAAGACGCTGGTGGCGAGCGCCTACGTCGCCCACGCTTGCCACCGGGCGCACGAATACGGGATCGACGTCGGCGGGACCGTCACCGTCGACATGCGGCGCGTGAAGGCACGCAAGGACGCGATCGTCGCGAAGTCGACCACCTCGGTCGAGCGCTGGATGCGCTCGCTCCCCGGCGCGACCGTCGTGCAGGGGCAAGCGCGATTCGTCGATGCGCACACGGTGCGCGTCGGCAACGAGACGCTCCGCGGTGAGCGCGTGTTCATCGACGTCGGCGGCCGACCCGTCGTCCCGCAGCTCCCCGGCCTCGAGCGCGTGCGCTGGCTCACGAGCGAGAGCATGATGGACGTCGACTTCGTTCCGGAACATCTGGTGGTCGTCGGCGGGAGCTACATCGGGCTCGAGTTCGGGCAGATGTACCGGCGCTTCGGATCCCGCGTCACGATCGTCGAGATGGGACCGCGGCTGATCGGTCGCGAAGACCCCGATGTGTCCGCGGCAGTCGGGGAGATCCTCGCCGCCGAAGGGATCGACATCCGGCTCGGCGCGCAGTGCGTCGCCTTCGAGCCGGGCTCTTCCGGCGTCGCAGTTCGCCTCGACTGCGCGAACGGGCCGCCGGTGGTGGACGCAACGCATGTACTCCTGGCGGTCGGTCGGGTGCCGAACACCGACGACCTCGGCCTCGCCGACGCCGGCATCGCGACCGATGCGCGCGGCTACATCGTCGTCGACGAAGGACTGCGCACGAGCGCGGAGAACGTCTACGCGCTCGGCGATTGCAACGGCCGTGGCGCGTTCACCCACACCTCGTACAACGACTACGAGATCGTCGCCGACAATCTGCTCGCGGGAGCGTCACGCAAGGTCAGCGACCGGGTGCCGATCTACGGCCTCTTCATCGATCCACCGCTCGGGCGCGTCGGCATGACCGAGGCCGAAGCGCTGTGCCGCGGCTCCGGCGTGCTGATCGGCAAGCGGCCGATGACGCGCGTCGCACGTGCCGTCGAGAAAGGCGAGGCGCAGGGCTTCATGAAGGTCATCGTCGATGCCGCGAGCCGGCGCATCCTCGGTGCCGCGATTCTCGGCGTCGGCGGCGACGAGGCCGTGCACTCGCTCCTCGATGCGATCGATGCGGGGCTTCCGTACACGACGGTCCAGCATGGCGTACGCATCCATCCGACGGTGAGCGAGTTGATCCCGACGGTCTTAGGCGAGCTCGCACCGCTGGCTGCGGAGACCCGCTGAGCCAACCGGTCAGCGCAGCCCCGCCTCCCCCGATTTCGCCTCGGCGAGCTTCAGCACCGCGTCGACCATCGCATCGACGTCGCGCGGCTGCGTGCGGTGGTTGACGATCGCTGCGCGGATCGCGAGCTTACCGTCGAGTGTCGTCGACGACGGCGCCGCGATCCCCGATTCGTGCAGGTCGGCAACGATGCGCGCGTTCGTCGCATCGGCGTCCGCGTCGCACACGCGGAAGCACACGATGTTGAGCTGTGCGGGCGCGAGGAGCTCGAGCCGCTCCTCCGCGCGCACGCGGCGCTCGAGGTGGCGCGCGACCGCGCAGGTCCGCGAGATCACTTCGCCGAGCCGCTCGGTACCGTAGACCTTGAGCGTGAACCAGGTCTTGAGCGCCCGAAAGCCGCGCGAGAGATCGGGACCGAAATCGCAGGGCCACGGCGAGCCCGCGGCAAGCCCGCGCGATTCGCGGCGGAGGTACGCCGCGGGCGACGCGAATGCCGCGCGATGCTTCGTGCCGTCGCGAACCAGCAGAAAGCCCGCGTCGTAGGGGACCTGACCCCACTTGTGAAAATCGAACGCGATCGAATCGGCGCGCTCGATGCCGGCAAGACGCGGCGCGAGATCGGGCGCCAGCATGGCGAGCGCACCGAACGCCCCGTCGATGTGGAACCACAGTCCCTCTTCGCGACAGATCCCGGCGAGCACGTTGAGGTCGTCGATCGCGCCGGTGTTGACGGTGCCGGCCGTGCCGATCACCGCGAAGGGCGTCAACCCCTGACGCCGGTCAGCGGCGATGCTATCGCGCAGCGCAGCGACGTCGATCCGATGCAGGTCGTCGGTGCCGATCGAGCGCAGCGCGTCGCCGCCGAGCCCGGAGAGCTCGAAGGCCTGGCGCACGCAGCCGTGCGCCGAAGCCGATGCGTAGGCGACGAGCCGGCGATCGCCGGCGGCGATGCCGTTGCGGCGCACGTCGACGCCGAGGGTCGCCGTGCGCGCAGTCACGATCGCCATGAAGTTCGCCATCGACGTGCCGGTGACGAACACCCCGCTCGCACCGGCGGGAAAATCGAAAATGCGCCGCGCCCATTCGACGATCTGCCGCTCGACTTCGATCGGAACGTGGTCGCGACCGCCGAGATTGGCGTTGAGACCGCCGGCGAGCATCTCGGCAAGCATGCCGACCGGCGTCCCGCCGCCGTGCACCCAGCCCATGAATCCCGGATGCACGTTGCCGGTCGCATACGGCAGGATCGACTGCCGGAACTCGTCGTACACGGCATCGAGATCGGTGGGCTTACGCGGCAGATCGGCGCGGAATCGCTCGCGCACCGCAGCGGGAATCGGCTGCCAGACCGGGCGTGAGCGAATGCCCTCGATGTAGTCGAGCATATCGTCGAGCATCCGGTGCCCTTCGCGCCGCAGACCGGCCCAGTCGTCGGGATCGAGCGTGCGGCCGGCTGCCTCGTCGGAAAGTTCGGGTTGCTGTTGCGGGTGGGAGATCGCTGCGCGGGTCATCGCTTTCGATCGGCTGCCGAGGCGGGCGTCGTGCGGACCCGCGCATCATGGGGACCTGCGCATCATAGCGCCGCACGCTGCGCGCATCGGCGACGCGATTACCACCGCATCGACGACCGGGTTACTGCTGCATCGACGACCGGGTTACCGCCGCGTCGACAGCGCGGGAGTCTCGCGTCGTCCAGCGCGACTCTTGCGCCCGATCAAAGCGCGCACGCCTCTCCGCTGCGATGCTCGTCGGCGTCGATGCTGCACCTGTGGGAGGCGACCCCATGGCTACGCCAGCCGAGAACACCGAGTTCGGATCGATTGCATTGCCGACACCCGATTGGGAGCCTGCGCGACCGCTGCTGCAGATGCTGCATGCGCGGCACAGCTCGCGCGAATTCAGCTCGCGCGAGCCCGATCAGCGAGTGCTCGCTACGCTGCTCTGGGCGGCGTTCGGCGTCAACCGCGACGATCGCGACGGGCGCACGGCGCCGTCGGCGCACGATCGGCGCGAGATCGACGTCTACGCCGTCCTCGCGCGCGGCGCCTATCGCTACGACGCGCCGGCGCGAATGCTTCACCTCGTCGCGAGCGGCGACCTGCGCGCGCTCACCGGCGTGCAGGATTTCGTCGCCGGCGCGCCGATCAACCTCGTCTACGTGGCCGACATGGCGAAGATGGGCGATACCGGTCACGACGAGCGTGCGTTCTACGCCGCTGCCGACGCGGCGGTGATCGCGCAGAACGTCTACCTCTTCTGCGCGTGCACCGGATTGTCCACCGTCGTCAGGGGCCTCGTCGACCGCCGCAGGCTCGCTCCGGCGCTCGGCCTGCGCCTCCAGCAGCGGATCGTCCTCGCGCAAAGCGTCGGCTATTCGCCCTGAGTCCCGGGCGCGAGCGCAAAGGCCGCGCCGCGCACCGGCATCGAAACCTTGTGCCCTCCCGCTTCGAGGGCGGTCGCGAGCGCCTGCATGCCGCGGTCGGGCTCGCCGTGGACCAGGAACGTGAGCTGCGGCGCTCCGCTCGCCGCGTGCCACGCGATCAACTCGCTCCGGTCGGCGTGCGCGGAGAAGCCGTTGATCGTGTGGATGCGCGCGCGCACGCGCACCGGCTCGCCGAAGATCCGCACCTCCTTCGCACCGTCGATGATCTGCCGCGCCAGCGTGCCTTCCGCGGCGAAACCGACGAAGATCACGCTCGATGCCTCGCGCCAGAGGTGACTGCGCAGGTGGAAGCGGACGCGCCCGCCGGTGCACATCCCCGATCCCGCGATGATCACCGCACCGCCGGTGATGCGGTCGAGCGCCATCGAGTCCGAAGCCTCGCGCGTATAGCGCAGGCCAGGCAGATCGAAAGGATCGCCGCCCGCGAACGCGCGGCGCGTGTCGTCGTCGTAGCACTCCGGGTGGCGCCGCATGATCTCGGTGGCCGAGATCGCCATCGGCGAGTCGAGGAACACCGCGAGCGTCTGCGGCAGGCGGCCGCGCTCGACCCCTTCGCGCAAGAAGTAGAGGATCTCCTGCGTGCGCTCGAGCGCGAAGGTCGGAATGATGCTGTTGCCGCCCGCCTTCAGCGTCGCGCCGATCGCCGCCCACAGCTCCTCGACCGAATCGTCGAGGCTGCGGTGCACGCGGTCGCCGTAGGTCGACTCCATGACGACGTAGTCGGCGTGTGGTGGAGGTGACGGATCGCGCAGGATCGGATGCCCGACGCCGCCGAGATCGCCCGAGAACACGATGCGGCGCGCGCCGCCCTCGTCGCGCGCGTCGATCGTCAGCGTCGCGGACCCGAGGATGTGCCCCGCGTCGGCGAACGTCACCGCGAGACCGTCGGCGAGCTCGATGCGCTCACCGTAGACGGCGCTGCGACCGAAGCGGTCGAACGACCACAACGCGTCGGCGACCGTGTACAGCGGCCCCGGCGGAGGACGGCCGCGCCGCCGCGCGCGGCGCTCCGCCACTCGTGCATCCTCTTCCTGCAGATGGGCGGCGTCGAGGAGCACGAGCCGCGCGAGCTCGCGCGTCGCCGCCGTTGCGATGATCTCGCCGCGGAAGCCCTCCTTCACCAGGAGCGGAATGCGCCCGCAGTGATCGAGATGGGCGTGCGTCAGCAGCAGCCAGTCGATGCCCTGCGGATCGAAGCCGAACGGCTCGCGGTTCTCGTCGACGATCTCGCGCCGTCCCTGATAGAGCCCGCAATCGATCAGCACGCGCCGTCCGCCGACTTCGAGCAGGAAGCACGAGCCGGTGACCCCGCCCGCCGCGCCGTGAAACGACAGCATCATGGCGCGACCGAGCTGATGTTCGCGATCGGCTCGGGAGGCCGCGCAGGATGGGCGTGCCACGCACGAATGCCGTCCCAGATCTCCTGCGCCGTTTCCGCGTACCAGAAGAGCCCGAGGTCCTCGGGATCGATCGTGCCCTCGTCGACGAGGAACTCGAAATCGATCGCGTGCCGCCAGTACTGCTCGCCGACGAGCACGATCGGCACCGGCGCGATGGTCCGCGTCTGCACGAGCGCGAGCGCTTCGAAGAGCTCGTCCATCGTGCCGTAGCCGCCGGGAAACACGACGAGCGCGCGCGCCCGCTGGACGAAGTGCAGCTTGCGAATGGCGAAATAGTGGAAGCGAAAGCAGAGCTCGGGCGTCAGATACGGATTCGGATACTGCGGGTGGGGGAGCTTGACGTTGAGCCCGATCGTCGCGGCGCCGGCCTCGAATGCGCCGCGGTTCGCGGCCTCCATGATCCCCGGGCCGGCACCGGTCATCACGACGAGCTCGTGCGAATCGCCGTCGCGGCACGATGCGCCGACGATGCGCCCGAGCTCGCGCGCCGCTTCGTAGTAGCGACTCTTTGCCGCGATGCGCTCGGCGATGCGTACCTCGCGGAGGGCGTCGGGATCGTCGGGCGCTTCGACGACGCGCGCGCGGGCGTCGCGCAGGCGACGCTGCGCGGCCGCGGGCTCGGCAATGCGGGTGCTGCCGAATACGACGATCGTCCGGCGAATGCCGTGCTCGTCGAGCAGGCGTTCGGCTTTCGCGTAGTCGAGGTCGAGCCGGATGCCGCGCATCTCGGGCCGCTGCAGGAGCGCCGGATCCTCGTCGGCCTGGCGATAGCTCGGGCTTTCGAGGAGCCTTCTGACGCGCTCGGGCGCATCGACGTCGTCCTCGCTCGATTTGGGGCGATGCCACGGCAGCGGGCGCGTGCGCTCGCGCGCGGGCGGGCACGGCGCCGGGCGTCCGTCGCAGGCCGAAGGGTGCGGATCGTCGCTCATGTCGCAGATCCTCCATGCGGTTGCGCCAGGAGCTGCCGCGTATGGCGCGCGATCACCAGGTTCTCGTCGCTCGCGACGACCCACGCGGAGACCGCATTGCCGTCGCGCGAGATCTTCGGCCCGCCGCGCGCGTTGGCGTCCTCGTCGACGGTCAATCCGAGCCAGCCCGCATCGCGCAGCACGCGCGCGCGGATCGGCGCCGCGTTCTCGCCGATGCCGCCGGTGAACACGAGTGCGTCGAGCCCGCCGAGCGCTGCGGCGAGCGAGCCGAGCGCGCGACCGATCCGATAGACGAAGAGATCGATCGCCTCGTGCGCCGCCGGCGCGTCGCTCGCGAGCAGCACGCGCATGTCGGACGAGATGCCGGAAACGCCGAGAAGACCCGATCTCTCGTAGAGGAGCAATTCGAGCGCGTCGGCATCGCGCACTTCGTGGCGCAGGAGATGCAGGACGAGGCCGGGATCGAGCGCGCCGCAGCGCGAACCCATCGGCAGGCCGTCGAGCGCGGTGAAGCCCATCGTCGTCGCGATGCCGATGCCGGCGGCGATCGCGCACATGCTGGCGCCGTTGCCGAGATGCGCGACGACGATGCGCCGGCCGGTGCACGCCGGAGCGATCGCGGGAAGCGCGGCGACGATCGATTCGTACGAGAGCCCATGGAAGCCGTAGCCCCGGTAGCCCTTCGCCGAGAGCTCGCGCGGCAATGCGTACATCTGCGCGAGCGCGGGCTCGGCGCGGTGAAACGCGGTGTCGAAGCACGCAGCCTGCGGCACACCCGGCGCGAGACGGCCGATCGCGCGAATCGCCGCAATCTGCTGCGGCTGGTGCAGCGGAGCGAGGGGAACCAGCGCTTCGAGATCGGCGAGGACGCGCGCGTCGACGAGCACCGGATCCGCGTAGCGCGTGCCCCCGTGCACGATCCGGTGGCCGACCGCCGTCCATGCGCACGCGCCTCCGAAGTGCGTTTCGAGCCAGCCGTGAACGACTTCGACGGCGGCGGCGTAGTCGGGCGCCGCGACCGCCGCATCGACGAGGCGCGCACCGCCAGCTGCGCTCACCCGCAGCCGTGACGCGTGTCCGACGGCATCGACCTCGCCGTGGAGCCGACCGGCGACGCCAGCCTCGCCCACGGCGTCGAAGACCGAGAACTTGACGGAGGACGAGCCGGCGTTGAGAACGAGAAGGGGCGCGTCCCCCGTTGCGTCGGCCCGGCTCAACCTCGCGCGACCCTACGCGGCTGCGCGCGTTGCAGCGGCTTTCGGCGCGCTCCTGCCGGACGCCTCGGCCTTCTTCTTCGCGGCGGTGGGACGGCGCTTCGCACGCTCGCTGCTGCGAACGATGAGCACCGGCACCGTCGCCTCGCGCACGACCTGCTCCGCGTCACTGCCCATCAGCACGCGCGAAAGCCCGCGACGGCCGTGGGTTCCGATCACGATCAGGTCGGCCTTCGCCTTGCGGGCGGCGCGCAGGATCGCGCGCGCAACCGGCTCACCGCGGCTGTCGACGAGCATCGGCTCGACGCTGACTTGCACGGCCCGCGCCGCAGCAGTGGCCTTGGCGAGGATCGCTTCGCCACTCTTCCGCAGTCCGGCGTAGAGCGTCTCCGTATAGCTCGGAGGCACGTAGCCCCCTTCGAAGCCGACGATCGCGGCAGAGCTGTCGATCACGTGCAGCGCGTGGAGCACCGCGTCCTGATCTCCGGAAAGCGCCAGAGCCGCCTTGAATCCGGCATTGGACGGTGCGCTCCCGTCGAGCGCCACCAGGATCGATTTGAACATGGAAACCTCCAGTCTGGTCCGGGCCGGATCCGATGCCGGCTCATCATCGACTTCGATGAGACCACGACAGCATGTCGGTCGGGTTGACAGACGTCAAGGGTCGGTGCCGCAGGATCAGCGCCCCAGGATCAGCGCCGCGGCGGTCAGCGCCGCCAGTGGACGCGGACCCCATAGGCGTCGGTGTCGAACGCGATCTCGAGATTCCCGTCGTGCGCGCGACGCAGCGCTTCGCCGATGCGCCGCGGCAGATGGATGTCGGTGGTCGTCACCTCGATCCGCTCGGGGCTCTCGTCGAGCGCCATGATCCGGTGCATCGGATGCTCGGCGTTCTCCTGCTCGGACTGATGGCGCACGAGGTGCACGAGCTCGGCGCGATGCGCGGCGACGTAGGGACCCTCGACGATCACGTGCCCCGCCGGCAGGCGATCGCGCGTTCGCCGGCACGCCGGGCAGATCTCCGTCGCTCCGGCTCCGGCTCCGGCGCCTGCGCCCGAACCCCACCGCCAGCGGCCGTCGCGATACGTCGCGCCGCAGGTGCCGCAGTGCGTTCCCTCCGCGTACTTGCCGCGCGGCTCGTACGGATCGTGGCGCGTGTCGTCGAACACGCGAGCGCCGTAGCGAGTGAACTGTCCGGGCGATGTCGCCGGTGTCGGGGTTGTCCGTCTGCGCGCCACGTCGGGCCTCCTCTCCAATGACGACCTGAATATATTGTGATGGTGCCGGTGCGCCGCGCAACGGCGTTGATCGCCGTCAAGACATCGTCCGGCGACGGCCCTACGATCGATGCACGACCGGAATCGCGACGGGTGCGCCGCGGTCAAACTCCGCGCGCCGGCGGGCGTTGGCCACGACGCGAAGACATTCCGGCGCCTGCAAATCAATCGAGAGGTGGAACATGGCAAATCTTGCACGCTTCAATCCCCTTGCCGAGCTGACGCGGTTCGATCCGTTCCGCGACTTCGACGATATGTTCAGGTTCCCGCAGACGATGCTGCGCAATCTGCCCGAGGAGCCGCAGATCAGGATGGACGTCTCCGAAGACGAGAAGGCATTCGTCGTCAAGGCCGAGATCCCCGGAGTGAAGAAGGACGACATCAAGGTCTCGATCGACGGCAATCGCGTCTCGATCAGCGCCGAGCTGAAGAAGGAGAAGGAAGAGAAGAAAGGCGAGACGGTGATCCGCAGCGAGCGCTACTACGGCAGGCAGTTCCGCGGCTTCACGCTGCAGCAGGACGTCGACGCGTCGAAGGCCGAGGCGAGCTACGAGGACGGCATTCTCGCGCTGAAGCTCCCGAAGAAGGAGCCGACGAGCGTAAAGGAAATCGCGGTGAAGTGAAGTGAGCGGCGCCGCGTTCGCGCGCCGGCGCGAGGCGATGGTCGAGCACGCCATCGCCTCGCGTGGCATCGGCTCGGAGCTGGTCCTGGCCGCGATGCGCGGCGTTCCGCGCGAGAAGTTCCTGCCGCCGTCGCTCGCCGAGTTCGCGTACGAGGATACGGCGCTGCCGATCGCCGCCGGCCAGACGATCTCGCAGCCCTACATCGTCGCGTTGATGGCCGACGCCCTCGCTCTCGAAGGCGGCGAGAATGTGCTCGAGATCGGCACCGGCTCCGGCTATGCAGCGGCCGTGCTCGCGCGCATCGCCCGCGACGTCTACACGGTCGAGCGCATCGGCGAGCTCGCCGGGAAAGCCGCGTCGACGCTGGCGGACCTCGGCATCGCCAATGTCCACGTCCGCCACGGCGACGGTACGCACGGCTGGGCCGAGCACGCGCCCTACGACGCGATCTCGGTCGGCGCCGTCGGCCCGGCGGTACCCGAAGCGCTGAAGCGTCAGTTGCGCATCGGCGGCCGGATGGTGATCCCGGTCGGCACCGATGCGCGCGTGCAGGAGCTCGTTCGCGTCACGCGACTGTCCGAAACCGAATTCCGCACCGAGGAGATCGCCGACGTCCGCTTCGTTCCGCTGATCAGCGCCGGGACCCCGACATCGGCGGAGGCGCGCGACGTGCGGGCGCGATCCTCGCAGCCCGGCGCGATCGCCGCCATCGCCGCGTCGCGCGAGCCGTTCGCGTCGATCGACGACGCCGATCTCGAAGGGCTCCTGCGACGCATCGGCGACGCGCGCGTCGTCCTCCTCGGCGAAGCGACGCACGGCAGCTCGGAGTTCTACCGGATGCGCGACCGCATCTCGCGCGAGCTGATCACGAGGAAGGGGTTCGATTTCGTCGCGATCGAGGGCGACTGGCCCGACGCCGCGCGTATCGACCACTACGTCCGGCACGTCGACACGCCGCCGTCGGAATGGACGGCGTTCGCGCGCTTTCCGACCTGGATGTGGCGCAATCGCGAGGTCGCCGCGTTCGTCGACTGGCTGCATGCGCTCAACGGGAGCGTCGCACCGGAAGAGCGCGTCGCCTTCCATGGCCTCGACCTCTATAGCCTCCACAACTCGATCCGCGCGGTGATCCGCTATCTCGACGAGGTCGACCCGCGCAGCGCCGAAGTGGCACGGTTGCGCTACGCGTGTCTTACGCCGTGGCAATCCGATCCCGCGATCTACGGGCATGCGGCAATCACCGGCCATTACCAGAGTTGCGAGCCCGAGGTGGTGTCGATGCTGACCGACCTTCTCGAGCGCCAGCGGTCGTACGCGGAACGCGACGGCGAGCGCTTTCTCGACGCCGCGCAGAACGCGCGGCTCGTCGCCAACGCCGAGCGCTACTACCGCGTGATGTACTACGGCTCGCGCGCGTCGTGGAACCTGCGCGACAGCCACATGTTCGAGACGCTGCAGACGCTGCTCGAGTTCCGCGGCCCGCAGAGCAAGGCGATCGTGTGGGCGCACAATTCGCACGTCGGCGATTCACGCGCGACCGAGATGACGGCGCGCGGCGAATACAACATCGGCGAGCTGTGCCGGAAGGCGTTCGGCCACGCCGTCTACGCGGTCGGCTTCGGCACACATTCCGGAACGGTCGCCGCCGCGGCCGACTGGGACGCTGCGATGGAAGTCATGCGCGTGCAGCCCGCGCTCGACGGCAGCTACGAAGCCTTGTGCCACGCGGCAGGCGGCACGCAATGGCTGCTGCCGCTGCGCACCACCGACGCACCCGCCGTTGCATCGGCGCTCGCGCGGCCGCTTCTCGAGCGAGCGATCGGCGTCGTTTACCGCCCGCATGCCGAGCGCGAAAGCCACTATTTCGAGGCCGAGCTCCCGCGGCAGTTCGACGAGTACGTCTGGTTCGACACCACCGTGGCCGTTGCTCCGCTCGCGACGCACGAGCTGCGCGGGTTGCCCGATACCTATCCGTTCGGTCTCTGATCGCCATGCAGCGGACGGCGAACGGGCATGGCGACCCGACTGCGGCGGCAGTGCACGCGCCGCTCGACGCGTGGGCGGTCCTGTCGCGCATGAGCGAGATCGCGTGGACGCGAAGCGGCGGACGACGTGCGATCGACGCGGCGGCGACGGCGCGGAGCGACCGGCTGATCGCGTTCGCGCGCGCCCACTCACCGTACTACCGCGATTGGTGGCGAGCGCACGGCGCGACGGATGTGGGACTCGCCGGTCTGCCTGCGGTCAGCAAGCCATCGCTGATGGAGCGCTTCGACGACTGGGTCACCGACCGCAGGCTCGAGCGCGCCGGCGTCGAGGCCTTCCTCGCCGATCGCTCGAACATCGGCGAGTTCTTCCTCGATCGCTACGTGGTCTGGAAGAGCTCGGGGTCGAGCGGCGAGCCGGGGATCTTCGTGCAGGATCGCGCGGCGCTCGCCACCTACGACGCGTTGCTCTCGGCGCAGATCATGTCGACGCCGATCGTCGGCCGCTACCTCGCGAGCCTGCTGACCCAGGGCGGGCGCGCCGCGCTGGTTGCCGCGACCGGTGACCACTTCGCGAGCATCGCGTCGTGGCAGCGCGTCTGCCGCGGTACGCCGTGGCCGAACGCGCGGGCATTCTCGGTGATGGAGCCGATGCCGGCGCTGGTCGCGCAGCTCAACGCCTATCGGCCGGCATTTCTCGCGAGCTACCCGACGACGCTCGCGATGCTCGCGGCAGAGAAGCGGGCCGGCCGGCTGAAGATCGCGCCGTCGTGCCTCTGGTCCGGCGGCGAATACCTCGCCGACGCGACGCGGCAGGCGATCGAGGATGCGTTCGACGCGACGCTCGTCAACGAATACGGCGCGTCGGAATGCATGAGCATCGCCTTCACCTGCGGGCGCGGGTCGCTGCACGTCAACGCCGACTGGGTGATCCTCGAGCCGGTCGACCGCGACCACCGCCCAACGCCGCCCGGCGAGCGCTCGCACACGGTGCTTCTCACCAACCTCGCCAACTACGCACAGCCGATCATCCGCTACGACCTCGGCGACAGCGTCACCGCGGTGACCGAGCCGTGCAGCTGCGGGAGTCCGCTGCCGGTGATCCGCGTCGAGGGCCGGCGCGACGACGTGCTCGCGCTACGCACGGTGGACGGGCGCAGCGTGCAGCTCGCGCCGCTCGCGCTCACCACCGTGCTCGAAGACGCGCTCGCGTCGCGGCGCTTTCAGCTCGTGCAGACCGGACCATCGCGGATCGTCGTGCGCCTCGCCGCGAACGATCCGCGCGAGCGCAGCGCCGCGTGGCCGGCCGCGCGGCGCGCGCTGCACGCCTTCCTCGACCAGCAGGCCCTCGGCAACGTCGAGCTCTATCTCGACAGCGCCGCCCCGGCGGTCGACGCCAGGAGCGGCAAGATGCGCGAAGTGCTCGCAGCGAGTCCGGCGCCCGCGACGGGCGACGATTCGCTTCAGCGGACGTGATTCGCGTGCGCAGGCGCTTCGATGGAGGCTGCGCGCGTCGCGACCTCGACGAGCCCGGAGCGCAGACGCGCGAAGCCCGCCATCAGGCCGAAATAGCGATACTCGTCGCCGCCCTTCGCGCGGATCATCGCGGCGAGACGGCGCCGGTCGGGGGCTGTCCAGCTCTCGATGCCATCGATCTGGGCGAGCACCGGCGCGAGTGTTGCGAGCGCGCGACGCTCGTGCTCGTTCCAGCGTTCGGGATCGAGCGGTGCCAGCACGCTGCGCATCCGCTCGACGGCGAACCGGACCGCGCGCGCGCGATCGCCGTGGAAGCGCTCGGCGATCCATGCGGTGGTCGCGCGACTCAAGTCGACCGGATCGCAGCCACGTGCGGTGTCCGCTGCGACGACGAGCTCGAGATCGGAGCGCGTGAAGCGCCTCAGCGTCGCGAGCGGTGATCGGTACCCCGCGTCCTGCTGCATCCGCTCGTGCTCGCTCGCGGCAAGCGCGCGAAGCCGCGCATCGACCGGCCGGAAGCCGAGCCGATGGTAGAACCAGAATGCACCCGATTCGAGCCCCTCGCGATTGCCGGCGCCGAACTGATACGGCTCGACGAGGAAGCGCTCGACGGCTAAGAGCTGTGCGTAGGCGCGCAGGATCGACGCCATCACGAACGCCGACTCGCCGCCGCGAAACGGCGCGAACACGTTGATGCCGATCCGGCAGGCGCCGAGAAACGGCCACCCGCCGCCGTAGGCGATCGGGACCGCGTTCTTGAACAGGAGATACCCGATGTGCGAATCGACCGCGGGCCGCCATTCCGGCTTCGCCGAGTAGAGCGCGATCGCGAGGCCGCGTCCGAGCTCGTGCCAGCGCGTCGCTTCCGGATCGGCGTGCGTGATCGGGTCGGTCTCGCGCCCGAGCATCGCGAGCACGCCGCGCGCAGTGCCGACGAGCTCGCGACGCTCAGCACTCGTCATCGGTCGCGGCGCCGGCAGCGCTTCAGCGATCGTGCGCGGGACGTCGACGCCGCGCAGGAGCGGCTCGCGGTGATAGTGCGTGACGCCCGCGGGGCCGCGCGCGAACGTGCGCGAGATCGGAGCGTCGCGCGGCCGAAGGATGACGAACGGCGCGACGCCGTCGTAGAGTGTCGTCGCGAGCACAGCGTCGCACGGCAGGCGCCGGAAGCGCTCGACGAGCCACGCGAGCCGGCTTCCCTTCCAGCCGTCGACACCTGCGTCGATCGCTGCGTCGGGCGCCCCCTCGGCCGATTCGACGAGGGCGAACTCGGACGGCGGCAGCGCCTGCGCGAGCCAGGCGACCAGAAGATCACCACGCTCGCCGAAGGAGTCGATCTCGGCGCAATCGGGATAGCGCTCGAGCAGCCATTCGACGATCGGCAGGCTGAACGCCACGGTCGTCGCCGACCACGCAATGCCGCTGCCGGCAAGCTTCGCGCGCTCGCTCGCACGGCCCGCGATATCGATCGCGTGTGCCGCTTCGGCGACGCGGACCAGCTCGCGCTCGACCGTCGCGCGCATCGCGGCATTCTCGGGATAGGCGAGGAGGAAGAGCAGGACGTCGTGCCAGGCGACGAGGACGTCGACATCGCCTGGCGCCATGCGCACCGCGGCCGCAAGGAGCGCCCGCTTGCGCTTTGGTTCAGGACCGGTGAAGCGATTCGCGACCGCGCGCAGCTGCGCGACGGTATCGGCGTCGAGGGCCGGCGGAGAATCGGCCGCTAACTGCGCTCCGGACCGGCGAAAACGTGGTGCGTCCCGGTTTTCGAACGCGCATTCGCGCTGCGTGCGCGGCGTCGCCACGCGTCGATGCTCCATGGACCCCCGCCCGCGAACGCGAGATAAAGGAAGATGAAGCAGAAGAGTACCGCGGCATCACCCTGGTTGACGACTGGGAAGACGCTTCGCGGCGCATGCGCCATGAAGTACGCGACGGCCATTTCGCCCGAGAGAATGAACGCGATCGGACGCGTGAAGAGGCCGATCAGCACGAGGAAACCGCCGACGAGCTCGAGCGTCCCCGCGAGGCCGAGCAGCGAGAAGAATTGCAGATGCGCGAAATGGCCGGTCGCGGGGAGCTGGAGCAGCTTGGCCGAGCCGTGCAGCATGAACAGGAATGCCGTCACGATTCTGAGAATGCTGAGGATGCGTGGCGCCCAGACGCCGGCGCTCGAGGTCTCGGTAATCACGATCGATGCCTCCCCAAAACCCGGATAGGCAGCGCGAACGCCGCGAAAGTTCACGCCTTCCCGGGAACGCGGCCGAAGCCGGGAAACTTGACCGCCGGATGGCGCAGGTCGACCCCTGCGACGAGGCCGAAGAGGTTGACCTCGACCCCCTCGTCGCGCGCCAGTGTAACGCCCGCGAAGCCCGCCACCGAGAGCTGGTACCCCGTTCCGCTCGGCGCCCGCGCGACGAAGTCCCCCAGCGGCAGGTAATCCTTGCCGATCGCGAGGGCCGGCAGCGTGAGCTCGAGCTCGGGAATCGCGCGGCCGAGCCAGGCGACGAACGTATTGCTGTTGGGGCCGGGCCACATCCGGTAGGCCCTCGCCCACGGGTAGGAGGCCGCCGCTTCGGGGAGCTTCGCGATCACCGCCTCGGCGCGCGCGCCGGTCACCTCGCCGACCACCCACGGGCGTGTCCCATACCATTCTGCATCGGGCGCCTGGGCATCCGAAATGGACAGCGCCGACCCGCCGTCCCGCGCGTGCCAGCCGATGACCTCGTAACGCGTGTAGCGCGTTGCATGGGCGGGCTTCGCCGCCACCCACGTATGCACAGCGAAGGCGCCGCGCCAGCCGAACGTGCGGCTCGCATACACCTGAACGATCGCCTCGGGATGCGCGGCCGGGTCAGGCGCGAGGCCGGTCGGCCGGTGCGAAGCCGTGCGCCAGTCGCGGTTGAGATCGACGCTGCCGAACGCGAGCGTCAGCAGCGGGCCGCAGAGAAACAGCCCGAGAAGACCCGCGAGCCACGCGGTGAGGCGAACGAGCGTGACGCCAGTCGGCTGGGGGGCGATGGGCATCGGGTAATCGTTTCCGGTAGATTCAGGGCGCCATGAGCACGAATGCGCTCGCCTCTTTCGTGCGACAGCATCCGCGGCTGTTCGTGCTGACCGGGGCGGGCATCAGCACCGCCTCGGGCATTCCCGGATATCGCGACGCCGAGGGGCGCTGGACGCGTGCCGAGCCGGTGCGCCTGCAGGATTTCCTCGCGTCCGAGGCGATACGCCGCCGGTACTGGATGCGCAGCATGGTGGGCTACCCGCTGATGGCGCGCGCGCGGCCGAATCCGGCCCATCACGCGCTTGCGCGACTCGAACGCGAAGGATACCTCGCAGCGCTCGTGACGCAGAACGTCGACGGACTGCACCAGAGTGCCGGCAATGCCGGAGTGATCGAGCTCCACGGCAGCCTCTCGACCGTCACCTGCCGCGATTGTGGCAGCACGCGTCCGCGGTCGATCGTGCAGGAGATGCTGGAACGCGAGAATCCGGGGTTCGCCCTCGCCGCGGCGGCGGGAGCGCCCGACGGCGATGCCGATATCGACGCCGATGGTGACACCATCGCGGCGCAATTCCGCACGCCGACGTGCCCCGCCTGCGACGGCACGCTGAAGCCCGACGTGGTGTTCTTCGGCGAGGGTGTGCCCGCGGCGCGCGTCGAGCGCGCACGCGCGGCGCTCGCCTCGGCCGATGCGATGCTCGTCATCGGATCGTCGCTGATGGTGTGGTCGGGGTACCGCTTCTGCGAATGGGCGCACGCGGCCGACACGCCGATCGCGGCGATCAATCCCGGCCGCACGCGCGCCGATCCGCTGTTCGTGCTGAAAGTCGCGGAGCCCTGCGCCGACGCCCTCTGCGATCTCGTCACCGCGCTGCAAGAAGTCGGCGCGCAGCCTCCCCCGCGCGGTGCGCGTCGTCGACGGTGATGCGCAGCCGGCGCAGGAACCATGCGCGCCGGTCAGCGAGCGTCCGGTCGGCCGGAAGCGAATCGAACGGATCGATCGCGTCGGCTTGCGCGTCGGGCGCGCGATCGACGCGCAGGCATTGCGCGAGGCCGGCACGCGCGTCCGCGATCGCCGCGACGACGTCGGGCGAGCGCGCCCAGTCGCTGCGCTGCGCGAGCGAGAGCCGGATCACCGACAGGTGCGCCATCAGTCTCTGGGCGTGATCGATGAACGCGGCAAGCTCGTCGACAGGGACGCGAACGCGCTGCGGCTCGGCCGCGCTGCGCCGGAACGATGCCTCGACTGCGCCGACCGCGTCGTAGGCGCGCCGCCGCGACAACCGCTGAACGACGCTCGCGCTCTCGCCGCCGCTCACGCGAGCGTCGCCGCCGTCGTCCGTGGCACGGTCCGCGCCGTCGACCGTGCCGTCGGTCGCGCCGAGACTGTCCCCGGCATAGCGTCCGAGCGCCTGCAATGCGCGCTCGACGATCTGCGGCAGGCTCCTGCGCTCCCACGACGGCAGGACGTAGCTGAAGCCCCACGCGAGCAGCGCGCCGAGCAGCGTGTCGGCGATGCGCTCGCCGATCGCGAAACCCCCGTGCGGATCGGCGAGGTGCTGCTGGATCAGCGCCATCACCGTCGCGGCGATGGCCGTCACCATGTAATGGATGCCGACGAACGCGTGCGCGACGGCGACTGCCGCGATGAACACCAGGTTGAGCACGCCGGTCGAGTGGACTTCGAAAAGCAGCACGACGACGAGGCAGCCGATCAGCGTGCCGAGCACGCGCGCATTGCGCCGCGCGAGCGTCTGATCGAGGCTCCCTCGAAGCACGACGGCGACGCTCAGCACCACCCACGCCGGATGGGCACCCCACGGCATCAGTCTCGCGACGAGATACGCGACGCCGAGCGCCAGCCCCATCCGGAGTGCGAGGCGCAGCACGGGAGAGCGCAGCGTCAGGTGCGCTCCGAATGCGCGGATCGACCAGCTGTCGCGCGCGACGAAATGGGTCAGCTCGTCGCGCGAAAGCGCGATCGCCTCGTCCGCACCCTCCACCAGCCTGCCGATCTGCGCGACCTCAGCGGCGAGGCGTCGCCAGCGCTCGGCAAGTGCCGGCATCAGCCGCGCACGCGGATCGGCGGCGGCGAGCGGCACCGTCGCGAAGAGCCGCGCGAGATCGGGCCGCGCCGCGGGTGATTCGAGCGCGCCGCGCGCGCCGCGCATCGCCGCCCGGCTGGCGTCGATCGCTGCGGCGATCGCTTCGAGGCCACCGGCGAGGTGGACGCGCACGCCGAGTCCGGCAGCGTCGGTGCCGAGCAGGTTCACGTCGAGGCGGCTCGCGAACAGCACGTCGCGGATATCGATGAGCCGCAGCAGGATTGCCGTCTCGCGACGGTTCGCCGGCGAATCCGCGGCGACGAAGACGAAGTCACGGGCGAGCTGCAGCCGGTCGGCGAGCGCTGCCTCGCGCGCGATCCACTCGCGCAGCGCGGCCACGCGCTCCGCCGGCTGACCGGCCGCACGCAGCATCCGCGCGCGGGTGCGGAGGAGACGCGCCGTCGCGTCGGTCGCGTTGGCGAGCGCGTCGCGGCGATAGAAGCCTTCGAGCGCGCGCACCGCGAGCACCGCCCAGAGCACGTAGACCACCGAGCCCAGCACGTTCCAGCCGAAGGCGAAGGCAACGGTGCGCTCGGGAACCGGCACCGCCATTGCGAACACGATCGCGAGTACCGGAGCGAACGCGATCGCCGCGGCGCGCGGACCATAGGCAAGCATCATGAACGCGCCACCGCCGATCAGCGCGATCGCGATCCCCTGCGCCGGCGGCCACGGCGACAACGCCTCGATGACGACGCTCGCGAGACACGCGAGCGTCGCGGCGATCGCCACCCGCCGCCAGATGCGTGCCGCCGTATTGGGGACGTCGGCGAGGCTCGCGCACACCGCGCCGGTCGCTGCGAACAGCGCAGCGTGCGAGCCCCCGGCGAGCGACGCGAGAACGTTGACGAGCGCGACGCCGAGCGCGACCTCGACGCCGTTGACGAGGTATCCGGGGATGCGTGCGAGGGATCGCAGGGGCACGGCGAATAGGATAATCTCGCGTACTGCATTGGAGCGGGGTGGCGATGAAGGTCACGCTGGTGGGTTCGCGCTATTTCGGCGCGGCCATGTTCGACGCACTGAGGAAAGACGGCACCGAAGTGGTGCGCGTCGTCGCACCGGCTGCGGACGATCGCCTCGCCCAGGCGGCCACCGCAGTCGGCGTTCCCGTGCATGTCCTCGCCGACCCGAAGATCGTCCCGGCCGAGGCGATTGCCGAAGGGACCGATCTCATCGTCGCTGCGCACACGCATGCGCGCGTCTCCGACGAGGCGCTCGCGCGTGCGCGACTGCGCGGCATCGGCTATCACCCGTCACTCCTGCCGCGGCACCGCGGGATCGCCGCGGTGGAATGGACGATCCTCGAAGGCGATCCGATCGCCGGCGGCAGCGTCTACCACCTCGCCGATGGCTGGGACGCGGGCGCCGTCGCCGCGCAGGACTGGTGCTTCGTCAGGAAGGGCGAGTCGGCACGTGAGTTGTGGGAGCGTGCGCTCGCGCCGATGGGATTGAAGCTGATCACGCAGGTTGTCCGCTATGCCGACCAGCACGCCGAGCTTCCGGCGTTCGCGCAGGACGAGACCTTCGCCACGCGCGCGCCGATGATCCGCCGCTCGGTCGCGCTCACCGAGGAGCCGGCACCGCGCAGCACGTCGCTCGTCGTCACCGCGATCGGGCGCGACCGCCCCGGCATCGTCAGCCTCCTCTCCGAGCACGCGCAGGGCTTCGGCGCCAACTGGGCCGGAAGCCGCATGACGAGCATCGCCGGCCAGTTCGCGGGGATGGTGCATCTGCAGGTCGCGACCAGCAACGCGAGCGCGCTGATCGCGGCGCTGCGCGGCCTCGAAGCCGAGGGATTGCGCGTCGTCATTGCGCGCAACGACGCGCCATCGGCACCTCCGGGCCGACGCATTGTCGGGCTCGAGCTCGTCGCACCCGATCGGCCCGGCATCCTGCGCGATCTGTCGAAGCACCTCGCGGCACAGGGCGTCAGCATCGAGGATCTCGACACCGAAATCGTCGTCGCCGCGGCGCCGGGCCAGCATCTGTTCAAGGTGAAGGCGCTGCTCGTCGTGCCCGACGCGCTGTCCAACGACGCGCTGCGCGCGTCGCTGCAGGCGCTCGCCAACGAGATGATGGTCGACATTGCGCTCGACGAGCGCGTCAACGGGCCCTGAGGTATTCCGCGAAGAAGTCGAGCGTGCGCGACCACGCGAGCTTCGCCGCCGCGGCGTCGTAGCGTGGCGTGGTGTCGTTGTGGAATCCGTGATTGACGCCCGCGTACGTGTACTCCCGGTAACGCACGTGGTTCGCGTCGAGTGCTCTCTTCCACGCCGGCCAGCCCTGATCGACGCGCTCGTCGAGTCCCGCGTAATGGATCAGCAGCGGCGCCTTGATCTTCGCGGTATCGGCCGCCGATGGCTGGATGCCATAGAACGACACCGCCGCGGCAAGATCGGGGAAGTGCACCGCCATCAGATTGGCGATGCCACCGCCGTAGCAGAACCCGATCGCGCCGACGTGGCCGTTGCACTCGGGGCGCGACCGCAGAAACGGCACCGACGCGAGAAGATCGGCCGTGCGCTTCACCGGATCGAGCGCGGCGAAGCGACGCATCGCCTCATCCTCGTTGCCGGGATAGCCGCCGAGCGGAGTCAGCGCATCGGGCGCGAACGCGACATATCCCGCAACGGCAAGTCGCCGCGCGACGTCCTCGATGTACGGATTGAGGCCGCGGTTCTCGTGGACGACAACGATGCCGGGCCACGGTCCGGTCCCCGGTGACGGATGCACGAGATAGCCACGGATCGTGTCGCCGCTCGCCGGAACGTCGTAGCTCTCGTATGCGGCGGCGATCCGCGGATCGTCCTTCGCGACCTCGGCGGCGAGCGCGTAATCGGGCGTCAGCGCGGCGAGCATCGCCGCGGCGCCGACCGCACCGGCGGCATGGCGTGCCGCGCGATCGAGGAACTCGCGCCGCGACAGCCCGCCGTGGATCCAGGAGTCGAAGAGTCCGAGGACTTCGCTCGGAAATTCGTCAGCGTGCCTGCGTGCCATCGTGTCGTTGCTCCGTCAATGCAAATTCGCGCGCGAGGAGCTCGTACGATGCGAGCCTCGCCGCCGGATCGTGGGTCCATGTGACGATCACGAGCTCGTCCAAATCGAATCGCGCCGCGATCTCGCGAAGCCGCGCTGCGACTGCGTCGGCGGTTCCGGCGATCGCCTTCGCGCGAAGCCGCGCGATCGTATCGCGCTCGTCGTCCGAGTACGGCCAGGCGTCGGCCTCCTCCGGAGTCACCAGCGCTCGCCGCAGCCCGCGATCGAAGCCGGCGCGCCAGTGCTCGCGCGTTTTCAGGAGGCGCTTCGCCTCGGCGTCGGTCGCGGCCGCGAGCGCCCAGACGCAGATCGTCGCCTGCGGCGCAGGATGACGTGCGCTGGGTCGGTAGTTTCGCCGGTAGAGCTCGAGCGCCTCGGCGCATCCGCGCCCCTCGGTGAAGAAATACGCGAATGCGTACGGCAGGCCGAAATACGCGGCGAGCTGCGCGCCGTAGTCCGAGCTTCCGAGAATCCACAGCTCCGGCTCGGTCGGTC
>DASVGI010000050.1:0-15565 GCA_036379595.1 Casimicrobiaceae bacterium | reverse complement strand
GGCACAGGAGCCGGTCGTCTGGGACATCCTCGAAGACGTGATCCGCGAGCACCCGGTGCTCCTGAACCGCGCGCCGACGCTGCACCGTCTCGGCATCCAGGCCTTCGAGCCGGTGCTGATCGAAGGCAAGGCGATCCAGCTCCATCCGCTCGTCTGCACGGCGTTCAACGCCGACTTCGACGGCGACCAGATGGCGGTGCACGTGCCGCTGTCGCTCGAAGCGCAGATGGAGGCGCGCACGCTGATGCTCGCTTCGAACAACGTGCTCTTGCCGTCGAACGGCGAGCCGTGCATCGTGCCGTCGCAGGACATCGTGCTCGGCCTCTACTACGCGACGCGCGAGCGGATCGGTGCGCAGGGTGACGGCGCGATCTTCGCCGACGTCGCCGAGGCCGCGCGCGCCTACGAATCGCGGCAGGCTGACCTGCATGCGCGGATCAAGGTGCGCATCCGCGAAGTCGACGTCGTCACTGGCCAGG
Source organism: Casimicrobiaceae bacterium (assembly GCA_036379595.1). GTDB lineage: Bacteria > Pseudomonadota > Gammaproteobacteria > Burkholderiales > Casimicrobiaceae > VBCG01. The sequence continues at coordinate 15,086 of DASVGI010000050.1, read as the reverse complement.
ACGGACAACCGGAACGCGTCGAGAAGGTGACGCGCTACGACACGACGATCGGCCGCGCGCTGCTGTCCGAGATTCTGCCGCCGGGGCTGCCGTTCTCGTACCTCAACAAGCCGCTCAAGAAGAAGGAGATCTCGCGGATCATCAACGCGAGCTTCCGCCGCTGCGGCCTGCGCGAGACGGTGATCTTCGCCGACAAGCTGATGCAGGCGGGCTACAGCCTCGCCACGCGCGGCGGCATCTCGTTCGCCGCCGACGACATGCAGGTCCCGCCCGAGAAGCACGCGATCATCGGCGAGGCCGAGGCGCAGGTGAAGGAGATCGAGGCGCAGTACACGTCGGGCCTCGTCACCCAGGGCGAGCGCTACAACAAGGTCGTCGACATCTGGGGCCGAGCGGGCGACGACATCGCCAAGGCGATGATGAAGCAGCTGGGCGAGATGGAGGTGACCGACCGCGAAGGCAAGGCGCAGAAGCAGGAATCGTTCAACTCGATCTTCATGATGGCCGACTCGGGTGCGCGCGGCTCGGCGGCGCAGATCCGGCAGCTCGCCGGCATGCGCGGGCTGATGGCGAAGCCCGACGGATCGATCATCGAGACACCGATCACCGCGAACTTTCGCGAGGGGTTGAACGTGCTGCAGTACTTCATCAGCACGCACGGCGCCCGCAAGGGTCTTGCCGACACCGCGCTGAAGACGGCGAACTCGGGGTACCTGACGCGGCGTCTCGTCGACGTCACCCAGGACCTCGTCGTCACCGAAGCCGATTGCGAGACGAGGAACGGCGTCGCGATGAAGGCGCTGGTCGAGGGCGGCGAAGTGATCGAGCCGCTGCGCGAGCGCATCCTCGGTCGGGTCGCCGCCGCGGACATCGTCAATCCGGAATCGCAGGAGACACTCTACGAGGCGGGCACGCTGCTCGGCGAGGACGAGGTCGAAAGGATCGAGGCGCTCGGCATCGACGAGGTCAAGGTGCGCACGCCGCTCACCTGCGACACGCGTTACGGCCTCTGCGCCGCGTGCTACGGCCGCGACCTCGGTCGCGGTCACCTGGTGAACGTCGGCGAAGCGGTCGGCGTGATCGCCGCGCAGTCGATCGGCGAGCCGGGTACGCAGCTCACGATGCGCACGTTCCACATCGGTGGCGCGGCATCGCGGACGGCGGCCGCGTCGCAGGTCGAGTCGAAGTCGGCGGGAACGGTGCGCTTCTCGGCGCAGATGCGCTACGTCACCAATGCCAAGGGCGAGCTCGTCGTCATCGCGCGCTCGGGCGAGGTGACCATTCACGACGACAACGGCCGCGAGCGCGAGCGCCACAAGGTGCCTTACGGCGCGACGCTGACGGTCAAGGACGGCGACGCCGTCAAGGCCGGCCGCGTGCTTGCGCAATGGGACGCCACGGCGCGTCCGATCATCACCGAGTACGCAGGAACGGTGAAGTTCGAGAACGTCGAGGAAGGCGTGACGGTGGCGAAGCAGGTCGATGAGGTGACGGGGCTCTCCACGCTCGTCGTGATCGACCCGAAGCGCCGCGCGGGCACGACCGCAAAGGGCGTGCGCCCGCAGGTGAAGCTCCTCGACGCGGACGGCGCCGAGATCCACATCGCCGGATCGGACCTGCCGGTCAACATCACGTTCCAGCTCGGGTCGATCATCACGGTGAAGGACGGCCAGCAGGTCGCGGTCGGCGAGGTGCTCGCGCGCATTCCGCAGGAGACGTCGAAGACGCGCGACATCACCGGCGGCCTGCCGCGGGTGGCGGAGCTCTTCGAGGCGCGCTCGCCGAAGGATGCCGGCATGCTGGCCGAAGTGACCGGAACCGTCTCGTTCGGCAAGGACACCAAGGGCAAGCAGCGCCTCGTGATCACCGATCTCGAGGGCACCGCGCACGAGTTCCTGATTCCGAAGGACAAGCACGTGACGGTGCACGACGGGCAGGTCGTCAACAAGGGCGAGATGATCGTCGACGGCCCCGCCGATCCGCACGACATCCTCCGGCTGCTCGGAGTCGAGGCGCTCGCGCGCTACATCACCGACGAAGTGCAGGATGTCTACCGGCTGCAGGGCGTGAAGATCAACGACAAGCACATCGAGGTGATCGTGCGGCAGATGCTGCGCCGCGTGACCGTCGCCGATGCCGGCGATTCGCGCTTCATCCAGGGCGAGCAGGTCGAGCGCTCGGATCTGCTCGACGAGAACGACAAGGTGAAGAACGACGAGACGCGGCAGCCGGCGACCTTCGACCACATGCTGCTCGGCATCACCAAGGCGTCGCTGTCGACCGACTCGTTCATCTCGGCGGCCTCGTTCCAGGAGACGACGCGGGTGCTGACCGAGGCAGCGATCATGGGCAAGCGCGACGATCTGCGCGGATTGAAGGAGAACGTGATCGTCGGCCGGCTGATCCCGGCGGGAACCGGCCTCGCGTACCACAATGCGCGCCGGCGCCAGAAGCTGCTCGGGCCCGACGCTGCGCTGCTCGGCACCGGAGAGGAGGCGCCTGCCGCCGAGGCGCCGCCGACGACGGAGGTGTCCGCCGACGCCGCGTAGCGAAAGCGCCGACTAATCGCGTTGCGCGTGAAAGGAAGCGCGCCTATGCTCTCACCCCGGCTCGTACCGCCGGGGGAGACGGCGGGCGCGCAGGCCGAATCGACCATTCCAGCGACGTTGCAACGAGGAGGAGTCCGCCATGTGCCGTAAAGCCAGTTGGTGCCTTGCGTCTGCAGTGGGTGTCCTGATGTTCGCGGCCTCGGCGGCCGTTCCGGCGGCCGACGAGCCCGCTCCCGGGGCGGTCGTGATGAATGCGAAGAGCATTCACTGGGCGGCGGCGCCGCCGTCGCTGCCGAAAGGCGCGAAGGTCGCGGTGCTCTACGGCAATCCGAGTGCAACCGGACGCTACGTGATGCGGATCTGGCTGCCGGCGAAGTACCACATCCCGCTTCACTACCACAGCACGCCCGAGCAGGTTACGGTGATCTCGGGAACGCTCTATGTCGCCGACGACGCCACCTACAGCAAGAAGTACGCGCACGCGGTGAGCGCAGGCGGGTTCGCGTTCCTGCCCGCGAGCGCGCACCAGTTCGTGTTCACCAAGAAGGCCGCCGTCGTCGAGATCCACGGCGCCGGGCCGTTCGAGGTCAAGTACGTCGATCCCAACGACGATCCGCAGAAGTGGGCCGAGGCCCACACGTACTACTTCCCGAAGCGCTTCCTCGTCAACGAGATGAACGCCCCGGGACCCGGCGAGCCGATTCCGACGTTCTGATCGTTCGGCGGGTTCCGCATGCGGAACCCGGTGCGCGGCCTCTACTTCCCGGCGTTGCGCTTCGCGCCGGCGAAGTGGAGGTCGAAGCGCTTCATCACCGTCTCGATGTGCTTCGGGTCGTCCGACGGGCTCACCGTGAATTCGCCGAGGCCGCTGTCGTCGCACCACACGCGCGTGCCGGTCTTCCCCTTGTTGCCGGGGATGACGGTTTCGAGGTAAATCGCGCAGCGCGCGTGTGTCGATTTCTTGTTCCAGTCGATGCTCGCCTGGTCGTTCTTCTTGAAGCCGCGCTTCTCGAGGTCGGCCATCACCGCGAAGAAGCGATGCAGCGCGCGGTCGTCGTACGCCTCGTCGTTACCCCAGAACGTCGTCGACAGCAGCACCTTGTCGCCGGCGGCATCGGTCATGTAGACGTAGGGGTTGACCGACCGCGACTGCGCGGCCGCACTCGTGCTCGGCTGGGCCGACACTGCGGCCATCGACAGTGCAAGAAGTGCACTGCCCAGCAATACCAGGGCATTCCGCATTCTTCCATTCCTCCAATGCCGGGCCATGCCCGGAATGTCCCTAGAATACGGCTTGCGGCGCTGCTGCGCAAAGACGGCACACGACCGTCACGCGTGGCGTCTCGGGCCGCAATCGTCGGCAAGGGAGACCGATGGAGCCGCAGACCGGCCGCAACGCGCTCTGCTGGTGCGGAAGCGGGAAGCGTTACAAGCATTGCCACGGTGCGCTCGACGCCGTCGCGTCGCGCTCGCCCTCGTCGGCCCCGGCCGCGGTGCGCGCGGCCCCGGTGCGCGACGAGGCGCTCGCCGCGCACCGCGCCGGATCGCTCGGCCGCGCCGAAGAGCTCTATCGTCGCGCGCTCGAGGCGAATCCCGCCGACGTCGACGTGCTGCACATGCTCGGCGTCGTCATGCTGCAGCGGCTGCGCTATCGTGAGGCGCTCGATTACCTGATCGACGCCGCCGAGCGCACCGGCTGGCGCGTCGCCGCGATTCGCCACAACCTCGGCCTCGTGCTCGCGAAGCTCGGCCTGCGCGAGGCCAACGCGCGGCTGAACGCGCTCGCCGAGCTGTCGCAGGCGCTCGACCGGCAGCGCGCCGCCGTTCGCGACGATGTCGACCCGCTGGTGTCGATTGTCGTCTGGGAAGGTGACGACAGTGGCCCGGCTCCGGATCCTGCGGCACGCGTTACGCGCTCGATCGCCTCGACCGTCAGTCAGGACTATCGCCGTCTCGAGCTCGTCGTCGCCGGCGGCGCATCCGCCGATGCCGTCTCGGCGGTGCTCGCCACCGGCGGCGCCGGGCCCGCTCTCGCGTTTCGCGTGCTCGCCGCGGACCGCTCCGGCGCGGCGCGTACGCTGAACCGCGCCATCGCCACCTCGAGCGGAACATTCGTTGCACTGCTGCGCGCCGGCGACGTGCAGGCCCCCGAGCGGATCGGGGCGCTGGTCGACGCCATCGCACGCCGGCGCGCGCGGTGGGGGTTCTCGCTCGTTGCCGAAGCCGATCGCGACGAAGCGCCTGACGCGACGTTCGCCGCGCGCGCGGCGGACGTGACCACGCGGCAGCGGATTGCGCTCGCGACGCCTCCCGCGAGCCTCGCCTTCGTCGAGACCAACGCGGCGACGACGCCGGGAAATCTCTTTGTCGAACGCGCGCTGTTCGACGAGCTCGGCGGCTTCCGCGAGCTGCCGCACCACTGGGACCACGATTTCTGCCTGCGTGCGACGTGGCTCGCCGAGCCTGTCGTCGTACGCCGCCCCCTCTACTTCAGCTCGGCCGCGGTGCGCGATCCGCGACAGTCGATCGGCGACGACGCGGACGCCACGTCCGCTGCGCGCGTCGTCAGCGATTTTCTCGCCGTGGCGATGTCGGCGCGCGATGCGGTGAACCCGCTGGCGCCGGGCCACCCGGCGAATCGCGCGGCACTCCTGAAACAGGTGTTCCGCGCCAACCTCGGAGCGCTCCTCCCGGCGAAGGGACTTCACGCGATCGCGCTCGACGCGCGTGCGTGCAAGCCGGGCGCCGCCGAGGCCGGGGCACCCGGCATGGGGAAACGGACGGCGGTGGTCGTCCTCGGCATGCACCGAAGCGGCACGTCCGCCGTTTCTCGCGTGCTCAATCTGTGCGGCGCGTACCTGCCTCCGGAAGTGAAGCCTGCAATGCTCGGCGTCAACGCCAAAGGCTTCTGGGAAACCGAGGCGATCCTCGATCTCGACTCGCGGGTGATGCAGCAGCTCGGCGGGAACTGGGACCGCGTCGATTTCGTGCTCCCCGAATCGGGGGCGGTGATCGACGAGTTCGTGGTCGATGCGCGCGAAGTCGTCGCGAATCAGTACGCGACGGCGCCGACGATCCTGATCAAGGATCCGCGCATCGGCGCGCTCGCCCCGCTATGGCAGCGCGTTCTCTCCGACATGGGCTTCGCGACTGCCTGGGTGGTGCCGGTCAGGAATCCGCTCGAGGTTGCGCGCTCGCTGCACGCGCGCGGTGACATGGGGGTGCGCGAGGGCCTGGCGCTCTGGCTCGCCTACATCCGGCGCATCGGCGATTTCAGCCGCGGCAGGAGCGACGTGATCTGGTTCACCTACGAGGAGCTGCTTGCCGACTGGCGCGCAGTGGTCGCGCGGGTCGCGAAGAAGCTCGGCGTCGCGCTCGATCCCGCGGCGCAGCCTGCCGAGGTCGATCGCTTCCTCGATCGCGACCTGCGCCACCACGTGGCCGACGGCGATCTGCTCGACACGCTTTCCGGCGAGCCCCTTGTCGACGACGTGCGCGCGGCGTATCGCGAGTGTCTGCTGCGCTGCGCCGCCGATGCGCACGGCGATGCCGATGGGTACGGCGATGCCGATGGGTGCGATGACGCCCGTGAGACGCGAGCGGGGCAGCCGGCGGCCGACGTGTCGTTCGCTCTGTGCATCGAGAACAACGGCCTGCGCGAGCAGGCGCTGCTCTTGTGCGAGAGCGTGCGCCGGTTCGGCGGGCGCCAGCGCAACGCGCGCATCGTCGCGTTCGCACCGCGCCCGGGTCTCGACGTCGATCGCGAGACGCGTGCGCACCTCGCCGATCTCGCAGTGGACTACGTCGACGAGCCGCTCAACACGACGTGCCCTGCCTACGGCCCGGCCAATCGCGTCTTTGCCGGCGCGTGGGCGGAGGCGCGGCTCGACAGTGAATGGATCGCCGTGCTGGACAGCGATACGCTGGTGCTCGGTGAAATCGAGCTGCCGGCCGGCGGCGACGCCGCGGTGCGGGTCGTCGACGCCAAGGGGAGCGCCACGCGCGGGCCCGACGACCCGTTCGAGCCGTACTGGGAGCGGATGGCCGGGATCGCCGGCATCGCGCTCGACCGGCTGCCGCGCGTGCGCACGACGATCACCGGCGAGCCGATCCGGGCGTCGTACAACGGCGGCTTCACCGCCGTACGCCGTAGCGTGGGGATTCTCGCGCGCTGCGCGCAGCTGTTCGCGGCCTCGCTCGAAGCAGGATGGCGTCCGTATGCCGGCGCCGGCGTCGAAATCCATGCATCGACGGGGGCCGTCGGTCGCGACGGAAGCGAGTTCTGGGGGTCGTCGCAGACCGCGCTCGCGCTCGCGATCTGGGCCTCGACTGACCGCGTCCTCCATCACTCCGACCGCTACAACGTGCCGCTGCACCTGATCGCCGCCGGCGGGGAGATCGATCCGCGCTGGCTGGTCGGGCCCCCGATCCACGTCCACTACCACGCGATGTTCGGTGCGCGCTCGCACGAGATTGCGCTCGAGCTTCTGGCGCGCCTCGGCATCGCGACCGAGGTGCTGCACTGGCTCCGCACGAGGCTTCCGTTTCAGGCGGTCTGACCGGCCGCCACGCCGCTACGCCGCCACGCCGCCACGCCGCGGCGGCCGCCGCGCGGCCGCGTCAGCTCCCGTCGCGCGCGTGGACCTCGGGGAAGAACAGCTCCTTCCACGATTGCGGGGCGCGATGCAGCGTCCCGGTCCGCGCGCGAAAGGCGGCGAACGGAACCACGCGCTGCGGCGTCAGCGTGAAGCGAATGCGCGGGTCGGCGAGCATGCGCACGACCTCGACTTCGGTCATGCCCTTGTTGCCGGTCATCTCGCGCCAGATCGCTGCAGCGCGGCGCGGATCGCGCCGGACGATTTCGGTCGCCTCGGCGAGCGCCGCCAGAAACGCTGCGTAGAGCCTGGGATGGTCGTCGCGGAAGCGCGCGGTCGTCCAGGCGAGGATGAAGGTCTGCGGGCCTCCCCACACGTCGTACGAATCGAGGATCGTGTGGATGCCCGGATGCGCGAGCTCTTCGTACTGGAACGGCGGTGACGTGAAATGCGCGGTCACGCCGCCATGGCCCGAGACGAGCGCCTGCAGCGCAACCGGGTGCGGCATGTTCACGGTCAGGCGGTCGAGCCGCGCGAAGCTCGCATCGCCCCAGCGCTCGGCCGCGGCGCGCTGCAGCGTCACGGCCTGCGACGAGATCTTGACACCGGCGATCGCGATGCGGTCCGCGTCGGTGAAATCGGTGAGGTCGCGCACAGCGGGGTCGCGCGTGTTGAGCAACATCGGCATCGAATCGAGCGCGGCAATGCCGCGCACGCCGAGCGTGTCGCGCGTACGGTCCCAGAGCGTCAGGAACGAGCCCAGCCCGCCGGCGGTGATGTCGACGTCGCCGGCGATCATCGCGTCGTTCGCGAAGCTGCCGTCGCCGAAGGTGCGCCAGGTGATCGCGACGCTGCCGACGCCGAGCGCGCGTGCGTGCTTCTCGATGAGCCCGTCGTGCTCCATCACCATGATCTGCAGATAGCCGATGCCGTACTGGCGCGCGATGCGGAGCTCGCCCTGCGCGGCGCGCGCCGGTGGCGTCGCGAACGCCAGGGCTATGGCGATCGCGACGGCGACGAGAAGCGAGCGGGTGGACAGACGCATGTCGGGACGTGCACAGGCGAGCGGCGCATGATAACCGAGCGGATGCGCGAGCCGATGCGCGAGCCGATGCGCGAGCCGATGTGCGCGCCGATGTGCGAGCGTGTGCGCGGCGCCGCGGTGATACCATCCCGCGCGACGACCAGGGCGCGGCATCGGAGAGGGAGCGCGATGAACGAAGCGGGGTGCACGATCGCCGAAACGGTGGGGGCGAGGCTCGCGCAGGTCGTGCGGCGGCACCCGGAGCGGACGGCGCTGATCGAAGGTCGCCAGCGGCTCTCCTTCTACGAGCTCGACGCGACCGCGAACGCGATCGCCGCATCGCTCGCGGCGGCCGGGACCGGGCGGGGCAGCCGGGTTGCGCTGCTGTTCACGAGTCGCACGCCCGCGATCGCTTCGATGTTCGGCGCCGCGCGCGCGGGCGCGGCGTACGTTCCGCTCGATGCCGGCGACCCGGAGGAGCGCCTGCGCGGCATCGTCGCCGACTGCGAGCCGGCCGCGATCGTGACCGACGCGGCGCTCGCCGATCGCGCGGAGTCGCTTGCGCCAGCCGGTTGCTCGGTGATCGACGCGGCGCGGGTGATCGCGGCCACCGCGCCGACGGACCTCCGCGCCGTCGACGCCGACGACCCGCTCTATCTCTACTACACGTCGGGCTCGACCGGCGCGCCGAAGGCTGTGGTGCAGACGCATCGGAACCTGCTGTTCTTCGCCGATGCCTACGCTCGCGGGCTCGCGATCACCGCGCAGGATCGTCACTCGCTCGTTTATTCGCTGTCCTTCAATGCTGCGAACGTAGACATCTACGGCGCGCTTCTCGCCGGCGCGACGCTCGTCGTCCGCGACCTCAAGCGTGACGGGCTCGACGGAACTGCCGACTGGCTCGATCGCGAGCGGATCACGATCCTGCACACGGTTCCGACCGTGTTCAGGGGCCTTTGCGCGCACGTTCCGCACGAGCGGACGTTTCCGCATCTTCGCATCGTCGATCTCGGCGGCGAGGCGGTGTTCGCGAGCGACGTCGATCTCGTCCGCGCGCATACGATCGAATCCTGCGTGCTCGTGAATCAACTCGCGTCGACCGAGGTCGGATTGGTCGCCCGGCATCGGATCGGCCACGGCGACCGTGTTCCCGACATTCCCATCGTGCCGGTCGGACGCTGCCCCGACGGCGTCCGCGTCGAGGTCGTGCGCGACGACGGCTCGCGCGCGGCAACCGGAGAGACGGGCGAGATCGTCGTGTGCAGCCGGCACGTCTGCCCCGGCTACTGGCGCCGGCCCGAGCTCGACGCCGAGGTCTTCGCGTCCGATCCCGCCGCGCCGGGTGGCCGCCGTTACCGTTCCGGCGATCTCGGATTCGTCGATGGCGACGGAAACCTCAACTTCCTCGGCCGCCGCGGCAACCGCGTCAAGGTGCGCGGACATTCGGTCGACCTGGCCGAGATCGACGCCGCGCTCGCGGCGTGTCCGGGCGTGGCGCGCGGCGTCGCCGTCGCCGCCGATTCGCGCGACGCGTTCGACTCCGCGCAGGTGGTCGCCTGCGTCGTCGTGCAGCCAGGATCGCCGCGCGATGCGCAGCTCCTGCGGCAGCAGCTCGCGCGCAGCCTGCCGACCTACATGCTGCCGGCGTCGATCGTCTTCGTCGACGCGCTGCCGGTGACGGCGAGCGGAAAGATCGACCGCCGGGCACTCGCGGCGTCGCTCCCCGCCGCGGCCGCCGCGGAATGCGCGGTCGATGCGCCGCAGGACGAAGTCGAGCGCGCCGTCGCGCGGGCGTTCGAGAAATTGCTGGATCGCGCGCCGGTCGGCCGCGACGACGACTTCTACCTCCTCGGCGGCGACTCGCTGCTCGCTTCCGAGCTGCAGCTCGTGCTGCGCGAGCGCTTCGGCGTGCACGTGGCGACGCTGCACGAAGAGGCGACGGTCGGCGGGATCGCCGCGGTGCTGCGCGCAGCGCGCGCCCGCGAAGGCAGACCGGCGCAGCCGCTCCCCGTGCTGGTCCCGTTGTGGCCGCAGGGCGGCCAGGTGCCGCTGTTCCTTGTCCACGGGCGCCACGGGCAGGCATTCGTGAGCCCGCATTTCATGCGCCTCCTGGGCGACGATCAGCCGGTGTACGCGTTCCAGGCGCGCGGCCTCGACGGCCTTGCCTCGCCGCACGCGACGGTCGAAGCGATGGCCGACGAGTACGTCGCGGCATTGCGCGCGGTACGGCCGCACGGGCCGTACTTCATCGGCGCGCTCTGTGCCGGCGCATACATCGCCGCGGCGATGGCGCGCCAGCTCGATCGGGCCGGCGAGAGCGTTCTCCCCCTGTTGCTCCTCGACCCGCCGGGCGACCTTGGCATCAGCGCGTACGCGAGGCTCGGCGAGGAGCGCTTCACGGCCAGGATGGCGGCGCGCCGCGCGATGGGCCGCTCGGCCGGACCGACCGACGATCCGGCTTACGCGCGCTCGCTCTGGAAGGTCGCGCAGGCATTCGACGCCGCGCTCGGCGCGCATCGCCCACAGCCCTGGGCGGGACCCGTGTACATGCTTTCGAGCAGGCAGCGGATGGGCAGCACCCGGCCGGACGCACTGCGGCTCGCTTTCCCCGGCAAGGTGCGGCGCTACGACGTCGGGGCGACCCACGGCGACGCGCTCGACCCGCGCAATCCGGCATTCGCGAGCTACCTCGCACGCTGTCTCGGCCTGATTCGCGGAGCGATCCCCGCTGCGAGGGTCGTCGCGTCCGGAGATTCGCGGCTCGTGCAGACTGCAGCGTTCCGCTGACTGCAGCGGCTGCCCCGCCGATGCTCGTCTCCCATCGCGCCCGCGCCATCTTCGTCCACATCCAGAAGACGGCCGGAAGCTCGATCGAGGCTGCGCTGCGCGACCACGATCCCGAGGCAGGCCCGCATCTCGTCGGGGGCCGCCGGCACGTCCATGCGGTCGAGTTGCGCGACGTGGTCGGCCCGGACGTCTGGGGCCGCTATTTCAAGTTCGCGTTCGTCCGCAATCCGTGGGACCGCCTGCTGTCGTGGTACCAGATGTGCATCCAGGCGCAGCAGCCCAACGCGTTCTGCCGCTACGTTCGTGACGGATTTCCGACCTTCGAGTCGTTCGTCACCGGCGCCATCAGCGGTCCCGGTGCCAAGACCGTGTGCAACCAGCTCGACTACGTAGCGAGCGGGCGGGAGGGGTGATCGTCGACTTCATCGGCCGGTACGAGAACCTCGAAGCGGATTTCGCGACCGTGGCGGCGCGTCTTGGCATCGCGGGTAACCTTGCGTGGGTCAATGCGTCGCGGCACGCCGGCTACCGCGACTATTACGACGACGTCACGCGCGCGATCGTCGCGAAGCGGTTCGCACGCGACATCGCCGCGTTCGACTACCGGTTCTGAATGGCGCCGGCGCCTGCTTGCGCGCCGGTGCCTGCTTGCGCGGCGGCGACGCACCGCGCCGGCGGCTGACGACGCGCTCGCGCAGCCGTTGACCCGGATTCGCAAATCCAGCTAAAATAGCGCCCTTTTCGCCCGGTCGCCCCGGTCTTCGAGCCGAGGGCGCGGGGAGGCGACGCAGACCAGCCCGTTCGCGGGCCCCTGCGCCGCACCAGGTGGCCCGAGCCGGCGCCCCGGCGTGATTCGCGGGGCGGGTTTGCTTGGGCCACTTTTGTTCCACCGGGTGAGGCAGCAAGACGCCGGCAAGCGGCCGGCGCAGGTGATGAGCCATGCGGCGAGCCGGTGCGGCGCTGCACACTCAGGACAATCAGAGCGGTCATAGCGGAACGATTTAGATGCCAACCATCAATCAACTCGTGCGCAAGGGACGTGCTCCCGCGGTGTCGAAGAGCAAGGTTCCGGCACTGCAGCAGAGCCCGCAGAAGCGAGGCGTCTGCACCCGCGTCTACACGACGACGCCGAAGAAGCCGAATTCCGCTCTGCGCAAGGTCGCGAAGGTGCGGCTCACCAATGGCTTCGAGGTGATCAGCTACATCGGCGGCGAAGGGCACAACCTGCAGGAGCACTCGGTCGTGCTGATTCGCGGCGGCCGCGTCAAGGACCTCCCCGGCGTCCGCTATCACATGGTGCGCGGCGCGCTCGACACGGCCGGCGTCAAGGACCGCAAGCAGGCGCGATCGAAGTACGGCGCCAAGAAGCCCAAGTCCTGACGAGCCCAAGGCCTGACGGAGTAAACGATGCCGAGACGCAGAGAAATCCCGAAGCGCGAGATCCTTCCCGATCCGAAGTTCGCGAACGTCGACGTTGCCAAGTTCATCAACGTGCTGATGACGAGCGGCAAGAAGTCGGTCGCCGAGCGCATCATCTACGGCGCGTTCGACCAGATCGCGAAGCGCGGCGGCAAGGATCCGCTCGAAGTGTTCAACCAGGCGCTTGCCAATTCGCGGCCGATGGTCGAGGTGAAGAGTCGCCGCGTCGGCGGCGCGAACTTCCAGGTCCCGGTCGAGGTGCGGCCGGTGCGCCGGATGGCGCTCGCGATGCGCTGGCTGCGCGAAGCCGCGCGCAAGCGCAGCGAGAAGTCGATGGGCCAGCGCCTTGCCGCGGAGCTCCTCGACGCCTCCGAAGGACGCGGCGGCGCAGTCAAGAAGCGAGAGGAAGTGCACCGGATGGCCGAGGCCAACCGGGCGTTCTCGCATTTCCGGTTCTGAGCCGGTTTTTGAGTCTTATGCCACGAGTCACCCCAATCGAGCGGTATCGCAACATCGGCATCAGTGCGCACATCGATGCCGGCAAGACGACGACCACCGAGCGGATCCTCTTCTACACCGGCGTCTCGCACAAGATGGGCGAGGTGCACGACGGCGCTGCCGTCATGGACTGGATGGAGCAGGAGCGCGAGCGCGGCATCACGATCACGTCGGCCGCGACGACCTGCTTCTGGAAGGGGATGGACGGCACCTATCCCCAGCACCGGATCAACATCATCGACACGCCGGGGCACGTCGATTTCACGATCGAGGTCGAGCGCTCGATGCGCGTCCTCGACGGAGCGTGCATGGTCTACGACTCGGTCGGCGGCGTGCAGCCGCAGTCGGAGACGGTCTGGCGACAGGCGAACAAGTACAAGGTGCCGCGGCTCGCGTTCGTCAACAAGATGGATCGCGTCGGCGCGAATTTCTTCAAGGTCTACGACCAGATGAAGTCGCGCTTGAAGGCCAATCCGGTGCCGATCCAGGTGCCGATCGGCGCCGAGGACAAGTTCGAAGGCGTCGTCGACCTCGTGCGGATGAAGGCGATCTACTGGGACGATTCGACGCAGGGCATGCGCTACGAGATGCGCGACATCCCTGCCGAGCTCGCCGAGCTCGCGCAGGAGTGGCGCGAGAAGATGGTCGAGAGCGCCGCCGAAGCGAACGAAGAGGTGATGAACAAGTACCTCGAAACCGGTGCGCTCTCGGAGGACGAGATCAGGAAGAGCCTCCGTGCGCGCGCGATCGCCGGCGAGATCGTGCCGATGCTCTGTGGCTCGGCGTTCAAGAACAAGGGCGTGCAGGCGATGCTCGACGCGGTGATCGACTACATGCCGGCGCCGACCGACATTCCTCCGGTCAAGGGCGAGCTCGAGAACGGCAGCGAGGGCGAGCGCAAGGCGGCCGACGACGAGCCGTTCGCGGGCCTCGCATTCAAGATCATGACCGACCCGTTCGTCGGCCAGCTCGTGTTCTTCCGCGTCTACTCGGGCGTCGTCAATTCGGGTGACACGATCTACAACCCGGTGAAGGGCCGCAAGGAGCGCCTCGGGCGCATCCTGCAGATGCACGCCAACGAGCGCAACGACATCAAGGAAGTGCGCGCGGGCGACATCGCCGCGGCGGTGGGCCTCCGGGAAGCGACGACCGGCGACACGCTGTGCGATCCGCAGAAGATCATCACGCTCGAAAAGATGGTGTTCCCCGAGCCGGTGATCCACGTCGCCGTCGAGCCGAAGACCAAGGCCGACCAGGAAAAGATGGGCATCGCGTTGAACCGGCTCGCGCAGGAGGATCCGTCGTTCCGCGTGCGCACCGACGAGGAGTCGGGCCAGACGATCATCTCCGGGATGGGCGAGCTGCACCTCGAAATCCTGGTCGACCGGATGAAGCGCGAATTCGGCGTCGAGGCGAACGTCGGCGCACCGCAGGTCGCTTACCGCGAGGCGATCAGGAAGCCGGTCGAGGTCGAGGGCAAGTTCATCAAGCAGTCGGGCGGACGCGGCCAGTACGGCCACGTGTGGCTGAAGCTGGAGCCGAACGAGCAGGGCAAGGGCTACGAGTTCGTCGACGCGATCAAGGGCGGCACGGTTCCGCGCGAGTTCATCCCGGCGGTCAACAAGGGACTGGTGGAGACGCTGCCGAACGGCGTGCTCGCGGGCTTCCCGGTCGTCGACGTCAAGGTGACGCTCTTCGACGGCTCGTCGCACGACGTCGACTCGAACGAGAACGCGTTCAAGATGGCCGCGTCGATCGCGTTCAAGGACGGAATGCGCAAGGCGAGCCCGGTGCTGCTCGAGCCGATGATGGCGGTCGAGGTCGAGACGCCCGAGGACTTCATGGGCAACGTGATGGGTGACCTCTCGTCGCGCCGCGGCATCGTGCAGGGGATGGACGACAACCCGACCGGGAAGGTGATCAAGGCCGAGGTGCCGCTCGCCGAGATGTTCGGCTACTCCACGACGCTGCGCTCGCTGTCGCAGGGGCGCGCGACGTACACGATGGAATTCAAGCATTACACCGAGGCGCCGAAGAACGTCGCCGAGGCGGTCATCAACAAGAAGGGTTAGCGCTTAGGAATCGCGATCATGGCCAAGGGCAAATTCGAGCGTACGAAGCCGCACGTGAACGTGGGGACGATTGGGCACGTGGATCACGGGAAGACGACGCTGACGGCGGCGATCACGTCGGTCTTGTCGAAGAAGTACGGTG
>DASVGI010000049.1:0-59769 GCA_036379595.1 Casimicrobiaceae bacterium | reverse complement strand
CGCGAGGCAAAAGGCAAGACCTGACCCCCGTGCCAGCCGTCGAACAGCGCGGCAATGTCGTCGGCGTTCGCGGCGTTGGCGAGGCGCTCGCGGAACGCGCGATCGGAGAACATCTGCGCGAGCTCGGAGAGGAGCTCGAGGTGGCGCTCGTTCGCGTCGGCCGGGACCAGCAGCACGAACGACTGCGTCACCGGCTTCCCGTCGGGCGCATCGAATCCGATCGGATGCAACAGGCGCGCGTAGGCGCCGACCGGCTCGCGCAGGCCCTTGATCCTGCCGTGCGGGATCGCGACGCCCTGGCCGAGGCCCGTCGAGCCCAGCTTCTCGCGCGCGGCGAGGCTCGCCGCGACACCGGCGCGGGCGAGACCCGAGCCGCGCTCGAACACTTCGCCGATCGCGGTGAACAGCTGCGCCTTGCCGGCGACGTCGAGCCCGGTGACGATGTTGGCGCGCGGCAACAGTTTCGCGATCTCGCCCATGGCGGGATTTCGTGCCGCGGCGCGCGGATCAGGCGGCGCTGCCGCTCCCGCTTCGCGCCGCAGTGCGCGCGAGCGGTGCTGCCTCGACGCGGTGCATCCGGCGCTTCTCCTTGTGCCGCAGCACCTGGCGGTCGAGCTTGTCGGCGAGAAGATCGATCGCAGCGTACATATCGGCATCGACGCTCTCGGCATGGAGGTCCTTGCCGCGCACGTGGACATTGGCCTCGACAATCTGTTGCAGCTTGTCGACGGCAAGCACGACACTCACGTCGATCACGTGATCGAAATGCCGGTTGATCCGCTCGAGCTTCGCGATGACGTACGCGCGGATGGCCGGGGTGATTTCGAGGTGATTGCCGGTGAGGGTCAGATTCATCAGGCTCTCCTGGTGGACTGCGGAGTCGCCGCAGGCGGGTCGCCGCGGGTGCGGCGGTGTGCCGGATCCCCGATCGGGAGCGTCAAAGCGCCTTGCGCATGTTCACGGGCGGAATCTGCAGCGCCTCGCGGTACTTCGCGATCGTCCGGCGTGCTACCAGAATACCCTGTTCGCCGAGGAGCTCCGCAATCCGGCTGTCGGTCAGCGGCGAGCGGGTGTTCTCGGCGGCGATCAGCTGCTTGATGAGCGCCCGGATCGCGGTCGCAGAAGCAGCGCCGCCGGTGTCGGTGGCAACGTGGCTGCCGAAGAAATACTTGAGCTCGAACGTGCCGCGCGGCGTCAACATGTACTTCTGCGTCGTGACGCGCGAAATCGTCGATTCGTGCAGCGACAGCATGTCGGCGATCTCGCGCAGCACCATCGGTCGCATCGCGACCTCGCCGTGCTCGAAGAAGCGCCGCTGCCGCTCGACGATCGCGCGCGCGACGCGCAGGATCGTGTCGAAGCGCTGCTGCACGTTGCGGATCAGCCACTTCGCCTCCTGCAGCTGGGCCGCGAGCTGCTGGTTCGAGCTCTCGCGGTTGCGCGTCAGGATGTCGGCGTAGATCCGGTTGAGGCGCAGCTTCGGCATCGCCGACTCGTTCAACGTCGCCACCCACTGGTTCTTGACCTTGCGCACGATGACATCGGGGACGACATAGTTCGCCTCGGTCTTCGCGAATGCTGCACCGGGCTTCGGATTGAGGCTGCGAATCAGGTCGCGAATCTGGCGCACGCCGGTATCGTCGGTGCGCAGGAGGCGCTTCAGCTTGGTGAAATCGCGGCTCGCGAGCAGTGCGAGATGGCCGCCGACGACCTTCAGCGCGTCGTCGCGGTGCGGCGTATCCGCAGGGAGCGCCTTCAATTGCAGCGCGAGGCACTCGGCGCAGTCGCGTGCGCCGACGCCGGCAGGCTCGAAGCTCTGCACGTACTTGAGGGCGATCGACAGCTCCTCGGGTTCGAGCTCGAGCTCCTCGGGAAAGAGCCGCGCGAGCTCTTCGAGCGAGGTCGGCAGGTAGCCGTCGTCGTCGAGCGCGTCGATCAGCGCGGTGGCGAGCTGCCGGTCGCGCAGCGGCAGGTTGAGGAGCGCAAGCTGGCCGAGCAGATGCTCGCGCAGCGTGTTCGACGCCACCTGCTGCGGCAGGAAGTCGTCGTCGTCACCGCTGCCGGCGCCGCCCCAGTCGGTGTCGGAACCGCCGTACTCGGCGTATTCGGTGGCGATCGGCGCATCGTCGTGTGTCGGCGCGCGATCGTCGTCGACGGCATCGCTGTGCGCGGGCTGCCCGTCCGCTTCGAGTCGCCCGGGTCCGGCGAGCGGAGTCTGCAAAGGCAGATGCTCGTCGTCGCCCTCACCTTCCGCGCGCTCGAGCAGCGGATTCTCCTGCAGCATCCGCTCGACTTCGGCATTGAGCTCGAGCGTCGAGAGCTGCAGCAGCCGGATCGACTGCTGGAGCTGCGGAGTCAGCGTGAGGTGCTGCGATAACTTGAGTTGGAGCGTCTGCTTCACCGGCATCCACGCTAGAGGGGCATTGCTCAGAGGCGGAAGTGCTCTCCCAGGTACACCTTCCGGACGTCCTCATTATAGACAATCTCACCGGGTGCTCCGGAGGCGAGCACCCGCCCTTCGTTGATGATGTACGCGCGGTCGCAAATGCCGAGCGTTTCGCGCACGTTGTGGTCGGTGATCAGCACGCCGATGCCGCGTTCCTTGAGGAATCCGATGATCCTCTGGATGTCGAGAACGGCGATCGGATCGACGCCGGCGAACGGCTCGTCCAGGAGGATGAAGCGCGGGCGCGTCGCGAGCGCGCGCGCGATCTCGACGCGCCGCCGCTCGCCGCCGGAGAGCGACACCGCCGGCGCGTCGGCGAGGTGCGCGATCGACAGGTCGTCGAGCAGCGCGTCGAGGCGGTTGGCAAGCGTGTCGTCGTCGAGATCCTGCAGCTCGAGAATCGCGCGAACGTTCTGCGCGACGGTCAGCTTGCGGAAGATCGATGCCTCCTGCGGCAGGTACGAAAGGCCGCGGCGCGCACGACGGTGGATCGGCAGCCGCGACAGGTCCTCGCCGTCGAGCTCGATGCCGCCGCCGTCGGCGGCGACGAGCCCGACGATCATATAGAAGCACGTCGTCTTGCCGGCGCCGTTCGGGCCGAGGAGGCCCACCACCTCGCCGCTCGCGACGTCGAGCGACACGTCGTGCACGACGGTGCGCGCCTTGTAGCGCTTCTGGAGATGCGCCGCCTTGAGCTCGCTCACTTCGCCGGTGGACGCGTGTCCGGAGTGAGCGTCAACGGCGGCGCCGGAGCCGCTGCTGCAGGCGCAGCCGAGGTGCTCGCCGCACCAGCGGGCGCGGCCGGCTTGCCGGTGGTTGCAGCACCGGGTGCCGCCGCAGCGCCCGGCGCGATGGTCCCTTTCGCGGCGCCGCCTTCGGGACGCGGCTGGAACACGCCGCGCACGCGTGCACCGGGACCCTCGGCTCCCGCCGTATCGGGACGTCCCTCGGCGCGGAAGATGCCGGTCGCCTCGTTGTACGAGATGTAGTTGCTGCGGATCTCGTCGCTACCCTGCTTCAGGAGCGCGCGGTCGAAGAGCTCGAGCGTCCGCGTCTCGCCGTTGTAGACGGCTTTCTGCGCGTAGCCCTCGAAATACTCGTCCGAGCCGTCCTTCTTCTGCCTGAAGCTGACCGGATTGCCGTAGGCGGTCGCCGAGAGCGAGTTGTCGGGGTTCTGCTTGAAATCGATGCGGTCGGCGTGGATCGACAGCGTACCCTGCGTGATGATCACGTTGCCGCGCAGCGTTCCGACGCGCTTCTGGAAGTCGACCTGGGCGGGTTGCTCGGCCGAGAAGTTGATCGGCTTGTCGCGATCGGCCTTCTCGGCGTGCGCCGGCGCCGCGGCGAGCGCGAGCGCCACGCAGAACGCCAGCGCCACGCAGAGCGCCGGCGTCGCGATCCGCCCGCGCAAGGTGCGCGGCATCCGAGTCGCAGCCGGCGCACCGGCCGCGCCGCGCTTCCCCTTCATTGCGGCAGTGCCCGCGGCGCGAGGCTGCCGCTCACGTTCGAATCGATGTGCAAGATGTGCGTCTTGTTGTCGTAGCTAAGACCACGGCCGCGGATTATTCCACGCGGCTCGACGACCGTCACCGCCGCACGCGTATCGACGCGCTGCTCGTTCGCCTGCACGTGCAGGCTGTCGGTGGTGAGCGTCACCGGGCCGGTTGCGTCCTTGCCCTGCGCCTGCGGATCGGCTTCGCGCACGACGCGCACGTTGCCCTTGAACTCGCCGCTGTCGCGATCGCCGGCGACGATACCGCTGTCGGCCGTGACCGAGAGCGCCGGGCGTCCGGTTTGGGTGAGGAGCAGCGTCGGCGCCGTCAGCACCGTGCTGTCGTCGTCGGGAAAATGCTCGGCGCGCTTCGCGGAGAGCGATTCGCGCAGATTGCCGTTGGCATCGAAGCTCTGTGCACGGAAATCCTGCAGGAACAGGTCGGGATCGTGGCGCTTCGAGCCGTCGGCGCGCGGCGCCGGCGCCTGGATCTGCGCGTCGAGCCAGTAGGTGAGCGCGGCGAGCCCGGCGAGGAGCAGCGCCGGAGACCATGCGACGAGGCGATCGACGAAGATGCGGCTCCGGTCCATTCAACGCGCGCCGGCTTGCACGGCGCCATGGCCCTGCGCATCGAGGATGAGGTCGACGATCTCGCGCACCGCGCCGCTGCCGCCATCGCGCCGCGTGACGTAGTGCGCCTGCGCGAGCACACGCGCCGGTGCGTGCGGCACGGTGACCGCGAGGCCGCAGACAGCGAGCACCGGCAGGTCGGGAAGGTCGTCGCCGATGTGCGCGCACTCGTCAGCGGCGAGGCCGAGCTCGTCGCAAAGGCGCGTCCACGGCGTCAGCTTGTCGCTGGCATCCTGCACGAGATGCGACACGCCGAGCTGGCGCGCGCGGTGCGCGACGGCGCCCGCCGTGCTGCCGGTGATCCATCCGACCGCGATCTCCGCTCGCGCGAGGAGCCGCATCGCGACGCCGTCGAGCGCGCAGAACGCCTTGCTCTCGCGGCCGTGCTCGTCGACGTAGATGCGCCCGTCGGTCAGCACGCCGTCGACGTCGCAGGTGAGTAGCCGCACGCGGCGTGCGCGCGCGACGACGTCGGCCCGCAACCCGGCGAGGGCGGTCACGGTCGTCGCTTCGGCGGCGCGTTCTGCCGGCATCGTCACACCACGCGCGCCTCGAAGAGATCGTGCATGTGCACGGCGCCGGCGAGGCGTCCGCCGTCGTCGACGACGACGAGCTGCAGCACCTTCGGCGGTGTCTCCATCAGCACGACGCAGTCGGCGGCGAGGCGATTCTCGGCGATCGTCCGCGGCGTCTTCGTCATGTGCGCGGCGACCCCGGTGCGCGTCGGATCGCCGCCGGCGGCGAGCGCGTCGCGCAGATCGCGGTCGGTGAAGATGCCGGCGATGCGGTCATCGGCGTCGACGACGATCGTCATGCCCATGCCTTTGCCGGTCATCTCGACGATCGCCGACGCGAGCGTCGCGTCCTCGCGCACGCGCGGAATCGCGGCGCCGATGCGCATCACGTCGGAGACGCGAGTCAAGAGCCGGCGCCCGAGCGCGCCGCCGGGATGCGACCGCGCGAAATCCTCGACCGAGAAGCCGCGCGCATCGAGGAGCGCGAGTGCCAGCGCGTCGCCGAGCGCGAGTGCCGCCGTGGTGCTCGCCGTCGGCGCGAGCCCGAGCGGATCGGCCTCGCCGTCGACCGCCGCGTCGAGGTGCACGTCGGCGGCCTGCGCGAGCGAGCTCTCGCGGTTTCCGGTGAGCGCGATCACCCGCGCGCCCTGACGCTTCAGGTGCGGGGCGAGCATCAGGAGCTCGTCGGTCTCGCCCGAGTTCGACAGCATCACGACGACGTCGTCGGCGGTGATCATGCCGAGGTCGCCGTGGCTCGCTTCGGCCGGATGCACGAAGAACGCCGGCGTGCCGGTCGACGCGAGTGTTGCCGCAACCTTCCTTGCGACGTGGCCGGACTTGCCGATGCCCGAGACGACGACGCGGCCGCGGCACGCGAGCATCAGCTCGACCGCGGTGACGAAGGGTCCGGCGAGGCGCTGCGCGAGAGCGCTGATCGCGCGCGCCTCGGTGTCGAGGACGTTGCGCGCGAGTGCCAATGCGCGTTGCGGGTCGACCGCTCTTGCGCGGGCGCCGCGCGCCGGCGCGCGCTCATCCGCTGGGGCCGTCATTGCGCGGAGTATACCCGCCGCTCGGCACGCGCCCGTGAGCGCTGGCGCCGTGGTCCGACGGGCGCGTCCGGCGTGCTAGTGTTCGCCGATGCCCGAGACCCTGCTGCTCGTGCTGCTTCTGCTCGCGTCGTCGGTGGTCGTCGTCACGATCTGCCGCACGCTGCGGCTGCCGCCGATCCTGGGCTACATCGTCGTCGGCGTCGTGCTGGGCCCGCACGCGCTCGCCGTCGTCCCCAACGTCGTCGCAACGCAGCGCCTCGCGGAGTTCGGCATCGTGTTCCTGATGTTCTCGATCGGGCTCGAGTTCAGCCTGCCGCAACTCCACGCGATGCGCCGCGCGGTGTTCGGGCTCGGGCTCGCGCAGGTCGCGCTGACGGTGCTCGGCGCCACCATCATTCTCGAGCTCCTCGGTCACCACTGGCAGGTCGGCGTCGTGCTCGGCGGAGCGCTCGCGATGAGCTCGACCGCCATCGTGTCGCGGATGCTCGCCGAGCGCATGGAGCTCGTCACGCCGCACGGCCGTGACGTGATCGGGATCCTGCTCTTTCAGGACCTTGCCGTCGTCGCGTTCCTCGTCGCGATCCCGGCGCTCGCGAGTCCGGCTCCCGACGTCGGCATCGCGCTCGCCAAGGCGCTCGGCAAGGGCGTTCTTGCCCTCGCCTTGATTCTCTACTTCGGGCAGAAGCCGATGCGCTTCTGGTTCCGCCTCGTCGCGCGTCAGCGCTCGGCTGAGCTCTTCGTGTTGAACGTGCTGCTGGTCACGCTCGGCATGGCGGCGCTCACGCAGCTTGCCGGATTGTCGCTGGCGCTCGGCGCGTTCCTCGCCGGCATGCTGATCGCCGAGACCGAGTTCCGCTACCAGGTCGAGGAAGACATCAAGCCGTTCCGCGACGTGCTGCTCGGGCTCTTCTTCATTACGATGGGAATGCTTCTCGACCTGCACGTCGACGCGAGGCAGGCGGGGATGATCGTGCTGCTCTTCGTCGTGCCGGTGGCGGCGAAGCTCGCGCTTATCGTGCTGCTCGCGCGTGCGTTCGGCTCGCCCCCGGCGACGGCGCTGCGCACCGGGATCTATCTCGCGCAGGCAGGCGAGTTCGCGCTCGTTATGCTGGCGCTTGCCGCGGAGAACGCGCTCCTGCCGCCCGGATTCACGCAGCTCGTCCTCGCGGCGATGATCGTGTCGATGCTCGCGGCGCCGCTCACGATCCAGTATGCCGATCGGATCGTGCGGCGGCTCACCGCCAACGACTGGCTCGCGCGCGCCGCCGAGGTCACGCAAGCCGCCGCGCGCACGATGGCGCAGCAGGGGCACGTCGTCATCTGCGGCTTCGGGCGCAGCGGCCAGAATCTCGCGCGGCTCCTCGAACGCGAGGACATTTCCTACGTCGCGCTCGACGCCGATCCGCAGCGCATCCGCGACGCGGCCGATGGCACCAGCGTCGTGTTCGGCGACGCGAGCCGCCGCGAGATGCTCGTCGCGGCGGGCGTCGAGCGCGCGCGCGCCGTCGTGATCAGCTTTGCCGACACGCCGGTCGCACTACGCATTCTGCATCACGTGCATCAGCTGCGCCCCGATCTTCCGGTCGTCGTGCGCACGCACGACGACAGCGAGATCGAGCGCCTGCTCGCCGCCGGCGCGACCGAGGTGGTGCCCGAGATTCTCGAAGGCAGCCTGATGCTCGCGTCGCATTCGCTCTTGCTCCTCGGCCTGCCGCTCAACCGCGTGCTGAAGCGCATCCGCGCGATCCGCGAGGAGCGCTATGGCCTCTTTCGCGGCTTCTTCCACGGCGCGAGCGATGCCGAGGCCGCCGACAACCTGCAGCCGCGGCTGCGCACGATCCTGCTTCCCGAGCGCGCGTGGGCTGCCGGGCGCACGCTGGTGGAGATCGGCCTCGAGGGAAGCGTCGAGGTGACGGGAGTGAGGCGTCACGGCGCGCGCTCGGTGCGTCCCGGCGCCGACTGGCGCTTCGAGGCCGGAGATGCCGTCGTGCTGCTCGGCCAGCCGGTCGATCTCGTGCGCGCCGAAGCGCGGCTGCTCGACGGCCCGCGCGCGCGACGCCCCGCCCGTGATGAGCCGCGCGCGCGATGACCCGCGGTCATTGCGGGGCCCGAAACGCTGCGGATACAATGCCCGCTCGCTTCTTGCGGTCATCTGATGTCAGACACCATTCGAGCCGGGAGCGATCCCGGCAATCCTGCCGAACCTGCCGTCGTTTTGAAGGACGTCTCGTTCGGCTACGAGCGCACGCGAATCATCCTGCGCGGTATCGACATGACCGTTCCGCGCGGCAAGGTGGTCGCGATCATGGGCGGCTCGGGCTGCGGCAAGACGACGATCCTGCGCCTGATCGGCGGGCAGCTGCGGCCGCGGCAGGGGCAGGTGCTGGTCGACGGCTGCGACGTCGCGAGCCTCGATCGCGACGGGCTCTTCGCGATGCGGCGCAAGATCGGCATGCTGTTCCAGTTCGGCGCGCTCTTCACCGACATGTCGGTGTTCGAGAACATCGCGTTCCCGTTGCGCGAGCACACCGAGCTCCCGGACGAGCTCATCCGCGACCTCGTGCTGATGAAGCTCAACGCGGTCGGCCTGCGGGGCGCTGCGCAGTTGCGCCCGTCGGAGCTCTCCGGCGGCATGGCGCGGCGCGTCGCGCTCGCGCGCGCGATCGCGCTCGATCCGATGCTCGTCATGTACGACGAGCCGTTCGCGGGGCTCGATCCGATCTCGCTCGGCATCGTCGGCCAGCTGATCAGGCGCCTCAACGACGCGCTCGGCATCACGTCGGTCGTCGTGACGCACGACATCTACGAGTCGCTGAAGATCGTCGACTACATCTATTTCGTGTCCGACGGGCGCATCGTCTCGCAGGGGACGCCGGCCGAGGTGCGCGCGTCGAGCGAATCGTTCGTGCGCCAGTTCGTCGACGGCGCCGCGGACGGTCCGGTGCCGTTCCACTATCCGGCACGCCCGCTCGGCGAGGATTTCGCGCGTGCGGTCTGATGCGCTCACCTGGGCGCTGCGCCGCGTAGGGCGCGCAACGCTGGGCTCGGTCGAACGGCTCGGCTTCGCCGCGCGCTTCTCGGTCGCCGTGCTCGCGCATGCGCCGGCGGCGTTGAGGCGTCTTTCGCTGACGCTGCGCGAGATCTATTTCTCCGGCGTGCTGTCTCTCGTCATTATCCTGGTGTCGGGGCTCTTCGTCGGCATGGTGCTCGCGCTGCAGGGCTACGACGTGCTGACGCGTTACGGCGCCAACGAATCGCTCGGCGTGCTGGTCGCGCTGTCGCTTGTGCGCGAGCTCGGGCCGGTGGTGTCGGGGCTCCTGTTCGCGAGCCGCGCCGGCAGCGCGATCACCGCCGAAATCGGCCTCATGAAGACGACCGAGCAGCTCTCGGCGATGGAGATGATGGCGGTCGACCCGCTCGCCCGCGTGGTCGCGCCGCGCTTCTTCGGCGGAATCGTGTCGATGCCGCTGCTCGCGGCGCTGTTCTCGATGCTCGGCATCTTCGGCGCTTACCTCGTCGGCGTGCGACTGATCGGAATCGACGCGGGCTCGTTCTGGGGCAACATGCAGTCTGCCGTCGATTTTCGCTACGACATCGTCAACGGGATCATCAAGAGTGTCGTTTTCGGCATTGCGGTGAGCCTGATCGCCGTGTTCGAAGGGTACAACGCGCGTCCGACCGCCGAGGGCGTGTCGACGGCAACGACGCGCACCGTGGTGGCGAGCTCGCTCTCGATCCTCGCGCTCGATTTCGTGTTGACGGTATTCATGTTCCGGGGGATGGGCGAATGAGCGGCGGTCGATTCGGCAGTGCCGGCAGCAATGCGGAGGCGGGAGCCCGATGAACCGCGCGACGCTCGATCTCTGGGTCGGCGTGTTCGTCACGCTCGGCATCGCGGCGATCCTCTTCCTGTCGCTCAAGGTCGGCAATCTGCTGACGGTGAGCCACGACCCCGGTTATCGGCTGACGGCCGAATTCGACAACATCGGCGGGCTGAAGCTGCGCGCGCCGGTCAAGGCGGCGGGCGTCGTCGTCGGCCGGGTCGAGGCGATCCAGCTCGACCCGAAGACCTATCAGGCGGTGGTGACGATGCGCATCGACCGCGGCTACGCGTTCACGAAGGACACGATCGCGTCGATCCTCACCTCGGGGCTGCTCGGCGAGGTGTACATCGGCCTCGATTCGGGAGGGGATACGAAGATGCTCGTCAACGGTGACCGGATCGCGCATACGCAATCGGCGATCGTGCTCGAGAAGCTGATCAGCCAGTTCATGTTCGACCGCGCGGCGACCGCCGGCGGAGCTGGCGCGTCGAATTCCGCCGGCGCGAACGGAGGCAAAGCGCCGAGCGCACCCGCCCCGGCCGCAGGCGGAGCGCCGAGCGCGTCCGGCGCGGGGGCGATCAAGTGAATCCGGCTCGCGCGATGCCGCGCATTCTTGCCTCACTCACCTGCGCCGCGATGCTCGCCGCGATGTTGGCCGGGTGTGCGACGGCGCCGAACCGCGACGACCCGTTCGAGCCGATGAACCGGGAGTCGTACAAGGTGCACCAGGTCGTCGACGGTCATTTCATCAAGCCGATCGCGCAGGCCTACGTCAATTACACGCCGAAACCGGTGCAGACCGTCATCGCGAACTTCTTCGGCAACGTCGACGACGTGATCTCGGTCATCAACGACTTCCTGCAAGGCAAGCTCGACAAGGCCGGCAACGACATGGGGCGGGTGATTCTCAACACCGGCTTCGGCCTCGCCGGGATGATCGACATCGCCTCCGAGGCGGGCATCCCGAAGGGCAACGAGGATTTCGGCCAGACGCTCGGTGTCTGGGGCTTCCCGCAGGGGCCATACCTCTTCATCCCGGTGTGGGGGCCGACGACGGTCCGCGACGGCAGCGGGAGTCTCATCCGGCTCTATGCGGGTCCGGTCGGATACATTCCCGACGTTCCGCTGCGCAACACGCTGTACGGCATCGGCGCGCTCAACGCGCGTGCGCAGGCGCTTTCCGCCGAATCGGTGGCGCTCTCCGCGGCCCTCGACCCGTATGCGTTCATCCGGCGCGCCTACCTGCAGCACCGTCTCTATCTGCTCTACGACGGCAAGCCGCCGCCGGAAAAGGACAGTCAATGAACACTTGCAAATTTCCACTGCGCGGCGCGGCCCCGGTCCGCGCATGGCGCGCGCTCGCGTTGATGCTCGTCGCGATCGTGCTCGCGGGATTCGCGGCACCCGCCGTCCATGCGGCGAACGACGAGGCGCCCGATGCACTGGTGAAGCGGGTGACCGGGGAGGTGCTGCAGCTCATCAAGTCCGACCCGAAGATCCAGGCCGGCGACCAGGCGCGCATCCGCGAAGTGCTCGAAACGCGCCTCTCGCCGTACTTCGACTTCGAGCGGATGACGGCACTCGCGGCCGGACGTGGCTGGCGGCTGGCGACCCCCGAGCAGAAGAAGGTGCTCGCAGAGCAGTTCAAGACACTCCTCGTGCGCACCTACTCGGGCGCGCTCACGCAGTACCGCAACCAGACGATTACCTACCTGCCGCTTCGCGCCGAGGCCAGCGCGACCGACGTCACCGTGCGCACCCAGGTCGAGCAGCCGGGTCAGGCGCCGGTGCCGATCGACTACAGCATGGAGAAAACCGCGTCCGGCTGGAAGGCCTACGACGTGGCCGTCGGCGGCGTATCGCTCGTCACCAACTATCGCGACGAGTTCAACGCCGAGATCCAGCGCGGCGGCATCGACGGCCTCATCAAGACGCTCGAAGCGAAGAACAGCGGGGCACCGGCGAAATGAGCGTCGCCTGTCAGGACGCGCAAGCGCAGCCCGACGCCGGCGCCGGCACGGCCGCCGGATTTGTCGCGACCGACGGCGGCTGGTGCTACACCGGTGACCTCACGCTCGACAACGCGGCGGCGGTGCTCGAGGCGTCGTCGACGCTCGCGCTTCCCGCCGGAGGTGCCGTCGACGTGAGCGGGCTGCGTCACGCGGACTCGGCGGCGCTCGCCGTGCTGATCGCGCTGAAGCGGCGCGCTGCGCACGAGCACGTCGAGCTCGCGCTCGAGGGCATGCCGCAGCCGCTGCGCTCGCTCGCGATGGTCTACGGCGTCGACGAGCTCGTCGCCTGATCGCCTCGTCGATCACCGCATCGATCACCTCATCGATCACCTCCCTCGCGCCGCGGCGACGCGGCACGCCGAACCACCCGGACCGATGACCGCTGCCGTCGAAGTGCGTGACGTTGCGCGACGCTTCGGCAGCGTCGAGGCGCTGGCGGGTGTCGACCTTACCGTCGGCGAGGGAGAATTCTTCGGCCTCCTCGGTCCCAACGGCGCCGGCAAGACGACGCTGATCTCGATTCTCGCGGGCCTCGTGCGCGCCGATCGCGGCGTCGCGCGGGTGCTCGGCCACGACGTCGTCTCCGACTATCGACGCGCGCGGCGCGCGCTCGGCGTCGTGCCGCAGGAGCTCGTCTTCGATCCGTTCTTCACCGTGCGCGAGACCCTGCGCATCCAATCCGGCTACTTCGGCCTGCGCCGCAACGACGCGTGGATCGACGAGCTCCTGCATCACCTCGATCTCACCGCCAAGGCTGATGCCAACATGCGCTCGCTCTCCGGCGGAATGAAGCGGCGCGTGCTGGTCGGTCAGGCGCTCGTGCACAAGCCACCGGTGATCGTGCTCGACGAGCCGACGGCGGGCGTCGACGTCGAGCTGCGGCAGAGCCTGTGGGCGTTCATCCGGCGACTGAACGGCGAAGGCCACACGATCATCCTGACCACGCATTACCTCGAAGAGGCGGAAGCGCTGTGTCACAGGATCGCGATGATGAAGGCGGGGCGGATCATCGCGCTCGACACGACGCAGCGGCTCCTGTCGCGTTTCGGCTCGCTCATCGTACGTCTGTCGGCGGCGAGGGTGCCCGACGGCTGGCAGGCGCGCGTCACGCGCCGCGAGGGTGAGGTCCACTATCTCGAGCTCGAGACCTATGCCGAGCTCGAGGAGCTTCTCGCGGCGCTTCGCGTAGAGGGCATTGCGATCGACGAGCTGACGCTCGCCGGCACCGATCTCGAGCAGGCGTTCCTGCGCATCATGGCGGGCAGCGCGACGAGCGACGAAGCGGCTGTCGCCGACGCCGTGCCGGAGGCGTGATGCGCGACCTGGTCGCCGCCGTGCCGCAGGCGTGATGCGCGACGTACCCGCCGCCGTGTCGCGCCACGGGGGCTTCACGACGCTCTTTCAGAAGGAGCTCCTGC
Organism: Casimicrobiaceae bacterium; assembly: GCA_036379595.1. Taxonomy (GTDB): domain Bacteria; phylum Pseudomonadota; class Gammaproteobacteria; order Burkholderiales; family Casimicrobiaceae; genus VBCG01. Next base: position 46,383 of record DASVGI010000049.1, on the reverse strand, counting down.
GCTTCTGGAAGGTGAGCTTTCAGACGATCGCGTCGCCGGTGCTGAACGCGCTCCTGTACCTCCTGATCTTCTCGCACGTCCTCGAATCGCGCGTCACCGTGTTCGGCGGGCAGGTGCGCTACACCGAGTTCCTGATTCCCGGCCTCGTGATGATGTCGGTGCTGCAGAACTCGTTTGCCAACGCGTCGTCGTCGTTGATCCAGTCGAAGATCACCGGCAACCTGATCTTCATCCTGCTGCCGCCGCTGTCGCCGCTCGACTTCTACGCCGCCTACGTGCTGGGCGCGATGGTGCGCGGCATCGCCGTCGGCACCGGCGTGTTCCTGGTGACGCTCGCATTCGAGCCCGCGCTCCTGGCCCTCGCGCATCCGCTGTGGGCGCTCGCCTTCGCCGTGCTCGGCAGCGCCATCCTCGCAACGCTCGGCCTCATCGCCGGCATGCAGGCCGACAAGTTCGACGAGATCGCCGCCTTCCAGAACTTCCTGATCATGCCGCTGACGTTTCTTTCCGGCGTGTTCTATTCGATCCACTCGCTGCCCGCGTTCTGGCAGGCGCTGTCGCATTTCAATCCGTTCTTCTATATGATCGACGGGTTTCGCTACGGATTCTTCGGCCTCTCCGACGTCCCGCCGGCGCGCAGTCTCGCGCTGGTGGCCCTCGCGGCCGTTCTGCTCGCGGCGCTGGCGCTTACGCTCCTCGCGCGCGGCTACAAACTGAGGCATTGAATGGTCACACCCGAATCGATCGAGGCGTCGATCGCCGCCCATCTCGACTGCGCCGAGCTCGAGGTCGCCGGCGACGGCCATCACTTCGAAGCGCGCATCGTGTCGCCGGCGTTTCGCGGCCTCTCACGCATCGAGCGCCACCGGCTCGTCTACGCGGCACTCGGCGAGCGGATGCGCGAGGAGGTTCACGCGCTGTCGATGATCACGCAGACGCCCGAAGAGCGCGCCGGCACAGCGGGCTGATCCCCGCGCATGGACAAGCTCGTCATCGAAGGCGGACGACCGCTCGCGGGCGAGGTCCGCGTCTCGGGGGCGAAGAACGCCGCGCTGCCGATCCTCTGTGCCGCGCTGCTGACGCGCGAGCCGCTCGAAGTCGCGAACCTGCCGCACCTGAACGACGTGCGGACGATGGAGTCGCTGCTCGGCCAGATGGGGGTCGCAATCGAGACCGTCGAACCGGACCGGGTGAAGCTCGATGCGTCGCGCATCGACTGGCCGCTCGCGCCCTACGAGCTCGTGCGCACGATGCGCGCATCGATCCTCGCGCTGGGGCCGCTCGTCGCGCGCTGCGGCGAGGCGCGCGTGTCGCTCCCCGGCGGATGCGCGATCGGGCTGCGCCCGGTCGACCAGCACGTGAAGGGGCTGCAGGCGCTCGGCGCCGAGATCGACCTCACGCACGGCTACATCAACGCGCGTGCGCCGAAGCTCATCGGCGCGCGCTACGTGTTCGACGTCGTCAGCGTCACCGGCACCGAGAACCTCTTGATGGCGGCCTGCCTCGCCGACGGGACGACGGTGCTCGAGAACGCGGCGCGCGAGCCCGAGGTCGCCGACCTCGCGCAATGCCTCACCGCGATGGGGGCGAAGATCACCGGCGCCGGCACCGACCGCATCGTCATCGAGGGTGTCGCCGAGCTGCACGGCGCGACGCACGCGGTGATGCCCGACCGTATCGAAACGGGGACGTTTCTCGCCGCCGCGGCCGCGACCGGAGGCGACGTGACGATCCGCGGCGTCGACGGCGAGGCACTCGCGGCGGTGATCGACAAGCTCACCGAGGCCGGCGCCGACATCGACGCGTTCGATTCGGCGCTGCGCGTGCGCGGTGACGGCAGGCCGCGCGCGACCAACATCCGCACCGCGCCTTTTCCGGGCTTTCCCACCGACATGCAGGCGCAGTTCATGGCGCTCGTCGCACGCGCCGACGGCGCGTCGGTCGTCACCGAGACGATCTTCGAGAACCGGATGATGCACGTGCAGGAGCTGAAGCGCCTCGGCGCCGACATCGAGGTCGAGGGGAACACAGCGGTGATCAAGGGCGTCGAGCGCCTGACCGGGGCGGGCGTGATGGCGACCGACCTGCGCGCATCGGCGTGCCTCGTGATTGCGGGCCTCGTCGCCGACGGCGAGACGACGGTCGACCGCATCTATCACCTCGACCGCGGCTACGAGCACATCGAGGACAAGCTCTCGGCCCTCGGTGCGCGCATCCGTCGCGTCGGCTGACCATCCGGCAGGACCGCCGATGAGCGGGCAGCGCGCGAGCGAATCGAACTCGGTCTCTGGCGGGCTGGACCACTCTCCGCTCGGGCACGCGACCGATTACCCGGACCGCTACGCACCCGACGCGCTGTTCGCCGTTGCGCGCGCGCCGCAGCGCGAAGCGCTCGGCATCACCGGCGCGTTGCCGTTCAGCGGCAGCGACACGTGGACCGCCTACGAGCTCACGTGGCTCGGGCGTGGCGGCAAGCCGCAGATCGCGCTCGCGACGATCGAGGTGCCAATCGAATCAACGTCGATCGTCGAGTCGAAATCGATGAAGCTCTACCTGGGCTCGTTCGCGCAGACAGAGTGGCGCAACGTCGACGAGATCGCGGCGACGATTGGCGCCGACCTTTCGCGTGTCGCCAGTGCAGCGGTTGCCGTGGTGCTGACGGGCCCGGAGCGCATGGGTGGGCTCGCGATTCGCGAGCTCCAAGGCGAGTCGCTCGATGCGATCGACGTCATCTGCGACCGCTACGAAGTCGACCCGTCGTCGCTCGATGCGCGCGGCGAGGAAGTTGCCGAGACGCTCGTCACGCAACTCTTCCGCTCGGTGTGTCCGGTCACCGGGCAGCCGGATATCGCGTCGGTGCAGATCGCCTACCGCGGGCCGCGGATCGACCGCGCCGGCCTCCTGCGCTACCTCGTCTCGTATCGCCGGCATCCCGGCTTCCACGAGCACTGCGTCGAGCGCATCTTCGTCGACGTCGCGCGCGCCTGCCGCTGCACGGCGCTCTCCGTCTACGCGCGCTTCACGCGCCGCGGCGGCATCGAGATCAATCCGTTCCGCAGCAACGCCGGGGTGCCGACGCCGCCGAACGTCCGCACGCCGCGGCAGTGACCGGGCGTCCGGCGACCCACTAGAATAGCGAGTTCCGGGCGCGCTGGCCCGCCGCGCTCCCTGCCGCCTGTTCCGCCACCCGCTCCGCTGCCAACGTCGTGCCGATGCCCACGGTCACCATTGCCCTCTCGAAGGGACGCATTCTCGACGAGACGCTGCCGCTTCTCGCCGAAGCCGGCATCGTTCCGGTCGAGGACCCGCGCTCGTCGAGGAAGCTGATCCTCGAGACCTCGGACGCGCGCGTGTCGGTGGTCGTGCTGCGCGCGGCCGACGTTCCGACCTACGTCCAGTACGGCGCTGCCGACCTCGGTGTCGCCGGACGCGACGTTCTGCTCGAGCACGGAGGCGAGGGGCTGTATCAGCCGGTCGATCTCGGGATCGGCCGCTGCCGGCTGGTCGTCGCCACGCATCGGAGCTACGACTGGGCGAAGAGCGTGCAGCGCGGCGCGCGCATCCGCGTCGCGTCGAAGTACGTTCGCACCGCGCGCGAGCACTTCGCCGCGAAAGGGATGCACGTCGACCTGATCAAGCTGTACGGATCGATGGAGCTCGCCCCGCTCGCTGGGCTCGCCGATGCGATCGTCGATCTCGTGTCGACCGGCAATACGCTGCGCGCGAACGACCTCGTCGCCGTCGAAGAGATCATGCCGATCAGCTCGCGGCTCGTCGTCAACCCGGCGGCGCTGAAGCTCCGGCGCGGCGACGTGAAGCCGGTGCTCGATGCGATCGAGGCGGCAGCGGCTGCGCGAGAGCGCGTAGCGGGTGAGCCGTGACGAAGACACCCGTGACGAAGACACCGCAGCTCGAACTGCGCCGGCTCGATGCGGCCGCGGCCGATTTCGACGCTGCACTCGAGCGCCTGATCGCCTTCGAGGCGGCGCAGGACCCGGCGATCGACCGCACCGTTGCCGAGATCATCGCCGACGTGCGCAGCCGCGGCGACGCCGCGCTCGTCGACTACACGGCGCGCTTCGACCGCCACCGCGTGGCGTCGGCGGCCGCGCTTCGGATCGATGCCGACGCGATGCGCGCCGCGCACGATGCATTGGCCGAGCCGGTGCGCGCAGCGCTGACCGTCGCGGCGCGCCGGATCCGCGAGTATCACGAGTGCCAGCGCGGCGGCGATTTCAGCATCGGTGACGCTGATGGCAGTGAATTCGGCCAGCGCGTGACGCCGCTCGACCGTGCCGGCATCTACGTTCCGGGAGGCAAGGCTGCCTATCCGTCGTCGGTGCTGATGAACGCGATTCCGGCGCGGGTGGCCGGAGTGCGCGAGATCGTCATGGCGGTGCCGACCCCCGGTGGCGAGCGCAATCCGCTGGTGCTCGCGGCCGCCCATCTCGCCGGGGTGACGCAGGCGTTCGCGATCGGCGGCGCGCAGGCGATTGCCGCGCTCGCCTACGGCACGGCAACCATTCCCGCGGTCGACAAGATCTGCGGGCCCGGCAATGCGTACGTGGCCGCCGCCAAGCGCCGCGTCTTCGGCGTGGTCGGCATCGACATGGTCGCCGGCGCGTCGGAGATCCTCGTCGTCGCCGACTCGACCGCTGATCCCGACTGGGTCGCGCTCGACCTCTTCTCGCAGGCCGAGCACGACGAGATGGCGCAGGCACTCCTCGTGACGCCCGACGCGAATCTGATCGAGCGCGTCGCGGCGAGCGTCGAGCGCCTCATCGGCGAAATGCCGCGCGCCGCGATCATCATGGCGTCGCTCGCCCGCCGCGGCGCGCTGATCCGCGTGCGCGACCTCGACGAAGCCTGCGCGATCGCCAACCGGATCGCTCCCGAGCACCTCGAGCTCGCGGTCGCCGACCCCGATGCGCTGCTGCCGAAGATCCGCCACGCCGGCGCGATCTTCTGCGGGCATCACGCCTGCGAGGCGCTCGGCGACTACTGCGCCGGGCCCGACCACGTGCTGCCGACGGGCAGGACCGCGCGCTTCTCGTCGCCGCTCGGCGTCTATGACTTCCAGAAGCGCAGCAGCGTGCTGCGCATCACGCCGGCGACGGCACAGGCACTCGCCGTAGTCGCGTCGACGCTCGCGCGCGGCGAGGGGCTCGTCGCGCACGCGCGCTCGGCCGAGGCGCGCGCGGCCGCGCTGGACGCAACTGAGGTGCACGCAACCGAGGTGCACGCAACTGAGGCGCGCGTAGCAGCGGCGCCGCAGGCTGCGGGCGATCGCGACGCGGCCGTCGTCGTCGCGCGCACCGTTCGCCGCGAGGTCCTCGCGATGTCGCCGTACGTGGTCGCGAAGGCCGGATCGATGACCAGGCTCGACGCGAACGAGAGTCCGTTCGGGCTTCCCGAGGGGCTGCAAGGCGCGCTCGCGTCGGCGCTCGCCGGGGTCGCGCTCAATCGCTATCCCGACGGCGGCGCCGACGACGTGCACCGGGCGCTGCGCGCTGCGTTCGCGCTCCCTGACGCGATGGGGCTCGTGCTCGGCAACGGCTCCGACGAATTGCTCCAGCTCATCACGACGATGATCGCGCGACCCGGCGCCGCGGTGGTCGCGCCCGAGCCGACGTTCGTGATGTACGCGATCTACGCGAAGCACGCCGGTGTGCGCTACGTCGGCGTCCCGCTCGACGCAAACCTCGAGCTCGACGTCGGCGCGATGGAGGAAGCGATCGAGCGCGAGCGGCCCGCGCTCGTCTGGCTCGCGTCGCCGAACAACCCGACCGGCACGCTGTTCCCGTCTGCCGCGATCGAGCGGATCCTGCGCACGGCCCCCGGGCTCGTCGTCGTCGACGAGGCGTACTGCGCGTATGCGCGCGAGTCGATGCTCGCGCGTGCGCTCGATTTTCCGAACCTCGTCGTGCTGCGCACGCTCTCCAAGACCGGGATGGCGGGTCTTCGCCTCGGCTTCGCCGCCGGCCACCGGGCCTGGACGCGCGCGATCGACACGCTGCGCTCGCCGTACAACCTCAACTCGCTCACCCAGGCCGCGGCGGTGGCGCTTCTCGCCGAGCCCGGCGCGTTCGCGACGCAGGCGGCGACGGTGCGCGCCGAGCGCACGCGCCTCGCCGAGGCGCTTGCCGGGCTGCCCGGCGTGCGCGTGTTCCCGAGCGAGGCCAATTTCGTCCTCGCGCGCTTTCCCGACGCGGCGGCGACGTCGGCGGCATTGCGCGGGAACGGGATCCTGGTGAAGAATGTCCACGGCTCGCATCCGCTGCTCGCCAACTGCCTGCGCATCACCGTCGGCACTGCGGCCGAGAACGATGCGCTGATCGCGACCCTGTCGCGCACACGATGAACGCACCCGTCGAAACGCCCGTCGCCCACCGCACGGCGCACGTCGCCCGCCGCACCGCCGAGACCGCCATCGAGGTCACGATAGACGTCGACGGCAGTGGGCGCACTGAGCTCGCGACCGGGATCGCCTTCCTCGACCACATGCTCGACCAGGTCGGGCGCCACGGCATGCTCGACCTCGAGGTACGGGCGAAGGGAGACCTGCAGGTCGATGCGCACCATACGGTCGAGGACATCGGTATCGCGATCGGCGATGCGCTGCGGCAGGCGCTCGGCGACAAGCGTGGCATCCGCCGCTACGGCCACGCCTACGTCCCGCTCGACGAGGCGCTGTCGCGCGCGGTGATCGATCTCTCCGGACGGCCGGGGCTCACGTTTGAGGTCGCGTTCACCCGGGCGCTGATCGGCGGCTTCGACGTCGACCTCGTCCACGAATTCTTCCAGGGCTTCGCGAACCACGCGATGGCGACGCTGCACCTCGACAATCTGCGCGGCGACAACGCGCACCATCAGGCGGAGACCGTGTTCAAGGCGTTCGCGCGCGCGCTGCGCGTCGCGTGCGAGCGCGATCCCCGCGCCGGCGCCGCGGTGCCGTCCACAAAGGGCAGTCTCTAGGCCAGCCTCCAGGCGCCACGATCACGCCCGCGCGGCGTCACCGGTCATGCTTGCAGTCGTCGATTACGGAATGGGGAACCTGCGCTCGGTCGCGAAGGCGCTCGCGCACGTCGCGCCCGGCGAGCGCGTCGTCGTCACGTCGGATCCGGCGGAGATCCGCGCGGCCGCGCGAGTCGTGCTCCCCGGGCAGAGCGCAATGCCCGAGACGATGGCCGGAGTGCTGCGCTCGGGGTTGCGCGACGTGATCGTCGAGGCACTCGGTGAGCGGCCGTTCCTCGGCATCTGCCTCGGCCTGCAAATGCTCTTCGACACGAGCGAGGAGGGACCGACCGAGTGCCTCGGAGTCCTGCCGGGAAAGGTGCGCCGCTTCCGCGAGGCCGAGCTCCTGACCGCCACCCGCGAGCGGCTGAAGATCCCGCACATGGGCTGGAACCGCGTCCGGCAGGCGGTGTCGCATCCGCTGTGGACCGGAATTCCCGATGGGACGCGCTTCTATTTCGCGCACAGCTACTATCCGGCGCCCGCCGATCCAGCGGCAACCGCCGGGACGGCCGACTACCCGGCGCCGTTTACTTGCGCCATAGCGCAGGCTAATATCTTCGCCGTGCAGTTCCACCCGGAAAAGAGCCAGCGCGCCGGACTGCAGTTGCTCGCCAATTTCGTGACCTGGGACGGACGCTCCTAGACCGCCACCTCGAGGTGCCGTAGCACCTCTGCGCTTCATCTCCTGCGCTGTCCTGCCGACATGCAGATCATCCCCGCGATCGACATCAAGGACGGGAACTGCGTGCGCCTGCGCCAGGGCGACATGCAGGCATCCACCGTGTTCTCCGAAGACCCTGCCGCGATGGCGCAACACTGGCTCGAGCTCGGCGCCGAGCGCCTGCACCTCGTCGACCTCAACGGCGCCGTTGCCGGCAAGCCGAAGAACGAGCTCGCGATCCGCGAGATCGTCAGCGTAATCGGCGACGACATCCCGGTGCAGCTCGGCGGCGGCATCCGCGACCTCGACACGATCGAGCGCTATCTCGACGACGGCATCAGCTACGTGGTGATCGGCACCGCCGCAGTGAAGAATCCGGGGCTCCTCCACGACGCCTGCTACGCGTTTCCGGGACACATCATCGTCGGGCTCGACGCGCGCGACGGCAAGGTCGCGACCGACGGCTGGTCGAAGATGACCGGGCACGACGTCGTCGACCTCGCGCGCAAGTTCGAGGACTACGGCGTCGAGGCGATCATCTACACCGACATCGGCCGCGACGGCATGCTCTCCGGCGTCAACATCGCCGCGACGGTCTCCCTCGCGCGCGAGGTGAAGACGCCGGTGATCGCGAGCGGCGGCATCGCGTCCCTGAAGGACATCCAGGACCTCCTGCCGTACGAGAGCGAGGGCATCATCGGCGCGATCGCCGGGCGCGCGCTGTACGAGGGACGCCTCGACTTCAAGGAAGCGCTGAAGGCGGCGAAGGGCGGGGCGTGAGCCTCGCGAAACGCATCATTCCCTGCCTCGACATCGCCGACGGGCGCGTCGTGAAGGGGGTCAACTTCGTCGATCTCAAGGACGCCGGCGATCCGGTCGAGACGGCGCGGCGCTACGATGCCGAGGGCGCCGACGAGATCGCCTTCCTCGACATCCGCGCGAGCGTCGAGTCGCGCGGGCTTCTCTACGGCATGATCGAGGCCGTCTCGGACGAGGTGTTCATCCCGCTCACCGTCGGCGGCGGCGTCGCGACGCTCGACGACATCCGCGCGCTGCTGAACGCGGGCGCCGACAAGGTCAGCATCAACACCGCCGGGGTGCGCGACCCGACGCTGTTCCGCGCGGCGTCCGACCGCTTCGGCGCGCAATGCATCGTCGCGGCGATCGATGCGAAGAAATGCGCGGTCGACGAGTGGCAGGTGTGGATCCACGGCGGGCGCACGCCGACCGGCATCGACGCGATCGAATGGGCGCGCGAAGTGGTTTCGCAGGGCGCGGGTGAGATTCTCCTCACCAGCATGGATCGCGACGGAGCGCGCAGCGGCTTCGACCTCAAGCTGACGCGCGCGGTCGCCGACGCGGTCGACGTGCCGGTGATCGCCTCGGGCGGCGTCGGGTCGCTTGCCGACCTCGTCGACGGAGTGGTCGAAGGCGGCGCCGACGCGGTGCTCGCGGCGTCGATCTTTCACTACGGCGAATTCACGATCGGCGCCGCCAAGGCCGCGATGAGGAATGCGGGTATCGAGGTGCGCGACTGAAATGGCGACGCAGAGCTGGCAGGACGAGGTGCGCTGGAACGCCGACGGGCTGGTGCCGGCGATCGCGCAGGATGCCGCGACGCACCGCGTGCTGACGCTCGCCTGGATGAACCGCGAGGCGCTCGCGCTGACCGAGCGCACGCGCGAGGCGCACTACTGGTCGCGCTCGCGCGCGAAGCTGTGGCGCAAGGGAGAGCGCTCGGGCCACGTGCAGCGCGTGCGCGAGATCAGGCTCGACTGCGACCGCGACGCGATCCTGCTCGTCGTCGAGCAGGTCGGCGGCATTGCCTGCCACACCGGGCGTGAGCGCTGCTTCTATAGGCGGCTCGAGGACGGCGCCTGGCACACGGTCGAGCCGGTGCTCGAAGACCCGGTCACGATCTACGGCGACGCATGAAGCGCGCACCGGACGAACCGGCAGCCGACGAAGTGCTCGCACGCATCGCCGCGACGATCGCGGCGCGCCGCGGCACCGATCCCGCGCAATCGTATGTCGCATCGCTGTACGCGAAAGGTGACGACGCGGTGTTGAAGAAGATCGGCGAGGAGGCGACCGAAACCGTCATGGCCGGCAAGGACGGTGATAAAATGCGCATTACCGCCGAGGTGGCGGACCTGTGGTTTCACTGCCTCGTGCTTCTCGTCCGCCACGGGCTCGGTCCGGGCGACGTCCTGGCGGAGCTGGCGCGCCGGGAAGGCGTTTCAGGCCACGCGGAGAAGGCGAGCCGTCGCTGATCCGCGGGACCTTTCGCACCCGGCACGAATCTGACCGACATAGGCGTTTACGGTTCCGGCATGGCTGACGATCCGAACTGCGTGTTCTGCAAGATCATCCGCGGCGAGCTGCCGTCGAAGAAGGTGTACGAGGACGACGAGCTGTTCGCGTTCCACGACATCCATCCGCTCGCGCCGGTGCACTTCATGATCGTGCCGAAGCGCCACATGGCGACGCTCTACGAAGCGACCCCGGCCGATGCGCCCGCGTTCGGAAAGCTGTTGACGATCGCCGGGCGGCTCGCGCGCGAGCAGGGCCTTCCCGACGGCTTTCGCACCATCATCAACACCGGCCACATCGGCCGGCAGGACGTGATGCACGTGCACGTGCACATCCTCGGCGGGCCCGAGCAGCTCGGACTGATGATCGCGCGCGGGGCATGACCCAATCGAGGCAAGGAGAGAGCAATGGGTGGATTGAGCATCTGGCACTGGCTGATCGTGCTCCTGGTCGTCGTGCTGATTTTCGGCACCAAGAAGCTGCGCAACATCGGCCAGGACCTCGGCGGTGCGGTGAAGGGATTCAAGGAAGGCATGAAGGGCGCCGACGAGACGCCGGAGCCTCCCGCCGACACGCCGCAGGTCACCGGTCGGACCATCGAGGCCGAGGTCACCAAGGAGACCTCGTCCAAGATCTGATGCGACGGCGCGGGGCGACCGCGCGGTCGGCTCCGGCCGCGCTGCGCTGAGGCAGCGATGTTCGACATCGGCTTCTCCGAGATCGTCCTGATCGCGGTCGTCGCGCTGGTCGTGCTCGGCCCCGAGCGGCTGCCCAAGGCGGCGCGCACGCTCGGGCACCTGTTCGGGCGCCTGCAGCGTTACGTCAACGAGGTCAAGGCCGACATCAGCCGCGAGATGGAGCTCGACGAGCTGCGCAAGCTGAAGGGGGAGATGCAGGGCGCGGCGCGCGAGTTCGAGCAGACGATGACGAGCGCTGCGAACGACGTCGCGACGGGCGTCAGGAACGTCGAGCGCGAGCTCAACGACGCGGCTGGCGAGGCGGCAGGTGGTACCGTGGAGACATTGCCTGCGCCGGCGTCGCCGGACGCGGGCGCCGCCCAGGCAGCGGCGCCGGCTCCCACAGCGGCGTCAGCTTCCTCGGCAGCGCAGGCTCCCGCGGCAGCGCCGGCTCCCGCGGCGGTGACCGAGAAGCCGCGGCAGGGCGCGCTGCCGGGATTCGAGAAGATCTGAGCGGGCGTGGCGCCATCGCGCAGGGCCGACGCCCCTGCGCGTGAACCGCCGCGTCCGGACCGAGAACGATGGCCGAAGCAAGCGACACCCAGGAAAGCTTCATCTCGCACCTGATCGAGCTGCGCACGAGGCTGATGCGCTCGATCGTGGCCGTCGTGATCGTGCTCGCCGTGCTGTTCCCGTTCGCGAAGGACATCTACGCGCTGCTCGCCGAGCCGCTGCTGCGCGCGCTGCCGAAGGGGGCGACGATGATCGCCACCGACGTCACCGGCACCTTCCTCGTGCCGCTCAAGGTGACGCTGGTCGCGGCGTTCCTGATCGCGCTTCCGTACGTGCTGTGGCAGGCGTGGGCGTTCGTCGCGCCGGGCCTCTACCAGCACGAGAAGCGGCTCGTGCTGCCGGTGCTGATCTCGAGCTGCTTCTTCTTCCTCGTCGGCATGAGCTTCGCGTACTTCGTCGTGTTCCCGGTCGCGTTCCATTTCTTCGCGCACTACACGCCGTCCGGCGTGCAGATGATGACCGACATCGACAAGTACGTGACTTTCGTGCTCAAGATGTTCATCGCTTTCGGCGTCACCTTCGAGACCCCGGTCGTGATCGTCGTCCTGGTGCGCATGGGCGTCGTGTCGCTCGCGAAGTTGAAATCGGTGCGGCCATACGCGATCGTCGGCGCATTCGTCATCGGCGCGTTGTTTACGCCGCCCGACATCCTGTCGCAGTGCCTGCTCGCGGTTCCGCTGTGGATGCTCTTCGAGCTCGGCCTCCTGGTCGCGCGCTTCGTCTCGAGCCCGGCGGCGCGCGCTCCCGACGAGGAGACCGAGCCGGCGAAGTAGCGACGAACGGAACGGCGCGAGGCGGAACTCCGCTACCGGGCGGGGGGCGACGGCCGGCGCGCGACGGTCACGTCGATGCCGAGCGGCTTGCCGTCCCGTAAGAGTGACAGCCTGACGACCGATCCGGGCGCGAGGTCCGCGACCTGCGCCATCAGTTGCGGGACGTCGGGCGTCGAGTGATCGGCGATCGCCACGATGACGTCGCGCAGATGGATGCCGGCGCGATCGGCCGGTCCTCCGCGCTGCAGGCCCTGCACGAGCACGCCTCCCGAGGCGGGCACGCCGAGCGCCTGCGCTGCGTCCGGCGTCAGCGCCTGCGGCTCGACGCCGAGCCAGCCGCGGGTGACCTCGCCCTTCGCGATGATCTGCTCGAGCACGTCGCGCGCGAGCGAGACCGGAATCGCGAAGCCGATGCCCATCGATCCACCCGATTGCGAGAAGATCGTGCTGTTGATGCCGATCAGGTCGCCGCGCGTGTCCACGAGCGCACCCCCCGAGTTGCCCGGATTGATCGGCGCATCGGTCTGGATGAAGTCCTCGAAGCGATTGATGCCGAGGTGGTTACGTCCCAGCGCACTCACGATGCCGGCGGTGACCGTGTTGCCGAAGCCGAACGGGTTGCCGATCGCGAGCACCACGTCACCAACCTCGACGTGGTCGATCGAGCCGAAGGTGATGGCAGGGAGATCAGTCGCGTCGACTTCGAGCACGGCAAGGTCGGACTCGGGATCGTCGCCGCGGACCGTGGCGCGGAAATCGCGGCCGTCGGCGAGCACCACCTGGATCTCGTCGGCGCCGGCGATCACGTGATGGTTGGTGAGGATGTAGCCGTTGCGCGCGACGATCACGCCCGAGCCGAGGCTCGTCGTGCGCCGCGTCTGCGCGCGCTCGACGAGGTCGGGAAAGAAGCGCTTCAGCATCGGGTCGTCGAGCAGCGGGTTGTTCACGTGCACCGCCTTGCTCGTGTAGATGTTGACGACCGACGGCATCGCCTTTTTCGCGGCCTCGGCGTAGCTCACGACCGCGTGCGTTGCTGCCGTCCCTGGCACGCTCGCCGATGCGGAGGCGACTTGCGACGCAGCGGACGCCGGCGATGTCGACTCGGGCGCCGCCTGGCGCAGCACGACGACCTGGTTCTGCCGCGACGCGAGGCGCGGCAGGAGGTCGGGACGCAGCGTCACCACGACGAACAAAGCGGCGAGGCAAAGCGTGCACGCCTGGGCGAACAGAAGCCAGAAATGCTTCAGCACGGAGAGGCCGGCATGAACCGGTTGAATTCGGGGTTGTCGCGCTGCCGTCACGGCGGCGCGGCGGGCAGGTGCCGCCGTGCATTATAGGGGCGAGTTGCTTCGGCGGCGGCGTCCGATCGTAACGGCGTGCGTCGGCGGATCGTCCGGGCTTCGAATTCCAACTCCATGTTTCTGCAGCGAAAAGAGAGAGCAGCCCGTGCCTGCCCTTCAAATGATCGCGTGAAATCCCGTATAATCCGCAGGTTTTTTTGCGATCCGGCGACATGATCCGGACGAAAGGCGGCGGATGAGTGCGGATGTGGCAGTGAACGCGGGGAAGCGCCGGTTTCTGATCGGTGCGACGTCGGTCGTCGGGGGCATCGGCGTCATCGGCGTGGCGACACCGTTCGTGATGTCGCTCTCTCCTTCCGAGGCGGCCAGGGCGGCCGGGGCTCCGGTCGAAGTCGACATCTCGAAGATCGAGGCGGGAATGATGATCACCGTCTCCTGGCGCGGCAAGCCGATCTTTGTCGTCGACCGCACCGACGCGATGCTGGCGACGTTGCCGAAGATGGATTCGCGCGTCGCGGACCCTCATTCCGAGGTGCCGCACCAGCCGGCGTACTGCAAGAACGAGGATCGCTCGATCAAGCCGAACCTGTGGGTCGCGATCGGCATCTGCACCCATCTTGGCTGCACGCCGACGTTCCGACCCGAAGTGGCGCCCGCCGACCTCGGTCCCGACTGGCTCGGCGGTTTCTTCTGCCCGTGCCACCAGTCGAAGTACGACCTCGCCGGACGCGTGTTCAAGAACGTTCCCGCGCCGACGAACCTCTACATCCCGCCTTACCGCTACGCGAGCGACACGCGTATCGTCGTCGGCGAGGATTCGAAACAAGCGTGACCGGACGGAGCGATCGATGAGCAGCAAGTTCATGACCTGGGTCGACGACCGCTTTCCGCTGACCGCGCTGTGGGAAAGCCAGTGGGGCAAGTACGTCGCGCCGAAGAACTTCAACTTCTGGTACTTCTTCGGCTCGCTCGCGGCATTCGTGCTCGTGCTGCAGATCGTCACCGGCATCTGGCTCGCGATGGATTACAAGCCCGATGCGGCAAAGGCCTTCGGCTCCGTCGAATACATCATGCGCGACGTGCACTGGGGCTGGCTGATCCGCTACATGCACTCGACTGGCGCGTCGATGTTCTTCGTCGTCGTCTACCTGCACATGTTCCGCGGGCTGATCTACGGCAGCTACCGGAAGCCGCGCGAGCTCACCTGGCTCTTCGGCTGCGTCATCTATCTCGCGCTGATGGCCGAGGCGTTCTTCGGCTACCTGCTGCCGTGGGGCCAGATGTCGTACTGGGGCGCGCAGGTGATCGTCAACCTGTTCTCGACGATTCCGGGAATCGGCGAGGGCCTCGCGGTGTGGATCCGCGGCGACTACACGATCTCGGACGTGACGCTGAACCGCTTCTTCGCGTTCCACGTCGCGGCGTTGCCGCTCGTGCTGGTGGCGCTCGTCGTCGGGCACCTGATGGCGCTGCACGAGACCGGGTCGAACAACCCCGACGGCGTCGAGATCAAGAAGCAGCCCAAGGATCCGAAGACCGGCCTGCCGCTCGACGGCATCAACTCGCACCCGTACTACACGATCAAGGACATCGTCGGCGTCATCGGCTTCCTGATCGTGTTCTCGGCGATCGTGTTCTTCCTTCCCAGCATGGGCGGCTTCTTCCTCGAAGCCAACAACTTCGTCCCCGCCGATCCGCTGAAGACGCCGCTCGAGATCGCGCCGGTGTGGTACTTCACCCCGTACTACGCGATGCTGCGCGCGGTGCCGTCGTTCCTCGAAACGCAGGTCTGGGGCGTGATCGTGATGGCCTGCGCGGTGCTGATCTTCTTCGCGCTGCCCTGGCTCGACCGCGCCCCGGTGAAGTCGATCCGCTACCGCGGAAAGCTCTACAAGGGATTCCTGATCGCGTTCATCATCGCGTTCCTGATCCTCGGCTATCTCGGCACCGTCCCGGTAACCGTCTGGGGACAGTTCCCCGATGCGTTCCCGTTCCACGGCGCCGATCGCGCGACGGTGGTGTCGCGCGTGCTCACCGTCGTCTACTTCGCGTTCTTCGTGCTGATGCCGTGGTACTCCGTGCGCGACAAGACGCTGCCGCAACCCGACCGGGTGAGGTGGAAATGAAGGCGCTCGCCCCGATGAAGAAGCTCGCCCTGATCGCCTTTTCGGCGCTTGCCCTCGCCGGGTTCGCCGCCAGCACCGCCGCGCAGGAGGCGGGCCCGCGCCTGATGCCCGCGCCCGACAACCGGCTCGACGTCGCGTCGTTGCAGCGTGGCGCGCGCGACTTCGTCAACTACTGCCTCACCTGCCACTCGGCAAAGTACATGCGCTACAACCGGCTGACCGATCTCGGTCTCACGCCGGACGAGATCACCGGCAACCTGATGTTCGCCTCCAGCAAGATCGGCGACACGATGACCGTGGCGATGCGCGACGACGACGCCAAGACGTGGTTCGGCAATCCGCCGCCTGACCTCTCGGTCGAGGCGCGGGTGCGCGGGCGCGACTGGCTCTACAGCTATCTGCTCGGCTTCTACCGCGACGACAAGACGGCGAGCGGCTGGAACAATCTCGTATTCCCGAACGTCGCGATGCCCAACATCCTGTGGCAGCTCTCCGGGACCGGCAAGCGCGTCGAGAAGGAGTTCGACGACGAGCATTCGGCCGAAGCGGCGGCGATCGCCGTCAAGGGCCTCGCGATGGTCGAGCCGACCAGGGATCACAAGTACCTGATGGTGACGGTCGCTCCCGATGTTCCGGGGACGATGACACGCGCGCAGTACGAGGCGTTCGCCGGGGACCTCGTCAACTATCTCGACTACATGAGCGAGCCGGTCAGGAACGAGCGCATCCACCTCGGCATCATTGTGCTGATGTTCCTCGCGGTGCTGTTCGCGCTCGCCTACGCGCTGAAGCGCGACTACTGGAAGGCGCTGCACTGACATGATGACCCTGTACTCCGGCACGACCGATCCGTTCAGCCAGCGCTGCCGGATCGTGCTGCACGAGAAGGGGATGGACTTCCAGATCATCGACGTCGACCTCGACCACAAGCCCGAGGACCTCGCGGTGATGAACCCGTACAACCAGGTGCCGGTGCTGGTCGAGCGCGACCTCGTGTTGCACGAAGCCAACATCATCAACGAGTACATCGACGAGCGGTTCCCGCATCCGCAGCTGATGCCGGCCGACCCGGTGATGCGCGCGCGCGCGCGGCTCTTCCTGCATCGCTTCGAGAAGGAGCTCTTCGTTCACGTCGAGGCGCTCGAAGGGAACAACCAGCGCCAGGCCGACCGGGCGCGCGGCCTCGTGCGCGACGCTCTGCTGCAGATCGCACCGGTATTCTCGAAGCACAAGTTCATGCTGGGCGACGAGTACTCGATGCTCGACGTCGCCATCACGCCGCTTTTGTGGCGGCTCGACTATTACGGAATCCAGATGCCCAAGCAGGCGGCCGTGCTCTTGAAGTACGCCGAGCGCCTGTTCTCCCGCCCGGCGTTTTCCGAGGCGCTGACCTCGGCCGAGCGCGGCATGCGCAAGTAGCGTACGCGATGTGGTGAACGGCAGTCGGACAGGCGGTAAAGCCTGCGGCTTGACCGATCCTGCGCCGAGGGTAATATTTTCCGCATGTCCGAGCAGTCCGCGAAGCCCTATCTGGTGCGCGCCATCTGCGAATGGTGCGCCGACAACGGCCTCACGCCGTATCTCGCCGTCCGCGTCAATCCGCAGACGCGCGTGCCGGCGGCATTCGTCAAGAACGGCGAGATCGTGCTGAACGTCAGCGCGACGGCGACGCGCAAGCTGACGATCGACAACCAGTGGATCCAGTTCACCGCGCGCTTCAACGGCGCGTCGCAGGAAGTCGCGGTGCCGGTCGGCGCAGTGATCGGCATCTTCGCCAAGGAAACCGGCTACGGGTTCTCGTTCACGACACCCGACGATCCGGTGGCGTCGCTCGCCGTGTCGACGGCGCCGCGCGACAGCCAGGCAATCGGTGCGCCGAAGCTGGCGGAGGCCGGAAGGCCGCGGCGGCCGTCGCATCTGCAGGTCGTCAAGTAGCCGTCACACCCACGATTCGAAACGCGCTGGTGCGCATCACGCGCCGGTCGCGGCACGTGTGGCTGTCGCGCCCGCAGTGGAACAGGCGCGTCGTCTTTCTCGGCGGCAGCATCGCGGTCGCCATCGTCGCGGTCGGCTTCGCCATCGCCGCGAACCTCGCGAACGACCTCCTGCACCGGATGCTTACCGTGTGGCCCTGGGCGCCGTTCGTGCTCGCGCCGGCCGGCTTCGCGGCGATCAGCTACGCGAGCGAGCGCTGGTTCGCCGGCGCGCAGGGGAGCGGCATTCCGCAGACGATCGCCGTGCTGAAGCACCGCGACGCGGGATTTCGCGACCGGCTGCTGTCGCTTCGCGTCGCCGCCGGGAAGATCGTGATGACGCTGGTGGGGCTCCTGTGCGGCGGATCGATCGGGCGCGAAGGGCCGACCGTGCAGATCGGCGCCGCGATGATGCATTCGCTCGCACGGATCTCCCCGTTCCCGCACGAAAGCATGCGCCGCGGGCTGATCCTCGCCGGCGGTGCGGCAGGGGTCGCCGCGGCATTCAACGCGCCGCTCGCCGGAGTGGTGTTCGCGATCGAGGAGATGAGCCGCTCGTTCTCGCAGCGCACGAGCGGGATCGTCGTCGCGGCGGTCGTCTTCGCCGGCCTGGTTTCGCTCGTGATCCTCGGCAACTACGCGTACTTCGGACACACGTCGGCGACGGTCAACTTTGCGTCCGGCTCGGTAGCCGTCGTGCTTTGCGGCATCGCGGGTGGCGTCGCCGGCGGGTGCTTCAGCCGCCTCGTCATTGCCGCTTCGCGGGGCTTCGCGGGCCGCGTTGCGGCGCTGCGCCGCGAGCGGCCGCAGGTCTACGCGGCGTGCTGCGGGCTGCTCCTCGCCGTGATCGGCTGGCTGTCGCAGAGCACCATCTACGGTACCGGCTACGCCGAGACGCGCTCGATCGTCGCCGGCGCCGACGTGATCCCGCAGACGTTCGGGCTGCTGAAGCTCGTTGCGACCGTGGTGTCGTACGCGAGCGGAATCCCCGGCGGGATCTTCTCGCCGTCGCTCGCGGTGGGCGCCGGAATCGGGCAGAACGTCGCGCTCCTCGTGCCGCACGCGCCGCAGGCGGCGGTCGTGATCCTCGGCATGGTCGGCTATTTCTCCGGCGTCGTGCAGGCGCCGATCACCGCGTTCGTGATCGTGATCGAGATGACGCGCGATTCCGACATGGCGCTGCCGCTGATGGCGGTGTCGCTGATCGCCTACGGACTCTCGCGCCTCATCTGTCCGCACCCGGTGTACAAGGCGCTGTCGCAGTCGTTTCGCCCGGAAGACAGCGTCCCCCGCGACTGACGGCGTCGCAACCATCAGCTTCTTCCCCTTGGATCGAGGGGACAACGTCCTGAAACTTCACATCTACAGCTTGCAGCCCACCGGAACCGGCCCCACACGCGCGAGGTCGATTGCGCCCGACTGCCCGGTATTCGATCCGTCCGTGAATGCGAAGCTAAGCTTCGCGGATGTGCAACTCGTAAACGATGCCGTTGCCGTGCCGACTTTCCGGGTCGTCGGCGCGGGTAGCGAGGCGTCGAACAACCCTCCGGTTGTTTCGTAAAGCTCCAGCGGAATGGTACGTGCGCCCGGCGTGTAACTCGCCTGGCCGGTGTACCAGCGCTGTCCGGTCGAACCGAGCGCGCTTCCGTTCGGAGCGTACGTGTACCACGCGAAGAACACGACTGGCGCGTTCGGATTGACCTCGAACACGAACCCCTGGCCCGAGGTTCGAGGATCGTACCAGTTGCCGGAGAGCGCGAAATCGGCCTGCGCGCTGCTGCCCGCAGCAGAGCAGGTGACGTTCGGCGTGATCCGGGAGATCGGTACGATGCCCGTTCGCCCGCTGCCATCGATGAAGCTGTAAGCCATCCGCGCATTGGTGCAGCCGTCGAACTGCAGGCTCACGTGGCCGACGGGCAATGCAGCCGTCACGGGCGGCGCGTTGAAATTGCCACCGACATTCTGGTAGAGCGTGAACAATGCCGACGATTCGCCCGACTGCACGTTGCCCCCGAAGGTGTACCAGCGCCCGTGATCGGCACCGCCTCTCGCCAGGTGATCGAAGGTGAACCAGCTTCCCTGCAGATATCCCGTCCCCGGCGCGACCATGTCCTTGTAGACCTCGATCTCGATGCCCTGCCCGCTGGTGGCCGGCTGGTACCACGAGCCGGTGACGCCATGCTGATCGATCTCGAACGTCGAGACCTGGTGCGTATCGGCGGCGTGGCTCGTGATGAAATTCCCGACCGATGCGGTGAACTGGGCTTCCTGGTCCTGGAAGGTGTGATAACCGCATTGAGCGGCGCTACCTCCGTCGAGCGCGACGATGTCCTTCACCTGAGCCGCGACCAGGGCCGCGTAGAAGTCGGCGGCGTCCTGAGCCACGTCGGCCGGGTTGTAAATCACCAGCGAGGGTCGCTTCACGCGCAGCGTCATCGTCGGGTCGGGGATGTCGGCCGAAAAGAACAAAGCGCCCACCGCCATGTCGACGGGGAGACGCGAAGCGATGTCGGCTGCCGGGTTCGTCGAGCTGCTTCCCCCCGCAATCCAGACGGGAACGTTTGCTCTCTCCTGCATGTAGCGCACCACCTCGGAAACGTACTCGAAGCGATCTCGCGATCCGTCCGAGGCGACGTCGACGAGGGCGACCGCAATGCCGCCTTCCGCGAGCATCTGCGCAGTGCGCGTGAACGGGAAGCAACGTCCGGCGGACGTCGTCACCGCACCCGTGTCGGTGATGTTCAGAACGCCGTTCGAGCCAGGAAGCGCGACGATGCTCGCCGTCGGAGCAGCAGGGCGTACGTCGAGTATGCGTTGTCGAACCCCGGACGCCGGTGTCAGATCGACGACCGTCATAGTCGTTGCGGCAAGAGTCGTCGGCGCCGCGAGCAGGGACAACACAAGCGCTACAGGACGCATGAGTCTCATGGTGCCGCTCCGTGCGGATCGAAGAGGTGGGGCGCGTTCAGCGTCCTGCATTCGCGGGCCGCTCTCCCCAGGGCGCGCCCGGAACCATGCATCGTGTCGGCGATATAGCGTGGGCGGCTATCTGGCCAGCGCGAGGAGCGACTGTCAAGGACTCTCAGGGATAATCGACCATCCCTCGGCTGCGGAAAATTCCGACGACGCGGATCGAGCGCGTCGTCGGTGCGTCGCCGTATGGCGCTACAATGCCCGCGCGCCGGCATAGCTCAGTTGGTAGAGCAGCGGTTTTGTAAACCGTTGGTCGGGAGTTCGAGTCTCTCTGCCGGCACCATTCCCCACGCAATTTCACGACTCGACGATAGCCGACTCGCGGCTACGCGTCCGGTTGCTGACTGCTGGAATCTACTTGGGCGCCCGGGACTCTCGTTGCAAAATTATATCTATATGGATATAATGCGTCATGTCGAAGGACGCACCTCCCGAGCCCAGGCCGCTGGTCTGGCTCGCGAGCACCAAGAAGGATTTGATGGCGTTGCCGGAGGACGTAATCGATACGTTCGGATACGCCCTGTACCTTGCCCGGACAGGAAGAAAGCACCAGCAAACCAAAGCACTCCGCGGCTTTGGGTCAGCGGGTGTCCTGGAGATCGTCGAAGACTGGCGAGGAAACGCGTACCGAGCGGTCTATACCGTACGCTTCACCGCCGCGGTGTACGTGTTGCATGTATTTCAGAAGAAGGCGACGAGCGGCATCGCAACGCCCAAACATGATATCGAATTGATCCGGGAGCGACTGAAGGTCATCGAGCAGGTCATCAAGGAGTCATCAAAGTGAGCAAGCACAGGATGCAAGGTATGGACGTTGAGGTGGGATCGCGCAATGTGTACGCCGATCTCGGTTACGCCGATGCCGACGAGATGCTGATCAAAGCTCAGCTCGCGGCCAAGATCGCCGAGATCATCAAACGGAAGGGCCTCACTCAGACTCGAGCGGCCGAGTTGCTGGGAATGCCGCAGCCTAAGCTTTCCAACCTGCTACGCGGCCGGTTCCGCGGCGTTTCCGAGCGCCGTTTGATGGACTGCCTCATGAGGTTTGGCCGCGACGTGCAGATCGTCGTGAAAGCGACGCCTCGTTCTCGGAGGAGTGGCCGACTGTCGATCGTCTTCGCCTGATAGGCTCGAGAAGCGGGTTCAGGGAAGATCCGCGTGGCCGTTTTGCAACGCTTCTTGCCCTGCCGTGACCTGGCACCTCGCCGCCGTCGCCACGCTGTCGCTCCATTTCGCGTTCATCGTCTTCGTCGTCGTCGGCGGGCTCCTCGCCTGGTGGTGGCGGTGGGTCGCATGGCTGCACCTACCCGCGGCGATATGGGGTACCTGGGTCGAGCTCTCTGGAACCGTGTGCCCGCTCACCTACGTCGAGAACGCGTTCCGCGAGCGCGCGGGTGAGGCCGGCTACCGCGAAGGCTTCGTTGCGCACTACCTGCTCGCGGCGATTTACCCAGCGGGACTGACGCGCGAGACGCAGTACGTGCTCGCGACATTCGTCGTCGCGATCAACCTGATCGTCTATGCGCGGCTGCTGCGGTCGGCGCGGCCTCGCGTCGCCCACGGACGTCGAAGTGGAGGTCGAGACGGTTCTCGACGGTGATTGCACCGCCGAACAGCGACATCGGAACGAGGCCGAAGTCGGTCTGTTCGATCGAGAAGCTGCCGCTCGCCTCGACGACTTCACCGTGCCGATCCACTGCAATCTGCACCGGGACTTCACGAGTGAGACCGTTGAGTGTGATCGATACGCGCATGTCAGTCGCGGCGGGTGTCGCAGCGGGTGTCGCGGCCGCCATCTCGGCAGTATCGATTGCGGAGAGCGCGTCGGCCCCCCTGACCGCAACTTCGACGAACGGATACCTCTCGACATGCAGCACGCGTTCGAGCATGTTGGTGCGTGTCCCCGCGATGTCGGCGGCCGACGGCTGCGTGGCGAAATGCGCTGCGCGCCGCAGTTCGGGCTCGTCGACGCTCATCCGGTCGAGCCTCGCGTAGAGATCAGCGCGTCCTGCGGTGACATCGACAAGTCCGCGTACGTCACGGCTCGCGACGACGTGGTCGTGGCCGAGGCGTGCGAGCTTGCCACCGCGGTGGACGATTACGGTGACGAGTGATTGCGCGGGATCGACGGCATACACGTCGTCTCCCCGCTTTCGGGCGATTTCGTAGTCGGCGGACGGAAACCTGGCCGGCGCGTTCTCCGATGTCTGCGGCGCGCGCTCGGGTGGCGAAGCGCCTGTGGACAGCGGTGCGTGCTCGGCCAGCGGTGCGCAGGCCGCGAACAGCATCGCCATGCCGAACACGGTCGCACGCAGCATCGCAGGGGCTACGAGTCGGAGCACGCCGCGGCAAGTTACGGATGTTCGGCGCACGCTCAACGGCCCTCGTCGGGGAGTGCGACCCTGCGTGATCCCGAATTACGCGCCTCGCGCTCCATTTCGTGCGCGAGCGCGCGAACCTGCTCACCGATTGCACCTGCTCCGGCCTTCTCGTGCAGCCACTCGAGCATTCCTCGGCGCGCGGTCAGGCGCCCGACGTAATCGAGCCGCATTCCCTGCGGCCCCGCAGTCAGCCGGTATTCGCTGTAGAGCGTGTCACCGCCGTCGAGATTCGCCCGCGACACGACCCGCGTCGGCGGGTACTCGGTGATCCGGTACATGACCTCGACCGGCATGCGCAACAGCCACGGCGGAGCCCGATCGGTCTGCTCGACGACGACCTCGGTCCCGTCGCGCTCGACAACCCGGCTCGTCTCGACCGAGGGAATGAAGCTCGCATAGCGGCCGTAATCGGTCAGAACCTTCCACGCGGTCGCCGGATCGCAGGCGATGACGACGCTCGCGCGGATCGCGACGGTCGAGCCGAGATCGGTAATGGTGAGGTCGACCTGTGGCTGCATCGCCGCGGTGGCCTGCAACGAGGGCGTCGCGAGCAACGCCGCGAGAGCGAGCGCCGCGGAACGCGCGAGGGAGGTCATCGATCGTCAACAGCGGCGGCGATCCCGCCATTCCGCATGACCCAGTGTAGAGTACGCGGGACCGACCACGGAGCGCGACCGATGAACCAGCTCGATTTTCGCAACCGGCGTGCCGTGGTCACCGGAGGAGCCGCGGGAATCGGTCTCGCGGTCGCGCGCCGGCTCGCCGCGGGAGGTGCGCGCGTCGCGCTGTGGGACCGCGACGCGGCGGCACTCGCCGACGCACATGCGAACCTGGACGGCGACACGCTGCCGATCGCGGTCGACGTGACGAGCGTCGACGCGGTCGAAGAGGCGACGAGCAAGACCGAGACTGCGCTCGGCGGCATCGACGTGCTCGTCTGCTCGGCCGGGATCACCGGTCCCAACGCGACGACCTGGGACTATCCGGTCGAGGCGTGGAAGCACGTTTTCGACGTCAACGTCCACGGCCTCTTCTACTGCAATCGCGCGATCGTCCCGGTGATGCGCCGGGCCGGCTACGGGCGCATCGTCAACATCGCGTCGATCGCCGGCAAGGAAGGCAACCCGAACGCCTCCGCCTACAGCGCGTCGAAGGCGGCGGTGATCGCGCTCACCAAGTCGCTCGGCAAGGAGCTCGCGGCGACCGGCATCCGCGTCAACTGCGTGACACCCGCCGCCGTGCGCACGGCGATCTTCGACCAGATGGCGCCGCAGCACATCGACTTCATGCTCTCGAAGATACCGTTGGGTCGCTTCGGCGGCGTCGACGAGGTGGCATCGCTCGTCTGCTGGCTCGCCTCGGAAGAGTGCTCGTTCTCGACCGGCGCGGTGTTCGATCTCTCGGGCGGGCGCGCGACCTACTAGGCTTTTCCCCGGCGATGTCCGCGGTGCGCGGCACCCGTAGTGGGCCGTGCCTGTGGCGGAACCGCAGGGTGCAAGCCGCGCACTCGTCGGAGAGGGATTGCAAAATTTGCACTACGCGATACCCTCATGCCCGAAGGGGAGGAATGACGCCCCGCCACGCATAGGGGGTGTCGCATGCACGTCGACGTCTTCACGCGTTCGGAGGAGATCCCGGTCGAAACCGGGCAACGACGCATTCGCAGCTGTGCCGCCTTGCTGCGGCGCGGGATTGTCGGCGCGTTCCTGTTCGTTCCCCTCGCACTCATCCTCACAGCGGGTCCGGCCGCCGCTCAGCGGCTGTCGGGGGTTGCGCCCGCATGCCCGGTGCCGTCGCCGACGGCCGATCAGGTCGTTCCGACGCTCCTGAATAGCCTTCTGCCGAGCGAAATGCAGAAGGCGTGGGACGCCCAGGCACCGGCGACCATCGACCCCTATCCTCCGAACGACTCGAGCGGCAATCCGCAGGACAAGGTGATCAACGGCATCCCGATCCCCGGTGCATGCAACGCCGACGCGGACGCCTATTGCGTGCTCAAAGGCTACATCGACGGTTGTTACAGCGCGCACGCCAACGTCACGCTGAACTCGCTGACGGGGTTGAAGGGCCTGAAGTTCACGAGCCCTCTCTTCGCGCAATACAACCTCAAGGACGTTGCCGCGCAGTCCGATCGCGGTACGAACGCGAGCAAGTTGACCGACGGCGTCTTCGCCCCGGAAGGGCACAGTTCGACCGACCCGGAATACGCGATCGTGCTGCCGCACAGCCCCAACGATCCCCGCGACTCGATCGTCGTCGATCTCGGCCAGAGTTATACGATCTGCGGAAACGGCTACGACTGCAAGAGCGGGCCGCAACTCCAGGCCGACAACGACGACGTCTACCAGCTCGACTACTCGATGGACGGAGTCGCCTGGACAAATTACAGCTATTTCCCGAAGTGTTGCGACAGCGGACTTCGCACGCGTGGCGTCGCGGCGATCGCGGGGTACACCCACAATCCAAGCTTCACCGCACGGTACGTTCGCGTGTTCGCAGCCTCCGGTGGCCCCACGTTCGCCGTATCCGAGCTGGCGCTCTGGGACGTCAGCAGCCACCTGATCTCGGTGGGCAAGCGGGCGGTCGGCCCCTACCCGTATCAGATCACCAGCGGTGCTCCACCTGCCGACGGGCATAGCTCGACCGACACGCAGTACGCGGTCGTGCTGAGCCACGAGACCGGGCCCGCGCCGGCACTGGTGGTCGACCTCGGCAGCGTCAAGCACGTCTGTGGCAATGGATACGACTGCCTGAGCGGACCGAAGCTTCAGGCCGACAACGACGACTACTACCAGCTCGACTATTCGACCGATGGCGTGAACTGGACCGGTTACGGACAATTCCCGCCGTGTTGCGACAGCAACCTGCGCACGCGAGGTGTCGCCACGATCACCGCGGGCGTCCACAATCCGAGCTTCCAGGCCCGCTACCTGCGCGTCTACGCCAACTCGGGCGGCCCGACGTTCGCCGTCTCCCAGCTCGAGCTCTGGGACACGGGCAGCAAACCTCTCGGGGTCGGTGCGGCGACCTATGGCCCCGAGCCGGTGATCACCAACGGGGAGATGCCTCCCGACGGAACCGACTACAACGACACGCGCTACGCGATCAAGCTTTCACCGTGCAAGACGAACGCAAACTCGGTCTGCCCGACGTCGACCGCGCAGACGGGAGCCCGGATCATCGATCTCGGCGCCGCGTTCCTGATCGATCATCTCGTGATGCAGGCCGATCAGGCCCACACATTCCAGGTCGACTATTCGAGCGACGCCGCAAGCTGGCAGGCGCTGTGGTCGGTCCCGACCGTCAGCGGTTCGCATCTGCAACAGCGAAAGAGTCCGACGTTCTCCCCCGAGCCGACCGCGCGTTACCTGCGCGTGTACGGTACGGGCAACGGCTCCGTCGACGCCTACTCGATCTCCGCGTTACAGGTCTTCACCGGCCAGGCAAACACTCCGTGCAGATACGCGAGCGACGCGAACACCGGCGAAAACCTTGCCTGCACCTATGACGGCACGTTCGGATTCGGAATCCACTCGCCGTTCAATATCAGCTTCTTTCTGAAGCAGGCGCAGATCGTGCTCGTGTGCCAGGGGATCGGGCCCGCCGGCTTCACCTATGGGTCGTACGTTCAGGAGTCGGCCACCAACCGGACGTGCACCGACACGCTCAACGTCGGCCCGAGTACTCCGCAGGCCAACTTCTGCGCCGGTTCCTGTGCGTCGGGCAAGCCGTCCGCGCTGTTGTCGTATACCCACCTTCCCGGCGAGGACCTCGGGAGCGCCTCCAATCCCACCGCCAGCGATGATCTGCAGTTCCAGCCGACGAGCCCGTCGAGCATCTCCTGCGATGGCGGCGCGATCGACGCGGACATTCCGAATCTGGCGGAACAGGTCGCCGTCAGCGTCGCGACCGACGCGACGCAGGGGTTGTTCGACGGCCTCCTCGACTACCAGGCGAAGCCGAACAGCCTGATTCCCTTCCCGCCGCCACATCCACCGACGAACCCGCCAACCTTCAGCGCGTGCGCGTCGACGGTGGGCGAGCCGCCGCCTCCCGGTCCGTACCCCGACAACATCTCGGCCGTCAACGGACTCGCGACGCAGGTAGGAACCGGAGCGAGCAGCGCGACCCTTCACCTCGAAGGCCGCTTCACCACACCTCCGACGCTCGCGCTCGACCAGTCGACCGTGACCGTCGGCGGAATGCTGCACGAGCTCCGCGGTGCGGGTGAGCTCGTGCAAGCCGGAGCCGACGCGAGCCTCCTGCCGGTGACGCTTCACGCGGTCCCCGGCAGCACACCCGGCAAGGGCATCTTCGGAACACCCCCTTCGGTGAAGCCAAAGGTGTCGATGCAGATCACCCCGGTCACGGGCACCGGCGCAGCGAGCGGCCTGATGCAGTTCACGCTCGACGTCGATCGCGCGTCGATCGGATCGCCGTCGGGCTGCACGAAGGGCTCGTCGGTCGTGCCCCTCGGCGTCAGCTTCCTGATCGTCGGGCCGTCGGGGACACCGGTCTGGGCGCATGCGGTGGCGCCGTGGCAGTGCGACAAGTCGAAGCTGATCACCGCTATCGGTCAGTGAACGGCATGTAGAATCCTTGGAATGACGCAGGCGCGGGCCGACGAGAAGATGTCTTGACCGCCGGCCTTTCCGCCTTCGTCGCCCGAAGGCTCGCCGATTCGCCGCTCGGCGGCGCCGCCTACCGTAATTTCTATTTCGGCTCGATCGGGTCGGCGCTCGGCTATACGATGCAGGCGACGATGGCGGCGTGGCTGATGGCCACGCTGACGACGTCGACGCTGATGGTCGCGCTGGTGCAGAGTGCGTCGACGCTGCCCACACTCTTGTTCGGTCTCGTCGCCGGCACGCTCGCCGACATCGTCGAGCGGCGGCAGCTGATCCTCGTCACTCAGGTGCTGCTGCTCGGCGCGACGCTGCTCCTCGGCCTCGCCGCGGTCACCGGGATCGTCGGACCGGCGCTCCTTCTGCTTCTCACGTTCCTCGTCGGCGGCGGCTTCACGTTCTACCTGCCTGCGCAGCAGGCGAGCGTCAACGAGCTCGTCTCCGGAGCGCTCCTGACGCGCGCGATCGCGCTGGGCTCGGTCGCGTTCAACGTCGCGCGCGCGATCGGACCGGCGCTCGCGGGCGCGATCGCCGCGGCGATGAATCCCGGCGTTGCGCTGATCATCGCGGCGGTGTTCTTCGCGCCGATGTTCGTCGCGATGCTGCGGATGGCGCGCAGCCACCCGCCGCTCCCCGGCGTTCCCGAGCGGCTGCTCTCGGGCGTGACGATCGGGCTTCGCTTCGTCAGGCACTCGGCGCCGATGCGCGCGCTGCTCCTGCGCAATCTCGTGTTCAGCGCCTGCGCGAGTGCCTTCTGGGCGCTGCTTCCGGTGATCGCGCGCGACCAGCTCGGCCTCGGTGCGGGAGGCTTCGGCCTTCTCTCGGCGAGCTTCGGCATCGGCGCGATCGTCGGGGCGCTGTCGGTCGCCGGGCTTCTGCAGCGCGAGTCGATGAACCGCATCGTCACGCAGGCGGTACGCCTGTGGGCGGTCGCGATGGTGCTGGTTGCGCTCGCCAGCGACACACCACTGGCGCTCGTCGGCGCCGGTTGCGCGGGCGCCGCCTGGGTCTACGTGTTCGCGAGCCTCTCCACCGGGACGCAGACGAGCGCGCCGGCGTGGGTGCGCGCCCGCGCGCTCGCGATGAACATCGTCACCACGCAGGGGTGCCTCGCACTCGGAAGCGCGGTATGGGGCGCTGTCGCGTCGGGCGTCGGCACGCGCTGGGCGGTCGGGCTCTCCGCCGCAGTCGTGATCGCGCTGCAGATCGCCTACCGACGGGTTCGCGTGCGCCTCGGCAAGGAGGCCGACACCGAGCCGGTTGCGGCGCCCGCCGACCTCGCGATCGGCAGCATGCCGCGGCCCGACGACGGTCCGGTGCTGATCCAGATCGAATACCTGATCGATCCAGCCGTGCGCGAGCGCTTCCTGCAGGCGATCCAGAAGGTCGGGCCGACGCGGCGGCGCAACGGCGCGACGAGCTGGCGCGTGTTTCGCGATCTCGGCGAGGAAGGCCGCTACGTCGAGCGCTACGTGATCGAATCCTGGGCCGAATACGTACGGCTGCGCTCGCGGATGACGCGCGCCGACAGCGAGCTGCAGAAGCGTGTCGCCGAGCTGCAGCGCCCGGACGTGCCGATTCGTGTATCGCGATGGATCGGCGCGACATCCGAGGCCGGCGTGCAGGTCGCGACCTGACGCGCGCGGACCTCAGCCGCGGATCGGCGCGCGAGCGTAAGCTGCGGATGCGTGCGCGAACGTCAGCCGCGCACGTGCAGCATGATCTTGCCGATGTGCGCCGACGATTCCATCAGCGCATGCGCGCGCGGCGCATCGGCAAGCTCGAAGCGCGCGTTAATGAAGGTCTTCACCGCGCCCAGCTCGATCAGCGGCCACACGTGCTCATGGAGCTCGCGCGCGAGCGCGGCCTTGCGCGATGCCGGGCTCGCACGCAGCGTCGAGCCGGTGACGGTGAGTCGCTTCAACATGATGAAGCGCCAGTCGCATTCGACGCGACTTCCCTTGAGGAAGGCGATCAGCGCGAGCCTGCCTTCGAGTGCCAGGCACTTCAGGTTCTTCTCGATGTAATCGCCGCCGACCATGTCGAGGATCACGTCGACGCCGCGCCCGCCGGTGATCCGCTTGACCTCGGCCTGGAAGTCCTGCTGTCGGTAGTCGATCGCGTGGTCGGCGCCGACGCTGCGACAGAACGCGGTCTTCTCCGCGGAGCCCGCGGTCGCGATGACGATCGCGCCGAATGCCTTGGCGAGCTGGATCGCGGCGAGACCGATTCCGCTCGTGCCGCCGTGGACGAGGAACGTTTCTCCGTTGGCGAGCTTCGCCCGGTCGAACACGTTGTTCCACACGGTGAAATAGTTCTCGGGAAGGCTCGCGGCCTTCTCGAGGGTCATTCCGCGCGGGATGGGCAGACACCAGTCGGCCGGTGTCGTGCAGTACTCGGCGTAGCCGCCGCCGGGAACGAGCGCGCAGACGGAATCGCCGATCTTCGGTGTCGCGACACCGTCGCCACAGGCAACCACGCGGCCTGCCACTTCGAGGCCGAGGACCGGCGATGCGTCGGGAGGCGGCGGGTAGCTGCCCGCGCGCTGCAGGCAATCGGGACGATTGACGCCCGCCCACGCGACTTCGATCAGCACTTCACCGGCGCGCGGCGTCGGCACCGGTCCTTCGCCGATCTGCATCGCGTCGGGGCCGCCCGGCTGCGCGACGGCGATCTGACGCATCGTGGCAGGAACGGTCATCGTGGTAGGAACGGACATCGCCGCAGGAACGGACATCGCAGGCTCCATCGTGTTCGTCTCAGGGCCCGCTGACAGGACCCTCTTTCGCTTCCGATTCTACCGGCGTCTCGGCGAAGGCTTCGCGCCGCGGCACCATCCACGTCGCGATCATCGTGAGCGCCGCGAAGAGCGCCAGTGCAGCGAAGACCTCGGACATGCCCGAGGCGAGCGCCTGCGCGAGCGCGGCGTGTTGCTCCGGAGCGAGTGCGGCCGATGCGCCGGAGTCGAACATGTGGCGCACCGCCTCGATGTCGATGGCGCCACCCGAGCCGGCGAAGCGGCGGGCGAGCGCGCCGTTCAGCACCGCACCGAGCGCGGCGGCGCCGAACGTTCCGCCGAGCATCCGCGCGAACACGTTGGAGGCGGTTGCGCTGCCGCGCTTCGCCCACGGCACGCTGCCCTGGATCAGGATGATGAACGTCGTGTTGAGGAGCCCCATGCCGAAGCCGACGACGAACGAGCTCGCGCCGGTCGCCAATGCGCCGGCACCGGGAGGCATCAGCGCGAGGCCGACCGCGCCGGCGAAGAGCAGCGCTCCTCCCGCGCGCACCGTGCGCCTCGCGTCGAGCGCGCGAAGAAAGCGCCCGGAGAGCGTCGACGCGAGCGGCCAGCCGACCGACATCGCAGTGAGCGCGAACCCGGCAACGATCGCCGAGCGTCCGAGCACGCCCTGCACGTAGATCGGCACGAACGAGGTGACGCCGATGATCGACGCTCCGGCGGCGAGCGTGCTCAGGTTGATGCTCGCGATGAGACGCGTACGCCAGAGCGCCAGGTCGATCATCGGCTCCTTCGCATGCCGTTCGCGGCGGAAATAGAGCACGAGCCCCGCGATGAAGACGAGCACCAGGACGAGCGTGGGCAGCGATGCCCATGCCCAGCCGACGCCGCCCTCCATCAGCGCGACGAGGAGCGCGGTGATCGCGACGAAGAAGAGCGCGACGCCCGGATAGTCGATCGCATGCTGCCGGTGCGCGACGTCTTCGCGGAGGAAGATCGACAGCCCGGCAATCGCGAGCACACCAACCGGCACGTTGATCCAGAAGATCCAGTGCCACGACAGCGCCTCGACGATGAGGCCGCCGGCGAGCGGCCCGACGATCGCCGCGAATCCCCACACGCTCGACAGGTAGCCCTGGATGCGCGGGCGCTCGCGCGGCGAATAGAGGTCGCCGATGATCGTCGCCGCGACCGGCTGGATCGAGCCCGCGCCGAGCCCCTGCAGCAGCCTGAATCCGATCAGCGCCGGCATCGACCACGCGAATCCGCACAGCGTCGAGCCGACGAGGAAGACGACGATGCCGGCGATCAGCACCGGGCGGCGCCCGTAGAGGTCGGCGAGCTTTCCGAAGACAAGGATCGTCGCGGTCTGCGTGAGGAGGAAACCCGCAAACACCCACGTGTACAGCGAAAAGCCGCCGAGCTTCGCGACGATCTGCGGCAGCGCGGTCGCGACGATCGTCACCTCGACCGCCGCCATGAACATCGCCAGCATCACGCAGCCGACGACGACCGTGCGGCGTGCCTGCGACGGGTGCGCCGGCCGGTCGTGCACTGGTCGGTCGTGCGCCGGCCGGTCGTGCATGGTCATGGCACCGAGGGTTGCGACGACGGGATGGAGAGCGTCCGCGCGCCGAGGGCCGCCACGACGGCGGTAACGGCCGAGGCGACGAACACCGATGCCGCGCCGTAATGTTGCAGCAGCGCGCCGCCCAACGCATTGCCGGCGCCGACGCCGGACACGATCGCCGCACTTGCCCAGGTGAACGCCTCGGTCGCGTAGCGCGCAGGCGCGGACGATGCGATCATCAGCGAGGTGACGGTGAGCGTCGGCGCGATCGAGATGCCGGCGACGAACGCGAATGCCATCAGCGCTGCTGGCGTGTGGACGAGCGACTGCAGTGCGAGTGCGAGCGCGACGAGAGCCAGCAGGCGGCGCAGTTGCGCTTCGAGCGACGACGTCAGGTGCAGGCCGCCGTACACGAGTCCGCCGGCGGCGCTCCCTGCGGCGTTCAGCGCGAGCAGGATCCCGGCAAGCGGCGCGTTGCCGGCGAAGGTCGCGAATCCTGGATAGCCGACCTCGATGAGGCCAAGTGCGGCGGCGAGGAGAACGATCGCGCCATAGACGCGCAAGAGCTTCGTGTCGGTGAGCGGACCGAGCAACCGGCGTGCGGCCTGCGGCTCGCGCTGCAGGTAGCGAAGCGCCGGTGACGCGGCGAAGACCGGCACCGCGAGCGTGCCGAATACGAACGCGGCTCCGAACGCGATCGTCGGCGAGCCGATCGCGAGCAGCAGCGCGATCAGCGCCGGCCCGGTGGTGAACACGAACTCGATCAGCACCGAGTCGAGCGCGTAGGCGGTGCGCCGCAGGTGGGCGTCGTCGAAGCGGTGCCGCCACATCGTTCGCGTAAGCACCGCGATCGGCGGCGTGAACGCACCGGCGAGCGCCGCGCCGGCGAAGATTCCCGCGGTCGAAAGCGCGAGCGGGCGGGCGGCCCAGATCAGCGCGAGTGCTGCCGGATACACGGTTCCGGTCGCGACGAGCACGGCGCGCGCCCCGCGCCGATCGACGCGGCGTCCGATCAACGGCGCGGTGATCGCCGATGCCGCGAGGTAGATCCCGACGGCGGCGCCGGCGCTCGTGAACGAGCCGGTGAGCGCGTGCACGTGCAGGAGCATCGCGAGGTTGACGGTGCCGATCGGCATGCGCGCGATCAGCACCGTGAGCATCAGCCGGCTGACATCCGGAAGGCGGAAGAACGCCGCGTAGCGGCTCGCCGCGGCGCTCAGCACAGGGTACGGCCGGTCAATAGACGACCTGTACGCTCTCGGGTGCGAGCCACTCGCCGAGGCGCTCGATCAGCGCGTCGTCGAGGTTGACGCGCCACGCATCCGAGAGCTCGACCTCGCCTGCCACCGTCGCGTTCGTATAACGGACGGTGACGGGTTTCTCGCCGGGGCGAAACGGCTGCAGGATCTCTTCGAGACGATCGGCGGCGGCGTTGCCGTTGCACGAGATCCTGAGCCCGCGCGCCCAGCGCCTGCGTGCCGCCGCGAGGTCGTAGACCGTCTCGCCGACGATGCGCACGCCCTGCACTTCGCCGTCGTCGCCGACGCGCGACAGCACCCTGGCCTCCATCACCACCGGCTGATCGTCGCGCAGCATCGCGCGCGCGGCATCGAGCGCCTCGTTGTAGACGACCACTTCGGCGCGCCCTTTGCCGTCGTCGAGCGTCACGATCGCCATCTTGCCGCGACGACTCGACTGCATCCGCAGCGATGTCACCACACCCGCCACCAGCACGCGGTCGTTGCGCGGCTGCAGGTCAGCGAGCGACGTGCGCACGATCGGCGCGAGCTCGTCGGCGACGCGCGTGAACGGATGTCCGCTGAGGTAGAACCCGAGCGATCCTTTCTCGTGCGCGAGGCGCTCGGCGTCGGTCCACGCGCGCGTCGCGGGAAGCGCGGGGACCTCGGCTACTACCTCCTCGCCGAACAGCGACACCTGGCCTGCCGCGGCCGCCGCACGCTCGCCCGCTTCGAGCGCGACGCCCGCGGCGGCGAAGAGCCGCGCGCGGTCGGCGTCGATCGAGTCGAACGCGCCGGCGCGGATCAGCGCCTCGATCGCGCGGCGATTGACCTGGCGCTTGTCGACGCGGCGGCAGAAGTCGAAGAGGTCGGTGAATGGGCCGCCCGCTTCGCGCGCAGCGACGATCGCCTCGATCGCCGCCTCGCCGGTCCCTTTGACGGCGCCGAGCCCGTAGCGGATGCGACGCGCATCGACGGGCTCGAAGCGGTAGCGCGACTCATTGATGTCCGGCGCGAGAATCGCGAGGCCGCGTGCCGCCGCATCGTCGTAGAGCTGCTTCACCTTGTCGGTGTCGTCCATCACCAGCGACAGGTTGGCCGCCATGAATGCCGCCGGGTAGTGCGCCTTGAAGTACGCGGTCTGGTAGGCGACAAGCGCGTAGGCGGCCGAGTGCGACTTGTTGAAGCCGTAACCGGCGAACTTATCCATCAGCGCGAAGAGCTGCTCGGCCTTCGCCGGCGCGAGGCCGTTCGCTG
This sequence comes from Casimicrobiaceae bacterium, assembly GCA_036379595.1. Lineage (GTDB taxonomy): Bacteria > Pseudomonadota > Gammaproteobacteria > Burkholderiales > Casimicrobiaceae > VBCG01. The sequence goes on along the minus strand of DASVGI010000049.1, from coordinate 12,185 downwards.
TCGCGCCGCCGACGAAGACGTCGCGCTGCTTCGCCATCTCCTCGGGCTTCTTCTTGCCCATCGCGCGACGCAGGAGGTCGGCGGAACCGAGCGTGTAGCCGCCGATCACCTGCGCGATCTGCATCACCTGCTCCTGGTAGACCATCACGCCGCAGGTGGGCTCGAGGATCGGCGCGAGGCGCGGGTCGAGGTACTCGACCTTCTCGCGGCCGCTCTTGCGCGCGTTGTAGTCGGGAATGAGTTGCATCGGCCCCGGACGGTAGAGGGCGACGAGCGCGATAATGTCCTCGAAGCGCGACGGCTGCGCCTGCTTGACGAGGTCACGCATCCCGCGCGATTCGAACTGGAACACCGCGGTCGTGTCGGCGCGGCGGAAGATGTCGAAGGTCGCGGCGTCGTCGAGCGGCAGCGTCTCGAGCGTGATCGAAGACTGCGGATCGAGCGTGCGCACGTAGCGCAGCGTCCGGTCGAGGATCGTCAGCGTCGTGAGGCCGAGAAAATCGAACTTGACGAGCCCGATCGCCTCGACGTCGTCCTTGTCGAACTGCGACACAGGCGCCTGCGCGCCGGGCTGCACGTAGAGCGGGCAGAAATCGGTGAGTTTGCCGGGCGCGATCAGCACGCCGCCGGCGTGCATGCCGACGTTGCGCGGAAGCCCTTCGAGCTCGCAGGCGAGTGCCAGGAGCTCGCGCACCTCGACTTCGTCGGCTTCGCGCTGGTCCAGCAGCGGCTCGACCTCACGCGCGTAGATCACGTTGGGCTCGGGGTCGCCGCTTCGCCGTCGCAGCGTGACGGTCTTCCCCGGCTGGAACGGGATCAGCCTGGCGACCGCGTCGACGAACGAGTACGGCAGGTCGAGCACGCGCCCGACGTCACGCACCGCGGCCTTCGCCGCAAGTGTGCCGAAGGTCGCGATCTGCGCGACCGATTCGGCGCCGTAGCGGTTGCGCACGTAGTCGATGACGCGGTCGCGGCCGTCCTGGCAGAAGTCGATGTCGAAATCGGGCATCGACACCCGCTCGGGATTGAGGAAGCGCTCGAACAGAAGCTGGTAGCGGATCGGATCGAGGTCGGTGATGCCGAGCGAATACGCGACGAGCGACCCCGCCCCCGAGCCGCGCCCGGGCCCGACCGGCACGCCGTGCCCCTTCGCCCAGTTGATGAAATCTGCGACGATCAGGAAGTAGCCCGAGAATCCCATCTGCACGATGGTCTTCGTCTCGAACGCAAGGCGCGCTTCGTACTCGGCGCGGCGGGCCTCGCGCACTGCGGCGTCGGGAAAGAGCTCGGCAAAGCGGCGTTCGAAACCGCGTTGCGCTTCGATTACGAGGTGATCGTCGAGGGAGACACCTTCGGGCGTCGGAAAGCGCGGCAGGTGCGGCGTGCCGAGCGGAATCGTCAGCGTGCAGCGCTCGGCGATCGCGATCGAGTTTTCGAGCGCCTGCGGCAGGTCGGCGAACTTGCGCCGCATCTCTTCCCGCGAAACGAAATACTGCTCGGCGGTGAAGCGGCGCACGCGGCGCGGATCGGCGAGCGTCGTTCCCTCGGCGATGCACACGCGCGCCTCGTGGGTGCGGAAATCGTCGGCGCGCAGGAACTGGATCGGATGCGTCGCGACGAGCGGCAACCCGAGCTTTCCAGCGAGTGTCACCGTGGCCGCGACCAGCGCCTCGTCGTCGTCCCGACCTGCGCGCTGCACTTCGAGCGCATAGCGATTCGGAAAGTGTGCGGCCCACGCGCGCGCGCAGCGCTCGGCGAGCGCACCGTTGTCGTTGAGGAGCGCGTGCCCGACGTCGCCATCGCGCGCACCGGAGAGCACGAACACGCCGTCGGTGCCTTCGTCGAACCAGGTCGGCGAAATCGCTGCGCGCCCGCGCGCCTGCTGCGAGCGGTAGGCGCGCGACAGCCAGTCGCAGAGCTTCAGGTAGCCCGCGTGCGACGCCGCGAGGAGGAGCACGCGCGTCGGAAGATCGCGCTCGCCATCGCCGGCGATCCACGCGTCGCACCCCGCGATCGGCTTGATGCCATGGGCACGCGCAGCGCGGTAGAACTTGATGAGCCCGAACTGATTGGCGAGATCGGTGAGCGCCAGCGCCGGCATCCGGTCGGCTGCGGCCGCGGCGACCGCATCGTCGACGCGCAGCGTGCTGTCGACGATCGAATACTCGCTGTGCAGGCGCAGATGAACGAAGCCGGGACGGGACATTGGTATCAGGTGTGTGGCGATGGCGCAATGCGCGACGATCGCCTGCTAGAATTCTACGCGTGTCACGCCGGTACGCGCGCACTTCGCGGACGCCGTGACGTATCGATTTCGGGCGCCAACGCCGATCCCCATCCAGATGCCGATCACACGATCCGTGCGGATGACAACCATCGGCGCAGCGCTCTTCGTCGCCGCATGTGCGGCGATGGTCGTCGCCGGATGCGCGTCGATGCCGGGTGCACCGGTTGCACCGTCGGCTTCGCCACCCACGGCGCCACCGCTGCCGCGTAACGCCGAACCGCCGCCACCGTCGATCAATCTGTCGGGATTTCCACTCGCCTATCGTCAGGGCTATGCCGACGGCTGCGCGAGTGCTTCCGGCGTACGCCACCGCGACGAAGCGCGTTACGCCGCCGATCCCAACTACCACACCGGCTGGGAGGACGGCGCCGCATTGTGCCGCCACAAGTGATGGGGGTGACGCAAGGGGCGCAAGCGATGCAGGGGGCGCAACCGATGCGCCCGGCGACGTCGCAGTTCATCGACCTGCGCGGCGAGCGGCATCACGTGCTTACGTGGGGAAGTGCGACCGCACCTCGGCTCTTTCTAGTGCACGGCTGGATGGACGTCGCCGCGTCGTTCCAGTTTCTCGTCGACGCGCTCGCGCGTGACTGGTATTGCATCGCACCCGATCTGCGCGGGTTCGGCCGCTCGGCATGGCAGCCGCAGGGATACTGGTTTCAGGACTACATCGCCGACCTCGATGCGCTCGTGCGCCACTTCGCCGGCAGCGAGCCCGCACGGCTCGTTGGCCACAGCCTCGGCGGCAACGTCGTGATGCACTACGCGGGCGTGCGAGCCGGACGCGTCGCGCGCGTCGTATCGCTCGAAGGATTCGGCATTCCCGAGGATCGCGCAGACGATGCGCCGGCGAAGCTCACCGCGTGGCTCGATGCGCTCGAGACTCCGCCGGCGTTCCGCACGTACGCGAGCCCTGCCGCCGTCGCCGACCGATTGCAGAAGAACAATCCGCGGCTTCCCCGCGAGCGTGCCGAGTTTCTCGCGCGTCACTGGGCGCGCGAGCGTCCGGACGGGACCGCCGAGCTCGTGTCCGATCCGCGGCATCGACTGCCGTTTCCAACCGTCTACCGGATGGAGGAAGTGTTCGCCGTGTGGCGCGCGATCGAGGCCCCGGTCCTGTGGGTTGCCGCGTCCGATTCCGGCCTGCCGCGCTGGCTCGACCGGCATCCCGAAGGCGAGGCCGGCGTCGATGGACTCGCCGGTGTGCGCCACCGGCTCGCCGAAGTGCCGCACGGCCGCCTCGCCATGATCGACGACGCCGGGCACATGCTCCACCACGACCAGCCGGCGGCGGTCGCCGCGCTGATCGAGCCGTTTCTCGCCACTTGAGTCGATTGCGCGCCGGCGTCTCGTCGCGTCGCGCTGCGTATGTCGCGCTCGCTCTGTTGACGCTCGTCTGGGGCTTCAACTGGGTGGTGATGAAGGCGGCGCTCGCGCATGCCGACCCGCTGTCGTTCAACTTCGCGCGAACCTGGCTCGCCGTGCTGGTGCTGTTCGCGGCACTCGCGCTGCGGCGCAGCCGCTGGCTGCCGCACAGTTGGCGCGCGGTGCTGATCACCGGCTTCTTCCAGACGTCGCTCAACTTCGGTGCGACGATGATGGCGGTCGCGACCGGCGGCGCCGGGCGCGCCGCCGTGCTCGTGTTCACGATGCCGTTCTGGACGCTGCTGATCGCATGGGTGGTCCTCGACGAGCGCATTCGCAGATTCCAGGTGCCGGCGATCGTGCTCGCGTTCACCGGGCTCGTCCTCATCGTCGAGCCGTGGGCGTGGCAGGGCGACATCACGGCCAAGCTGTGGGCTGTCCTGTCGGGCTTCGGCTGGGCGGCGGGCACCGTCGCGCTGAAGCGCTTCTCGCGCGATCCCGGCTTCGACATACTGCCGTTCATCGCCTGGCAGATGCTGTTGGGCGCGATTCCGCTCGCCATCCTGCCGTGGCTCTATGCGGCGCCCGCGATCCACTGGACGGCGGGCGAGGTCGCCTGCCTCGTCTACGTCGGCGCGATCTCGAGCGCGGCGGGGTTTCTCGCCTGGATGGAGATCCTGCGCTGGCTTCCGGCCGGCGACGCCGCGCTCAACATCTTCGCGATCCCGGTGATCGCGCTCGTCGCCTCGATGGCGATCTTCGGCGAGCGCCTCGCCGGCAACGAGTGGCTCGGCATCGCGTTGATCGGAGCCGGGCTCGCGATGGTCGCTCTCTGGTCCTTCTCGGCGACCCGACAGCCGGTTCACGAATGAAAATCATTCCTATTTACAACCGGACCGACCTTTGCTATCGTCATCCCCATTAGACGTAGCGGTCGCCCCGGCTGCGCTGCCGGGTGCCCCGAGCCCCGTACAGGATCAGACCCGCACCCATGAAGACGCTGGCAGCACTCCTCCTCGGCCTTGCCGTCGCCATGCCGGCGCTCGCCGACGAGCTTCCCGCGTTCAAGGTCTCGGCCCGCGACGGGTTGCTCGAGCCGACGGTAATCGAGGCGCCTGCCGGCAAGCGCTTCACGATCGAAGTGACGAACGAAGGCAAGGCGGCGATGGAGTTCGAAAGTCACGATCTCAAGCTCGAGAAAGTGATCCCGCCCGGACGCAAGGCGACGTTCACGATTCGTGCGCTGAAGGCGGGCGAGTACAGGTTCTACGATGAGTTTCACGAGAAGACCGGGCAGGGCAAGGTGGTGGTGAAGTGATGGGAGCAGTGAAGCATGGGTAACGCGCTCTTCATCGTATGGCGGGAATCGGCCGAGGCGATGCTGGTCGTCGGCATCCTCTACGCCTGGCTGCGGAAACGTCCGGACGCCGCGATCGGCATGCGCTATCTGTGGGGCGGCGTCGCGGCGGGCGCCGCGCTCGCGATCGGTCTCGCGCTCGTGATGCTCGGCATCGCGTCGTCGCTTTCGGGCGACGGGCTCGATTACTTCGAGCTCGGCATGATGCTGGTCGCCTCCGCGCTCATCGTGCAGATGGTGTTCTGGATGCGCCGCCACGGCCGCACGTTCAAGAAGCACCTCGAAGACAGCATGGCCGAGAACGCGCGACGCGCGAACTGGTGGGGCCTGCTCGTCGTCGTCGCGCTCGCCGTCGGGCGCGAGACGGCCGAGGCGGTCGTGTTCCTTTACGGTCTCGGCGCCGAGAAGGGCGGCATTGCCCACCTGCCGGTCGTGCTCGTGCTCGGCATCGCCGCAGCACTGGCGACGTTCTGGCTGCTGCAGCAGGGCACGCGCTTCCTCTCGTGGCGGACGTTCTTTCGCGTGAGCGAAGTGCTGCTGCTCCTCCTCGCCGGCGCGCTGCTGGTGTCGGGAGTCGAGAAGCTGATCGCGCTCGGCATCGTTCCGGACGTCGGCGATCCGCTGTGGAACACGACGTGGCTCCTCGACGACTCGAGCCGGCTCGGCGGGCTCGTCGCGTCGTTCACCGGCTATCGCGCGCGTCCGGCGCTCCTGCCCCTCGTGGCGCTTGCCGTCTACTGGGCGTCGATGATCTTCTTTCTCTACCGGCCGCGGCGCAACGTCGCGGCGGCGCCCGTGACCGCTCCGCCGGTGACTGCTCCGCCAGTGCGGCACGCGCCGCATTCCTGACACTGTCGCGTAATCCGGTGCGGTAGAATTCGCGCCCGCCGACGTTTCCCCGCGGCGGCACCGCGATGCCGAGTCCCGCGCCCAATTCCGCTCCCGACTTAAGCAAGCTTCGCATCGACCGCAGCGTCGCGTCGTTGCGGCGCCGTCGCCGGCGCAAGTGGCTCTGGCTCGTCGCGCTGGCGATCGTCGTCGTCGCGGGGGCTCTGTGGCAGTGGCTGCGCCCGCATCCGCTCGCCGTGCACGCCGTGCCGGTCGTCACGGCGTACCCATCGCAGCAGTACGTCGTCCTCAACGCGACCGGTTACGTCGTCGCGCAGCGCAAGGCGGCGATCTCGTCGAAGGCCACCGGCACGCTCGAATGGCTGGGCGTTGCCGAGGGCTCGCGCGTGAAGGAAGGCGACGTCATCGCGCGCATCGACGATCGCGACGTGCTCGCGCAGGCGCAAAGCGCGAAGGCCGCAGTCGGCGTCGCGCGCGCCAACATCGAGCAGAACCGCGCCGAGCTGCAAAATTCCAGAGTCGAGCTTGCGCGCGACCGGGAGCTCGTCACGAAAGGCTTCATCTCCAGGTCCGCGCTCGATGCCGCGCAGGCACGCTACGACCGCGCGGTGGCAGCGGTGGCGAGCACCGACGCGAGCCTCCGCGTTGCACTTGCGAACGCCAGGAATGCGGAGCTCTCGGTCGACTACACGAAGATCCGTGCGCCGTTCGACGGCGTCGTGCTGACCAGGAATGCCAACGTCGGCGACCTGCTGACGCCATTCTCGAACGCAGCCGAGTCCAAAGGCGCCGTCGTGACGATGGCCGATATGTCGACGCTCGAAGTCGAGGCCGACGTCTCCGAATCGAGCCTCGACAAGGTGAAGGTCGGCCAGCCCGCCGAGATCGTGCTCGATGCGATTCCCGATGCACGCTTTCTCGGCCGCATCGATCGGATGGTACCGACCGTCGACCGCGCCAAGGCGACGGTGACGGCGAAGGTGAAGTTCGACGCGATCGATCCGCGGATTCTGCCCGAGATGAGCGCCAAGGTCGGCTTCCTGTCGCGCGAAGTGACTGCCGCCGACGAGAAGGCGACGCTCGCCGTCAATCGCGATGCCGTGGCGCAGCGTGATGGGCGATCGGTACTGTACGTGATCCGCAACGACCGCGCGGTCGCGGTGCCGGTGACCACGGGGGCGAGCCTCGGCGATCTCGTCGCGATCACCGGCGACGTGAAGTCGGGCGACAAGGCGGTGGCGAAGCCGGAAGCGAAGCTCGCGAGCGGCGCGCTCGTCGCCGTCACCGTCAAGTGACTGCTCCGCCACCTCTGGTCGTCATCGAGGGGCTGTCGAAGTACTACCTGCGCGGCGATCAGGTGATCCCGGTCCTCGTCGACCTCTCGCTCGAAGTCGCACAAGGCGAATACATCGCGCTGATGGGCCCGTCCGGATCGGGCAAGTCGACGCTTCTCAACCTGATCGCCGGCATCGACAAGCCATCCACCGGGACGATTCATATCGGCGGCATCGACATCACCGCGCTCTCCGATGCCGAGCTTGCGGAGTGGCGCTCGATCAACGTCGGCTTCATCTTCCAGTTCTACAACCTGATGCCGGTGCTGACCGCCTTCGGCAACGTCGAGCTGCCGCTGCAGTTGACGAGCCTCTCGCGCGCCGAGCGCCGCGAGCGCGTCGACGCAGCGCTCGCGCTCGTCGGCCTGACCGATCGCGCGACGCACCTGCCGAACGAGCTTTCGGGTGGCCAGCAGCAACGGGTGGCGATCGCGCGCGCGCTCATCACCGACCCCGAGCTGATCGTCGCCGACGAGCCGACCGGCGACCTCGACCGCGTCACCGCGCAGGAGATCCTCGGTCTGCTCGGTCGCCTCAACGCCGAGCTCGGCAAGACGATCATCATGGTGACGCACGATCCGAAGGCGGCCGAGACGGCGCACCGGCTCGTCCATCTCGAAAAGGGCGAGCTCGTCGCCTGAGTGCGAGCTCACCGACCGCGCGGCGTAATGTTCATCCCGCTGCTGGTATTGAAGAACGCGCTGCGACATCGGCTGCGCACGATCCTCACGGTGCTCGGCATCGTCGTCGCGATCGCCGCATTCGGCCTGCTGCGCACACTCGTCGACGCGTTCTACGCTGGCGCCAACGCGAGCTCGTCGGCGCGGCTCGTGACGCGCAACTCCGTGTCGCTCGTGTTCCCGCTGCCGATCAGCTACGCAGAGAAGCTGCGTCAGGTGACCGGCGTCACCGGCGTCGCGTGGGCGAACTGGTTCGGCGGCGTCTACGTCAGCGAGCGCAACTTCTTTCCGCAGTTCGCGATCAGCGGCGCGAGCTATCTCGATCTCTATCCCGAGCTCGTGCTTCCGGATGCCGAGCGGCGGGCATTCCTCGCCGATCGCCAGGGCGCGGTCGCCGGGCGCAAGCTTGCCGAGAAGTTCGGCTGGAAGGTCGGCGACCAGATTCCGCTCCGCGGCACCATCTATCCGGGTACGTGGACCTTCAACCTGCGCGGCATCTACGACGGGGCCGAAGCGTCGACCGATACGTCGACCTTCTTCTTCCACTACGACTATCTAAACGAAACGTTCAGGCAGCGCTACGGCCGCAACATGGACAACGTCGGCCTCTACATCGAGTCGCTGAAGGATCCATCCGCCGCGGCGGCCGTGTCGCAGGTGATCGACGCGATGTTCAAGAACTCGTATGCCGAGACGCTGACCGAGACCGAGAAGGCCTTCCAGCTCGGCTTCGTTGCGATGTCCGACGCGATCATCGGCGCGGTCCAGGCGGTGTCCTATATCGTCATCGTGATCATCATGGCGGTGATGGCGAACACGATGGCGATGACCGCGCGCGAGCGCTATGCCGAGTATGCGACGCTGAAGGCGCTCGGCTTCGGCGGCGGCTTCGTCGCGCTCCTGATCGTGCTCGAATCGATCGCGATCGCGCTTGCCGGCGGCGGACTCGGCGTGCTTGCCACGTTCCCGCTCGCGCGGGCCTTCGCGAGCACGATCGGATCGCTGATCAGCGGTTTCGAGGTATCGCGCGAGACGATCGCGCTGCAGCTTTCGGCGGCGCTGACGGTCGGCGTGATCGCCGCGGCGATCCCGGCATGGCGTGCGGCGCGCCTTCGCATCGTCGACGGATTGCGAGCGATCGGATGAGAAGGTGATCGGTTGAGCGCGCGATCACACCTCGCGGAATTTGCAGCGCCGGACGAGTCTGATCGATGACGATCCCGTTCGCCTACATCGCGCGCAACCTCGTCGCTCGACGGCTCACGACCGCGCTGACCGCCGGCGGCATGGCGCTCGTCGTCTACGTCTTCGCCACCGTGCTGATGCTCGCCGCGGGCCTGAAGGCGACGCTCGTCGCGACCGGCCAGTACGACAACGTCGTCGTGATCCGCCGCGGCTCGCAGACCGAGGTGCAGAGCGGCATCAGCCGCGACCAGGCCGGCGTCATCGATTCGCTCCCGGACATTGCGGTCGCCGGCGACGGCACGCGCCTGATCTCGAAGGAATCGGTGGTGCTGATCAGCCTGCCGAAGCGCACGACCGGACGCCCGGGCAATGTCGTCATCCGCGGTGTCACTGCGGCGGGCCTCGAGCTGCGGCCGCAGGTGAAGCTCATCGCGGGTCGGATGTTCCGCCCGGGGACTTCGGAGATCGTCGTCGGGCGGTCGATCGAGACCGGCTTTCGCGGTGCCCAGCTCGACGACACGCTCCGCTTCGGGTCGCGCGCGTGGACGGTGGTCGGCGTGTTCGATGCCGGCCGGACCGGCTTCGATTCCGAGATCTGGGGCGACGCAACGCAGATGCTGCAGGCGTTTCGCCGCAACGGCTATTCGTCGATCGTCTTCAAGCTCGCCGACCCGGATCGCTTCGACGCCGTGAAGACCGAGCTCGAAAGCGACCCGCGCCTCACCATCGAAGCGAAGCGGGAAAAGCAGTTCTACGCCGACCAGTCGCAGGCGCTCGCGACGTTCATCCGCGTGCTCGGCACCGGGATCTCGATCATCTTCTCGATCGGCGCGGTGATCGGCGCCGCGATCACGATGTACGCGAGTGTGGCGTCGCGCACCGCCGAGATCGGCACGCTGCGCGCGCTCGGCTTTCCCCGGAGTGCGATCCTGACGGCGTTCCTCGCCGAGGCGTTGCTGCTCGGCCTCGTCGGCGGTATCGTGGGGCTCGTCGCCGCGTCGTTCATGCAGGCGATGACGATCTCGACCACCAATTTCCAGACCTTCGCCGAGATCGCCTTCTCGTTTGCGTTGACGCCGTCGATCGTTGCGGCTTCGCTCGCCTTCGCGCTCGCGATGGGCTTCGTCGGCGGGTTCCTTCCCGCCGCGCGCGCGGCGCGGATGAAGATCGTCGACGCGCTGAGGGCGGCGTAGGCGCGAGTGGAGTCAGTTCGCGTTGCTCAGGTACTTCGACATGATGGTCACGGGAACGGGCTTCACTTCGTCGCTGTTGGGGGTGAGCGGTTTCATCGCCGTCTCGCGATCATCGGGGGTTCCCGGAACCTCAGCGCTGCCATTGAACACGCAAGAGCTCATCGTCCAGCCGTTCACCCCGCGTAGCGGTTTCAGGGTCGACAACGGTGCGTTGTACGCCTGCCACGTGACGTACGTTACCTGCATCAGGCGCGGCTCTGCGTCGTACGGATCGTGCGGCAGGCACGTACCGTCGTATTGAAGCTGCGCCTTGTGCTGCGAGGAGTGACGCTGTACCTGAATCTTGAGGCGCTTCGGTCGTAAGGCTTTCGTGGTCGAGCCGACGCCATCGTCGGCGACGGTGAGGTACGCGAAGCGCACGAATCGACGCTGCGGTACGTCGGTAGCAACGACGAGCGGGTCCGACAGATCGTCGAAGGCGAACGAAAGGTCGATCGGGAACGGTTGCAGACATTCGGGTCTCAGTAGGGGCGGCGAGACCTGTTCGTCGACACAGTAGCGCGGCTGCACCAGCGCGAGCAGACTCGTATCCTGTTCAACTTCGGGACGCGTGTAGACGCGATCGCGGATGCGAACGTAGTCGGTTGCGTTGTGGTAGGTGAAATAGGTGGGCTCCGATACGTCCACCGAACCAACTGCAACCGCGTTGGTCTCGCTCCCGAGTGCGCCACGGTAGACCACCTGAAGTACGACGTCAGTGACTGCGAAAGGAATCGGTTTCTCCGAGAAGTCGAACTCGACGAGCTGTTCCGATCCCTTGGCGATCGTGACACCGGTAATGGGCGGCGAGACCAGGATTTGCTCGGCACCGTCGCGGCATTCGGTTGTCGCATCGGGATTCGCCTCCACAATGACCGAAAGCGGCGCATCGCACGGTGCGACGCCCACCACGGTGTCGAGCTCAGGTGCGTACTTCAGATCCTTGTGATAGCGGATCACGGCGATCAGATCGCCGCCGTTCATGTCCTGCGCCTGCGGGGACCCATCGGGGCTCATGAAGTCCGGAGTCAGATTCTGCACTTTGGCGCGGATCTTCGTAAATCCCATCGGATCGGCGTGGTCGGCGAGCGCGAAAACACCTTCGTCCGGAAGCGTGATCTTGAGAACTCCGCGGAAGAAATAATTGATCAGCCCCGCCGAATAGGAAACGGCGCGGGGAATGAGCAGGTCCGCCATCGCGTCGTAGTTGACGCGGTTCAGCATGTAGCGCGGCAACGCTCCATGCTTCTGGAGGAACTGGTCCCACAGGCCGAAAGTCGTGAGCGGAACGTTGGACACGGCAGAGTCCTGCCAGGAATCGGTGACCGACCCGTAGTAGACGTAAGTGGGCGTCGGATCGGTGGCCGTCCCACCGTCCCACAGCGGCGCCGGCAGCTTCCGCACGGCGTACGCGCCCATCTGCTGCGGCGGGGACGGATACTCGGTCGAATCGAAGTTCTTGCCCGCGGTGAAGAAGCCCTGGTTGCTGTAATTCGCGAGTCCTTTGCCGGTGAGCGATGCAGTGCCTTTCGCGGTGCTCCAATAGTCAGAGTACCTGCCGAAAGCGGGAATCGGATAACTTCCGGCGACGAGCGGAAGCGGCGAAACCTTAACGGACGTGTTATAGGGTTGCTTGAGATCGAAAGCTGTAGCACCCAAAGCGCGGGCATTAATGTATTTCTCGTAGACGCTCGAATGACCGCCCGGGCACCCCGGAGTCCACGAGCAGTACTTGCCGGCATGCGGTTCGTTTCGCGTGTGTTGCGGCTGCGCCATGTCCTGGTTCACGTGAAGCACGTCGCCGAGCGCGCGAAAGGTAGTCGCCCAGTACATCCGCCGCAACTCGTGTTGCCTCGCAGGATCCTGGGTGCCGGCAATATCCATGTACCCCGATCC
>DASVGI010000048.1:0-14017 GCA_036379595.1 Casimicrobiaceae bacterium | reverse complement strand
CTTGCGAGTGTCACGCTCGCGGTCATCTGGGCCGCCACCGGCGGCGGCACCGGCGTCATCTTCTGGCTCTACATCATCGCGACGATCGTGCTCTTCGGCGGCGTGCCGTGGTCGAAGTTCGCCCACATGTTCTTCAAGCCGGCGGCAGCCTTCGAGAAGCGGGTATCGAGGGCCAACGGCACCGCCGAGAATCTGCCGACGCAGAACCGTGACGATCCCGAGCAACAGAAGCGCCACTCGATGGAGCTCTTGCGCGACGCTCCGATGGACATGGGGCTCGGCATCAAGCGCGAGGCGCCCCACCACTACTAGAAGCCGGGCCGCAAGCCCGATCGGAACTCTTCAAGGAGCCGACTCATGCCTACCTTCGTCTACATGACGAGGTGCGACGGATGCGGACACTGCGTCGACATCTGTCCGTCCGACATCATGCACATCGACCCGACCTATCGCCGGGCCTACAACCTCGAGCCGAACATGTGCTGGGAGTGCTACTCGTGCGTGAAGGCCTGCCCGCAGCATGCGATCGACGTGCGCGGCTATGCCGACTTCGCACCGCTCGGTCACAGTGTTCGCGTCGATCGCGACGAGCGCAAAGGCACGATCGCCTGGAGGATCAAGTTCCGCGACGGCACCGAGAAGAACTTCCTGTCGCCGATCACGACGAAGCCCTGGGGTACGGCGATCCCCAGGCTCGCCGATGTTCCTGCACCGGCCCGGGAGATGCGCGACGGCCAGCTCCTGTATAACGAGCCGAAGTACATCCGGCTCGACGACGGCGGCCTGCGCACGCTGAAGGACGCCGGCCTCAAGCTCAAGAAAGGCGTGTACTACTGATTAATTCAATAAATTTTCAAGGGGGCGCAATTGAAGAATCCAAGCGAGGCAGGTTCGCGTGCAGAGGAAGTGGCGGCACATTCGGTTACCCGGGTCGCGATGGCCTCTTCGATCGGAGCAACGATCGAGTGGTACGACTTCTTCATCTACGGAACCGCCGCGGCGCTGGTGTTCAACAAGCTCTTCTTCACCAATCTGCCACCGGCCATCGGACAGCTCGTCGCCTTTGCGACCTTCGCGGTCGGTTATCTGGCACGACCGTTCGGGGCCATTCTGTTCGGGCACCTCGGCGACAGGATCGGCCGCAAGACGATGCTCGTGCTGACCATGGTGATCATGGGTGTCGCAACCTTCATCATCGGGCTGCTGCCGACCTATTCCCAGGTGGGTCTGTGGTCCCCCGTCCTGCTCGTCCTGATGCGCGTTTTCCAGGGGATTGGCGTGGGCGGCGAGTACGGCGGGGCGGTGCTGATGGCGGTGGAGTACGCTCCGCGCGGGCGTCGGGGCTACTACGGAAGCTGGCCGCAGGTCGGCGTGCCTGCCGGTCTGCTGCTGGCGTCCGGCATGTTCAGTCTCTTATCGCAGCTACCCAACGAGACGTTCCTCGCCTGGGGCTGGCGGATTGCCTTCCTGTCGACGATCGTGCTCGCCGTCATCGGCGTGTACATCCGGCTTCAGGTGCTCGAGACCCCCGCGTTCACCAAGGTCAAGCAAGCTCAGGAGGAATCGAAGATTCCCTTCTTCGACCTGATGCGTACGCACAAGAAGCAGGTTCTCCAGGGCATGGGCATGCGCTGGATCGAGGGCCTGACCTTCAACGCCTACGCGGTGCTCGCGGTGGCCTATGCGACCCAGTACGTCCATGTCGCGAAGACCGTCGTTCTCAACGGGATCGTCATCGGTGCGGCGTTCGGCGTCTTCCTGGTTCCGCTTTACGGGCATTTGTCGGACCGCTTTGGTCGGAAGGCGGTCTATGGAACCGGAGTTGCCGCGATCGCGCTCTTCACGTTTCCATCGTTCGCTCTGATTCGAACCGGCTCGACGCCGCTGATCTGGCTCAGCATCGTGCTCGGGCTCGGAATCATCTACTCGGCGATCTATGCGCCGCTCGCCTCGTTCTGGTCCGAGCTCTTCGATACCCGCGTTCGCTACACGGGGGTGGGCAGCGTCTACCAGTTCTCGGGTATCTACGCGAGTGGACTGACGCCGTTGATCGGAGTCGCGTTGATCGAGTACACGGGCGGCGAGCCATGGGGTTTCGCCTGGTACATGGTCGCCGTCGCATTGTTCAGCCTGATCGTGATGTGGTTCGTGCCGGAAACGCACCAGAAAGACATCTATCCGGCGACCTCGCTGGACACGACCCCCACCCGTGCCGCGGCGGGGCTCGCAGCCCGTTCCGCTTAGCGGCGCACCAGGGCGGCCTGCGCACCCTCGAGGACGCCGGCCGCAAGAGCTCATGAAAGGCGTGTACTACTGATGGCCTACCACACAATCATCGAAGACGGCATCGATATCCTCGTCGCCGGTGCAGGTCTCGGCGGCACGGGTGCCGCATGGGAAGCGCGGTTCTGGGGTCAGAACAAGAAGATCGTCGTTGCCGAGAAGGCCAACATCGATCGGTCGGGCGCGGTAGCCCAGGGCCTGTACGCGATCAACTGTTACATGGGCACTCGCTGGGGCGAAAATAATCCCGAGGATCACGTCCGCTACGCGCGCATCGATCTGATGGGGCTGGTGCGCGAGGACCTGCTGTTCGACATGGCCCGTCACGTCGACTCCACCGTGCATCAGTTCGAGGAGTGGGGCCTGCCGATCATGAAGAACCCGAAGACCGGGCACTATCTGCGCGAGGGGCGATGGCAGATCATGATCCACGGCGAGTCGTACAAGCCGATCGTCGCCGAGGCCGCCAGGAAATCGGCCGATAAGGTCTTCAACCGCATCTGCGTCACCCATCTGCTGATGGACGAAAGCAGGCCGAACCGCGTTGCAGGCGCGGTCGGCTTCAACGTGCGCACCGGCGATTACCACGTCTTCAAGTCGAAGACCGTCATCTGCGGCGCGGGCGGCGCGTCCAACATCTTCAAGCCGCGCTCGACCGGCGAAGGCGCCGGCCGCACCTGGTATGCGCCCTGGTCGTCGGCGTCCGCGTACGGGCTGATGATCAATGCCGGCGCGAAGATGACGCAGATGGAGAACCGCATCGTGCTCGCGCGCTTCAAGGACGGTTACGGCCCGGTCGGCGCTTACTTCCTGCACCTGAAGACGTATACGCAAAACGCGCTCGGCGAAGAGTACGAATCCAAGTGGTTTCCCGAGCTGCAGAAGATGGTCGGCAAGGAGTATCTCGACCCGGAAGCGTCGCACCTGACGCACCGGCCGATTCCGACCTGCCTGCGCAACCATTGCATCATCAGCGAAGTGGCCGCCGGCCGCGGTCCCATCCACATGGTGACGATGAAAGCCTTCCAGGATCCGCACCTGGAAGAGGTCGGTTGGGAAAACTTCCTCGGCATGACGGTCGGGCAGGCAGTCCTGTGGGCCGCGACCGACGTGGATCCGAGGAACGAGAATCCCGAGCTGACCACGTCCGAGCCCTACGTGATGGGCTCGCACGCGACGTGCTCCGGTGCCTGGTGCTCGGGCCCCGAGGACGTGTCGCCGCCCGAGTATTTCTGGGGCTACAACCGCATGACGACGGTCGAAGGCCTGTTCGGCGCGGGCGATGCGGTCGGCGGCACGCCGCACGCGTTCTCGTCCGGCTCGTTCACCGAAGGGCGTCTCGCGGCGAAGGCCGCGTGCAAGTACATCGACGACGGCAAGGCCGAAGGCATCGTCATCTCCGACGCGCAGATCGAGCGCCGCAGGAAGGAGATCTACAGGCCGCTCGAGCATTACAAGATCTACCGCAATGCGGTCGTCGCGGGCACCGTCAACCCGCACTACATCAATCCGCAGCAGGGCCTCGACCGGCTGCAGAAGCTGATGGACGAGTATTGCGGCGGCTATACGGTCGGTTACATGACGAACGAGAAGCTCTTGAACATCTGCCTCAAGAAGCTCGCGATCATGGAGGAGGATCTCGAGAGCGTGGCCGCGAAGGATCTGCACGAGCTGCTGCGTGCGTGGGAGCTGAAGCACCGCCACCGGGCTGCGGAATGCGTGACGCAGCACACGCTGTTCCGCAAGGAGACGCGCTGGCCGGGCTACTATTACCGCGGCGATGCGATGAAGGTGGACGACGCGAACTGGCACGTGCTGACCGTTTCGCGCCGCGATCCGGACACCGGCGAATACATGATGGAGAGGGCTCCCTGCTACCACCTGGTCGAGGACGACGAGGCGACATCGGGCGGTCGTGCGCCGGCGCAGAAGCTGCCCGCTTGAACATCATCGAGAAGACCGACGAGGAGATACGCGCGATCGCCGATCCCCTGTGGCGCCATCTCCTCGAATGCTCCAACGAAGGCAAGTACGGAGAGTTCGTCAAGGGGTTCGCGCGGTCGCTGGCGCTTGCGATGAACCAGGTCGTGGTGAATCACCAGTTCGCCCACAGCGAGCTCGCGAGGAACCTCGCCTGTGATCCCGACTATCTCGGCGTCATCCGCCGCGGCGAGCACGTGACGGTGCTTTACCGGCAGCGAAGCACGAAGAAGCCGGGCGAATGGCTCGGCAGGCTCGTTCTCGGCTACGAGGATGGCGAGGTCAGGATCTTCGCGGCGTCGATCTTCTAGGGCGCGTCGACGCCGTGAACGCAGCCGCATCCGGATTCGACATGCGTGAAGTCATCGAGAACGGCAAGTTCGTCGAGCTCACCTACCGGGTGACCGACAGCAAATCGGGGCACGTTCTCACTCGCGTCGAATTCCCGCTGGGTTATGTTCACGGACACAACGAGATCCTGGCCCCTTCGGTCCACAAGGAGCTCGAGGGCAGGGCTGCCGGCGACGTGATCGAAGTGCCGATCGATGGCAATCGCATCTTCGGCCCGAGAGACGAGTCGCTGGTCTTTACCGATCGCCTCGACAACGTACCCGACGAGTATCGGCAGGTCGGCACCTCGATCCTGATGGAGAACGACAAGGGCCAGACGCGAAGCTTCATCGTGACGCGCATCGATAACGAGACGCTGACGCTCGACGGCAACAATCCGCTCTGCGGCCGCGAGGTCGTCTTTACGCTCGAGATTCTGAGCGTGCGCGACGCGACGGGCGAAGAGACGAAGGTGGGCGGCGCGATCGTTGCCGGCGTGGATATCGATCCGTCGCTCCTGAGACCCGTGTCCTGAATTCACGCCAATGGAGGTGCCCGATGAGCGAGCAAAAGCCAGTCACCAAGGTTCCTGACGGCAAGACGCCGTACTACACGACGCGCCAGATGGCCCCGAACGCCAAGGGGTTCGTCGGCTACGAAACCATCTGGAAGCCGTTCCAGAAGGAAGTCGCGTACCAGACGCCGAAGAAGCCGTAGCTACGGCGTCTTGCTTGCAGGCGTGCTGTCGCGCACGCCGGCCCTGTCATCGTTCTGTCATATCGCGCGGCGACAATGCCTGCCGCGGGGATACCTACCCCGGACGACAGGAGAACGAACGATGCAGAACTTGCTGCGCCGTGCGACGTTTGTCGCAGCGCTCGCGCTGTCCTTCGCGGCCGGCGGTGCTCCCGGCGAGGCCGGCGCCGCCGGAATCACCGGTGCGGGCTCGACCTTCGCGTACCCGATCTTCGCGCGCTGGGCGGCTGCCTACCACGCGGCGGGGGGTCCCGAGGTCAACTATCAGTCGATCGGCTCGGGTGCCGGTATCGCGCAGATCAAGGCGAAAACCATCGACTTCGGTGCCTCCGACATGCCGCTCACCGCCGCCGAGCTCGACAAGGTGGGCCTCATCCAGTTTCCGGCGATCATCGGCGGCGTGGTGCCGGTGATCAATGTCGAAGGAGTTGCGCCGGGCGCGCTCAAGCTGACGGGGACGCTGCTCGCCGACATTTACCTCGGGCGTGTGAAGAGCTGGAACGATCCCGCCATTGCGAAGTTGAACCCGAAGCTGAAGCTCCCGGCCGAGCCGATCACCGTCGTCCGGCGCTCCGACGGATCGGGGACCACATTCATCTGGACCAATTATTTGTCGAAGGTCAGCTCCGAGTGGAAGGACAAGGTCGGCTCGGGCACCGCCGTTTCGTGGCCGGAAGGGGTGGGTGGCAAGGGCAACGAGGGTGTCGCGGCTTACGTCCAGCGCATCAAGGGCTCGATCGGCTACGTCGAGTACGCGTATGCGAAGAAGAATTCGATGGCCTTTGCACTGGTCGCGAATCACGAGGGCATCTACGTTCAGCCGAACATTGCGTCGTTCCAGGCGGCCGCCGCCTATGCCGACTGGAAGAGCGCGCCAGGCTTCTACGTGATCATCACCGATCAGCGCGGCAAGACGACCTGGCCGATCGCCGGTGCGACGTTCGTGCTGATGCACAAGGTTTCGAACCATCGGGCGAGCAGCGAACAGGCGCTGAAATTCTTCGATTGGTCGTTCCGCAACGGCCAGAAGATGGCCGAGGAGCTCGATTACGTGCCACTGCCGGCGAACGTTGTCGAGATGATCACCGCCGGATGGAAATCCGGAATCAAGGATTCCGCGGGGACGCCAATCTGGAAATGATCGAACGGCTATGATGCCGACCTCGATCGTCGGAACGCATCGATGCCGACTCGCGACGTAGCGTTTGGGTCGGACCCGCAGCCAATGCGGGCCCGTTCGCGAACTCTGCAGGTGGCCAGGTCGGAGCGCGGAGCAACCCGGCACTGGCAGGATCCGTTGTTCGAGCAGACGACGCGGTTCTTCGCGGTGCTGGTGCTGGCGCTGCTCCTCGGGATCATCGCATCGCTGGCGGTTGGAGCGGTGCCGGCGCTGCAGCGCTTCGGCCCGGCGTTCTTCGTCACGAACGTCTGGAATCCGGTCAAGCTCGAGTTCGGCGTGCTTGCCCCGCTTTACGGCACGCTGGTCACCTCGGTGATCGCGCTCGCCATCGGTGTTCCGGTGAGCTTCGGCATCGCGCTGTTCCTGACCGAGATGTGTCCGGTGGTGTTGAAGCGGCCGCTCGGCACGGCGGTCGAGCTGCTGGCCGCGGTGCCGTCGATCATCTACGGCATGTGGGGGTTGTTCGTGTTTGCGCCGTTCTTCGCCGACCACATCCAGCCCGCGCTGACGGCGACGCTCGGCCGGCTGTGGCTGATCGGGCGGTTGTTCCAGGGGGCTCCGGTCGGGATCGGGGTGCTGGCGGCCGGCGTGATCCTTGCGGTGATGATCATTCCGTTCATTGCGTCGGTGATGCGCGACGTGTTCGAGGTCGTGCCGCCGGTGCTCAAGGAATCCGCCTACGGAGTCGGTTGCACGACGTGGGAGGTGGTGCGGCACGTGGTGCTTCCGTACACGCGCGTCGGTGCGATCGGCGGCATCATGCTCGGTCTCGGCAGGGCGCTCGGTGAGACCATGGCGGTGACGTTCGTGATCGGCAATGCGTTCAGGATTCATGCATCGCTGTTCGAGCCCGGGAACTCGATCGCGTCCGCGCTCGCCAACGAGTTCAACGAGGCCGCGGACCCGGTGCATCGGGCTTCGCTGATCGCGCTGGGGCTGGTGTTGTTCGCGCTGACGCTCGTCGTCCTGGCGGCATCGCGCATCCTGATTGCGCGCCTTGCGCGGCGCGAAGGAGCACGCACGTGAGCGACGCCCGGCACGCGATCTACCGCCGGCGCGTGTGGGTCAACCGGATCAATCTCGCGATGTCGCTCGCGACGATGGCGCTCGGCATGGTGTTCCTTCTGTGGATCCTCGCCATCCTTTTCGGTCGCGGGCTCGATGCGATCTCGGCCAGCCTCTTTACGCAGATGACGCCGCCTCCCGGTGCGAGCGGGGGGCTCGCGAACGCGATCTTTGGAAGCGTCGTGATCGTCGCGACGGCGACCATGATCAGTACGCCGATCGGCATCCTCGCGGGCATCTGGCTCGCCGAGTACGGCGGCAACGGCGCGCTCGCCGAGGTCACCCGTTTCGTCAACGACATGCTGCTCTCCGCGCCGTCGATCGTGCTCGGGTTGTTCGTCTACACGGTTTACGTCGTGCGCGTCGGCCACTTCTCGGGCTGGGCCGGCTCGATGGCCCTTGCGCTGATCGCGATCCCGGTGGTCGTGCGAACGACCGAGAACATGCTGCGCCTGGTGCCGAGCAGCCTTCGCGAGGCGGCGGTCGCCCTCGGCGCGCCGATGTGGCGGGTGATCCTGATGGTCACGCTGAAGGCGGTTCGCGGCGGGGTGATCACCGGGGTGCTGCTCGCCGTCGCGCGGATCTCGGGCGAGACCGCGCCGCTCCTCTTCACCGCGCTCAACAACCAGTTCTGGAGCGGCGACATGAACGCGCCGATTGCGAATCTGCCGGTGGTGATCTTCCAGTTCGCGATGAGCCCGTTCGCCGACTGGCAGGCGCTGGCCTGGGCCGCCGCGCTCCTGATCACCCTGACGGTGCTGGTGCTGAATATCCTGGCCCGTACCGCATTCCGGCAGCGCGGCCCGCGCTGACCCCCCATTCGACAATGAGCTTCCGAATCTCTACGCTCGCGCCGGCGCAAGTCGATCGGCCGGCATACGCTGCCGATCAGGTCGCGCGTTGTACCGAGCGGGACGTTCGCGACGATGCTGCGAGCCGGCCGCCCAAGATATCGATTCGCCGCCTCGACTTCTACTATGGTGGCTTCCAGGCCCTGAAGGCGATCGACCTCGACATCGGCGAGCGCGAGATCACCGCGTTCATCGGCCCGTCGGGTTGCGGCAAGTCGACGCTGCTGCGCACCCTCAACCGGATGTATTCGCTGTATCCGAATCAGCGCGCGACCGGCGAGGTCATGTTCAACGGGGAGAACATCCTCGACGCGAAGACCGACCTCAATCTGCTGCGCGCCAGGGTCGGCATGGTGTTCCAGAAGCCGACGCCGTTTCCGATGTCGATCTACGACAACATCGCCTTCGGCGTCCGCTTGTACGAACGTCTGTCGGCACGCGACATGGACGAGCGCGTCGAGTGGGCGCTCACCAAGGCGGCCATGTGGGAAGAGGCGAAGGACAAGCTGCGCCAGAGCGGCACGGCGCTCTCGGGAGGGCAGCAGCAGCGACTGTGCATCGCGCGTGCCGTCGCCGTTCGCCCCGAGGTGCTGCTGCTCGACGAACCGACGTCGGCGCTCGATCCGATCTCGACAGCGAAGATCGAGGAGCTCATCACCGAGCTCAAGGCCGAATACACGATCGCCATGGTCACCCACAACATGCAGCAGGCGGCCCGCGTGTCCGACCGCACCGCATACATGTACCTGGGCGAGCTGATCGAGTACGGCGACACCGACCGGATCTTCCTGCGCCCGCAGCGCAGGGAGACCGAGGACTACATCACCGGCCGCTTCGGCTAGCGGACCACGATCATGACCGAGCACACCAACAAGCAGTTCGACGCCGAGATGGAATCGATCCGCAGCGGCGTCCTGTCGATGGGCGGCGTCGTCGAGCAGCAGTTGATGCGCGCCACCGCCGCGCTCGAGAAGGAAGACGACGCCGGGCTGATCGACGCTGTCGGCGCCGACGAGGCGGCGATCAACCGGCTGCAGATGGCGATCGACGAGCAATGCGCACAGATCATCGCGAGGCGCCAGCCGGCGGCGGTCGACCTGCGCATGATTCTCACCGTCAGCAAGATCGTCAACGATCTCGAGCGCATCGGCGACGAGGTGAAGAAGATCGCTTTCAAGGCGATTGAGACGCGAGCCAATGCGCGGCTCGCGCAGGTGCGCATCTACGATACCGCCACGGCGCTAGGCACGACGATGATGATGCTGCGGCAGGCACTCGACGCGTTCGCGCGGCTCGACGTCGTCGCGGCGGCCGATGTGATCGGTCGCGACGCGGCCGTCGATGCTGCGTTCGCATCGATCCTGCGCCAGCTCGTGAGCTACATGATGGAGGATCCGCGCACGATCACGCCGGCGCTCGAGATCGTCTTCATCGCCAAGTCGATCGAGCGCATCGGCGACCACGCGAAGAACATCGCCGAGGCAGTCGTGCAGGTCGTCAAGGGGAAGGACGTTCGGCACGCGACGGTCGACGAGATCCGCGCCGAGATCGCCCAGCCGTGACGCAATCGGGCCACCCGTCTGCAAGCGTTCGCAACGCCATCCTGGTCGTCGAGGACGAGCCCGCGATCCGCGAGCTCCTGCGCGTGCACCTCGAGGGTGCCGGCTTCGAGGTGCGCGAGGCGGTCGATGTCGAGGCGGCGCGAAAGCGGCTCACCGAAGGGCTCCCTGCGCTGATGCTGCTCGACTGGATGCTCCCCGGGCGCTCCGGTCTCGCGTTCGCGAAGGAGCTTCGCGCGAATTCCCTCACGCGCGAGCTGCCGATCATCATGCTCACGGCGCGCGCCGGGGAGGCCGATCGCATTGCCGGTCTGGAGGTGTGGGTCGACGACTACGTGACGAAGCCGTTCAGTCCGCGCGAGCTGATGGCGCGGATCAAGTCGGTGCTGCGGCGGCGTGCGCCGGAGACTGCGGACGAGCCTCTCGTCGCCGGCACGCTCGCGCTCGATCCCGCGACGCAGCGCGTGACGGTCGCCGGCCGCGAGGTCACGCTCGCGCCGACCGAGTTCAGGCTGTTGCACTTTCTGCTCGCGCGCCGCGAGCGGGTGCATACGCGCGCGCAGCTTCTCGATCGCGTCTGGGCCGATCGCCTCGACATCGACGAGCGTACGGTCGACGTGCACATCCGTCGCCTGCGCAACGCGCTCGAGCCTTTCGGCGTGGCGGCAATGATCGAGACCGTGCGCGGGAGCGGTTATCGCCTCGCTCCGCCGCGATGAGCCGGCTCGTCGGCCGGAGCCTCGTATGGCCGGCAGCCGTGGCGCTGCTCACGCTCGCGACGCTCGCGGCGGCCGGGAGCGGCGCGGCGCTCGTCGTGCTTGCCGTCGGTGCCGGCGCGGTGGTCGCGTTCCACCTGTGGCACTTCTCGCGCATTGCGGACTGGGCGGCGGGGCCATCCGATGCGCGGGTCCCCGACGGGCGCGGCGCGTGGGGTCCGTTGCTCACGCTGATCCACCGTCGCGTTCGTGCGCGCGACGTCTACGAGCGCGACCTGCGCAACGTGATCGCGCGCTTCGAGACCGCAGCGGCCGCGATGCCCGATGGTGTCGTCGTGCTCGACGCCGGGGACCGGATCGAGGTCGCCAATGCGCGCGCCGAGGCGCTGCTCGGCCTCGACGTCGCGCGCGATCGCGGGCAGCCGATCGTCAACCTCGTGCGCCAGCCCGGGTTCCTCGCCTATCTCGAAGCCGGCGAATTCGTCGACGTCGCACTCGTTACGTCGGGACGCGACACTGGCCGCATGCTCGCATTGCAGCTGGTTCCTTTCGCCGCCGGGCGCAAGCTTCTGATGGTGCGCGACGTGACCGAGCGTGAAGCGGTCGCGCGCATGCGCCGCGAGTTCATCGCCAACGTGTCGCACGAGCTGAAGACCCCACTCACCGTCATCGCCGGGTTCGTCGAGACGCTGCAGGACCTCGAGCTCGATCCTGCCCAGCGCGCGCGCTTCCTCGGGCTGATGGGCGAGCAGGCGCACAACATGCAGCGGCTCGTCGCCGACCTTCTCACGCTTTCGGCGCTGGAGAGCGAGGACCATCCGACGGTCGACGAGGCCTTCGAGCTCGCGCCGCTGATGCGCTCGACCGTCGCGGACGCGAAGCTCCTGTCACGTGGCCAGCACGCGATCGACGTCGATCCCGGCGCGCCGGCGATCATTCACGGCAGCCGCGACGAGCTCGCGAGCGCGTTCGGCAACCTTGTCAGCAACGCGATTCGCTACACGCCGTCCGGAGGACGCGTCGGCTTGACCTGGCGCATCGCGGCCGACGGCAGCGGCGTGTTCTCGGTCGCCGATACCGGCATCGGCATCGCGGCGGAGCACGTGTCGCGCCTCGCCGAGCGCTTCTACCGCGTCGATCGCAGCCGCTCGCGCGCGACCGGTGGCACCGGCCTCGGGCTCGCGATCGCCAGACACGTTGCGCTGCGCCACGGCGGCGAGCTCGCGATCGAGAGCGAGCTCGGGCGCGGCAGCACGTTCTCGATCCGGCTGCCGGCGTCACGCGTCGTGCGCGCGGCGGACGGGGCGGCCAACGAGGCGCTTCCCGATACGGCGCCTACCAATAGCGAAGCGCGTCGCGGAACAGCCGCTTGATCGCGTCGCGGTCGACGTCGACCGGGGCGTTCTTGATCACGCGATACTGCGGCTCGGCGCCGGTCGCCAGCGCGTCGAGGTCGGCGTCGCCGAAGCCGAGCGCCGCGAGGCCGTTCGGAATACCCGCTGCGCGCATCAATTCGACCACGCGTCCGGCGAGCACGTCGCCGGCATCAGCGGGCGCCGCCCCGCGCGTGTCGGCACCGAGCGCCCGCGCGCAGTCGAGGTGGCGCTGCGGATGCGCGGGAGCGGTGTAGCGCCACACCGAAGGATTGTTGAGCACGACCGACATCCCGTGCGGCAGCAGGCTGCGTCCGGCGGGATAGCCGTCGACGTGCCAGTCACGGATCAGGCCCGACACCGCATACGAGAGGCCGTGCGGCAGATGGCAGCCCGAGGCGTTGAACGCGATGCCAGACAGCATCGCCGCATACATCATCTCGGTGCGCGCTTCGGTATCGCCCGCGTCGCGCACCGCACGCACGAGGAACCTGCCGACCGCGTCGAGCGCCTGCAGCGCGAGCGCGTCGGAGAACGGGTTGGCGCCCTGCGACACGGGTCGATCGACGCCCTGCGCGCGGTTCAGCCTGCGCGGATAGAGCCGCGCGGTCATCGCTTCGAGCGAGTGGCTCATGCAGTCGAACCCGGTCGACGCGACGACGTTCGCCGGCAGCGTGCGCGTGACGTCGGGGTCGACCAGCGCGATCGTCGGTGTCAGCCGGCGCGAGATGATCCCGGTCTTCGCGCTCATCGAGGCGAGGGTGAAGATCGCGATGCCGGTTGTTTCCGAGCCGGTTCCGGAGGTGGTCGGGCAGGCGATGTGCGGCTTCACCGGGCCGGGGACGCGCTGTCCGCCGCCGATTGGCGCGTTGACGTAGGTCATGAACTCGGCGGGCTGCGTCGCGTAGAGATTTGCCGCCTTGCAGGTGTCCATCACCGAACCGCCGCCGACCGACACGTAGCCGTCGGCGCGCGTCTCGCGCGCGAAGTCTGCCGCGGCCTGCAGCGATCGATCGGTCGGCTCGATCGAGACCTCGTCGTAGACGACGGTATCGACCTTCGCCGCAGCGAGCGAGGCTTTCACCTTCGCGACGTGCTCGCCGCCCGCGAGCGTGCGATCGGTGAAGAGCGCGACGCGCCGCAATCCGAGCTCGACCGCGTTGGGGCCCGCCTCGGCGAGAACGCCCGGCCCGAACGTGAACGTCGGCATGCCGACGGTGAAACCGCGATCCGATCCTTCGGTCAATGCGAAATCGGCGTGACAGCAGCCCATGGCGCCCTCCTGCGTGGGGGTGGAGGAGCATGGCTTCGCGTGGCGAGCGGCGAGCGCTCGCGGCGACGATGGATTCCTGGCGGTCGTGCTCCAGACCGATGATTATAAAGACAATGTCTCGGCGGATCCGCTCGGGCGCGCGCGGCAGCGCTCGTTTGACCGGGTGGCACGGCGACTGCTAGAATCGCACGTTTCGACGGAGGGGTTCCCGAGCGGTCAAAGGGAGCAGACTGTAAATCTGCCGGCTCTGCCTTCGAAGGTTCGAATCCTTCCCCCTCCACTCCTGGGGACGCGCGGGTGTAGCTCAATGGTAGAGCAGAAGCCTTCCAAGCTTACGACGAGGGTTCGATTCCCTTCACCCGCTCCAGACGAGCCCCGCGATCGAAGGACGCAACGGTACGGACAGCACGCCCATGTAGCTCAGTGGTAGAGCACTCCCTTGGTAAGGGAGAGGTCGTGCGTTCAATCCGCACCATGGGCACCACCACCGCAGAAGGATTCAACGAGGAAGCTTAGGAATCGCGATCATGGCCAAGGGCAAATTCGAGCGTACGAAGCCGCACGTGAACGTGGGGACGATTGGGCACGTGGATCACGGGAAGACGACGCTGACGGCGGCGATCACGTCGGTCTTGTCGAAGAAGTACGGTG